>NZ_JALEIL010000052.1 GCF_022770135.1 Anaerococcus sp. | reverse complement strand
TAATTGTCTTGAAGTTTGTAAGCATTCCACCTAACCATCTGTTAGATACGTAGAATTGACCACTTCTCTTTGCTTCTTGTTCAATAGAATCTTGAGCTTGTTTCTTTGTACCTACAAATAACACTCTACCACCGTCAGCTACGATATCTCTAACTTGTGCGTAAGCTTCTTCGATTTGAACTGCTGTTTTTTGTAGATCTATAATATAGATTCCATTTCTTTCTGTGAAGATGTATTTAGCCATTTTAGGATTCCATCTTCTAGTTTGGTGACCAAAGTGTACACCTGCTTCTAATAACTTTTTCATTGAAACTACTGCCATAAAATTACCTCCGTTTATTCTTCCATCTTCTTCTGCTGATAATTTAACCTAAAAAGGCAACGAAATTACCATCCAAAGATGTGTTTACTCGTAGTACTTCTTAATGATACCCCTTATTTCTAAGCTTTCAAGATTAAAACATAGCTTCTACAAATGTTTTGGATTCAAATTTCTCTAAATCATTTATTCCTTCACCAACTCCAATATATTTAACCGGTACTTCCAGCTCAACTTGTAGAGGAAAAATTACCCCTCCCTTGGCTGTTCCATCTAGTTTAGTAAGAATAAGTCCTGATATGTCTGTAACATTTTTAAATTCTCTTAACTGGCTTACTGCGTTTTGGCCAGTAGTTGCATCAAGAACTAATAGATTATCTCTACTAGCTCCCTTAGCGTGCGTATCTATAGTTTTATTAATTTTTTCTAACTCTTTCATTAAGTTTTTCTTGTTATGAAGACGTCCTGCTGTATCGCAAATTAAAACATCGGCATTTTTGGCTTTAGCTGATTTTATAGCATCAAATATAACCGCAGATGGATCAGAACCCTCTTTGTGTGAGATCATTTCTAAATCAGACTTCTCAGCCCATTCTCCCAATTGTTCTATGGCTGCTGCCCTAAAAGTATCAGCAGCTGCAAGCATTACATTTTTCCCTTCATTTTTGAGATTATATGCTAGTTTACCGATAGTCGTTGTCTTTCCTACTCCATTAACTCCAATAACGAGGATTACTGATAAATTATTCTTCTCGATATTTAGATTATTATCCAAATTTTTCTCATCTAATTTTTCTGTCATTATTTCCTTTAATACTGGATATATCTGGTCAGCTTCTTTGATACTTCTTTTCTTAATTTCATCTCTAAGCTCATCTACAATCTCTACGGTAGATGTCATTCCAATGTCTGCTGATATGAGAATTTCTTCCAATTCATCATACAAATCATCATCTATTTTGACGTTTCTAGTGAATAGATTTGTTAGACCTTGACTAAACTGATCACGAGTTTTAGTTAAACCTTTTTTGATCTTTGCAAAAAATCCAACATCCTCATTGTCTAATGATTCACTATTATCAATATCTACTTCCTCCGCTTCATTTAAGCTATCAAGATTATCGTCGATAAATTCTGTTTCATTATCACTATCTGTCTCATTTTCATAGGAATGATACCTAGATTCATCTATTTCTTTTTCTTCTACAAATTCTTCAACCTCTTTATATGATTGAGATGATTCGATAACTTCTGAGTCTTCTTCTATTTCTTGTTCTTCTTTAATTTCTTCTTTGTTCTTCTTTCTTTTAAAAAAATCAAACATCTTAACTCCTTAATTAATATTCGTTGGATTTAGGGCAGGTATGAAACTTGTATCTTTATATTCATTGATATATTTAATCCTTAATCTATTAATAATATCAATAACATCATTTAGCCCATTATCGTCAACTTTTATTAATATATTATACCTAAACTTATTGTTAATTCTTGCAATTTTACATGGATTAGGTCCTATCAGCTCAATACTAGTATTATTAAGCAACTTAGAAATATCCTTAAAAAGTTTCTTGGAAATGTCTATGGTTTTTAGCCTCGATTCATTGACTACCCTTATGGTCAAGATATTCTTATAGGGTGGGTAATTAAAGGCTCTCCTAAGTTTTAGTTCATTTTCATAGAAAACTTCGTAATCATTGTTCTTCGCTGCCTGAATTACAAAATTATCTGGCCTATATGTTTGAATTATAACCCTTCCTTTTAACTTATCTCGACCTGCTCTACCG
>NZ_JALEIL010000045.1 GCF_022770135.1 Anaerococcus sp. | reverse complement strand
AGCATAACTTCCTCCATCTTTAGTATATTTATACCCAAAGATGGCTTGATTTAAGCGTTTGCCGCATAGAAAAAGTAGACGAATTTGTGTTTTTCATCTACTTTGTCTACAGTCTGAGGGGACGAAAGTCCCCTAATTTATATTTGATTTTCCGCTAATTTCTTCTATTTTTATTTTATAACAAGCAGTAATATCACCATTCATATCGACAGCCATTTTTATATAATCATCTAGATCTGGGTAGAATTTCTTACATATGAGGGTAAGGGCCAGGTCTCTTTCTTTTTTATCTTCTATTAGAGAGCAAGTCCCCTCAACTATTGCCGACTCGTATTTTAAGGTAAAAAGCTTAGCGAGCTTTTTTGGCTCCTTCATGATTTCTTCTTGCCTAATTGGATCGGGCAGGTAATTATCTCCTACAAAGACTATTCTTACATGGTTTTCTTTTTCTAAGAGTCTGTTCTTTTCTCCTATTTTTGCCCCGTGAAAGTAAAGGTAATCTCCGTCTCTCGCAAAGCTAAGGGGGATAGAGTAGCCATCATCAACAATTGTCATTACGCCAAAACTTACTTTATCGATTATCCCTAGGGCAAAAGTCTTATCTTTTTCTCTATCTTTTCTTCTCATTTACTTAGCTCCAAAACATAGTCATAGATTTCGTTTTTGCCAAGGTTTGATTTTTTCTTGATTTCTTTTACGATTTCCTTGGTGCGTTTGCCTTCTTCTATAGATTTTAGTATTTCATCCTTGTAGGATTCGATAGATTCTTCTTTCCTTTCTCCTCCTTCAAGTATTAGAACAAACTCTCCCTTCAAGGTCACATCTTCTATATCTATATCAGAGATTAGACTTTGTCTATATTCTTCAAACTTTTTTGTAAGCTCTCTTGCGATAGCAAGTTTCCTCCTAGGGAAAAGTTCCTTAAAATCAGCTAGGGTCTTTTCAAAATTGTGAGGAGTATCTAGGATAATAGAGGTCTTTTCTTCATTTTTTAGGTTTTCATAAAATATTTTCCTATCAGCTGACTTTTTTGGTATAAAGCCATAATAGGAAAACTTGTCATTATCTAGGCCTGACCCAACAAGGGCTGTGATTATGGCACTTGCTCCAGGAAGAATGGTGTAGGTAATATCTTCTTCTATACATTTTTTGATGAGTATATGGCCTGGATCAGATATACCTGGCATACCTTGGTCGGTAATTACAGCGTAGGTCTTCCCTTTTTTTATTTCTTCTATAATATCTATAGACTTGGCTGATTCGTTAAACTTATGATAGGAGGTGAGGGGCTTATCTATGTCGTAGTAGTTTAAAAGCTTTCTCGATTCCCTTGTATCTTCACAAGCTATCACATCCACTTCCTTAAGGACATTAATGGCCCTAATAGTCATATCCTCCAGATTTCCAATTGGTGTAGGTACAAAATATATTTGATAATCCATAAAACCTCCTTAGTCCAAATCATTTATTTGTTTCATTTCTTTTGAATAGGAACTTCCTTCATATATGACTAAAGGATCCTCTATCTTTAGCCCATCCCTTGCGTTTTTTACAAATTCTACTAGGATAAACTGGGGTTTTTCGTATACCCTTGATTCTACAAAACGAACCCTCTTAGGCTTGAGATTGCCCGACTTATTGAAAATCTCTACCATCCTCTCAGGTTTGTGAATCATAAAAAGCTTTCCCTTATCCTTGAGGGTCTTGTTAGAAAAGGCGAAGATATCTTCGAGCTTCAAGTATTTTTCCTGCCTAGATATAAGAAACTCCTCTTCCTTATTTCTTATATTGTCGGTAATTTTATAGTAGGGTGGGTTGGTAATTATATAATCAAGAGAATTTTCCTTAAAGTCAATATTATTTAGGTCCTCGTTGATAAGATCGATATTTTCTATATTATTTAAGCCTATATTTTCTCTTAAAAGATCTGCCTTATCCTTTTGGATCTCGACTGAATAGACTTTCTTAAGCTGATAGAGGGAGTTTGTTAGAAAAGAAAGGACACCAGAGCCTGCTCCTATATCAAGGGCTGTTTTACCTTTCTTCATCCTTGCGAAATCTCCCAGTATTATGGAGTCCACTCCAAAGGAGTAAGACCTATCGACATGTATCATTTTTATATTTGTTCTTGGTAGGTAATCTAATTTCTTCATACTTTAATTATAGCAAATAAAAAAGAGGGATGAAACCCTCCCTTGTAACTAAGCTGTATGGATTGATTTAGGCTCTAGATATTCCATTAGTCCAAATCGTCCACCTTCTCTGCCGACTCCTGATTGTTTGTAACCTCCAAATGGAAGTTCTGGGCTTCCTCCAAAGGAGTTGACATAGACATCTCCAGCCTTTATTTCATAGGCTATCTCCAATGCTTCTTTTTCATTTCCGAAAACTGCTGAAGATAGGCCGAAGTCTACTGCA
Organism: Anaerococcus sp.; assembly: GCF_022770135.1. Lineage (GTDB taxonomy): Bacteria > Bacillota > Clostridia > Tissierellales > Peptoniphilaceae > Anaerococcus. The sequence goes on along the minus strand of NZ_JALEIL010000045.1, from coordinate 10,043 downwards.
TTAGCGACCTCAATTGCTTCATTCTTATCCTTAACTTTAATTATAGAAAGAACTGGACCAAAGATTTCCTCATCGTGGATTTTCATACCTGGCTTAACATCAGTAAATATTGCAGGTTTTACATAATAGCCTACTTCGCTTTCTTGAGGGACTTCTCCTCTTAGAAGATGTGCACCTTCTTTAAGGCCTTCTTCGATATAGGATTTAACCTTATCAAATTGCTTCTGACTTGAAAGTGTTCCTACAACAGTAGACTCATCTTCTGGATTTCCCACTGGATAATTGTCATATTGCTTTAGAAATTCTTCTAGGACCTCGTCGTAGATATCTTCTGTTATTATAGCCCTAGATAGGCAAGAGCAGGTTTGACCTACATTAAGATAGACTCTGTCGAGAACTTGCTTAACTCCGTCTTCTTTATTACAACCTCTAACAAATACCCCAGGAGACTTTCCGCCAAGCTCTAGGACTACCTTCTTTGCAGTATCCATAGCGTTTTTGGCAGAAGCTGATCCACCGGCAAGGCTTCCTGTGTAGGAGACCATAGCTACATGAGGGTTTGTGTTTAGTATATCTCCAACTTCGGCACCAGATCCTGTTATAAGATTGAAGACTCCCTTAGGAAGACCTATCTCATCGAAGGACTTGGCTACGAAATATGCAGTAAGAGGTGTATCTGAAGCTGGCTTTTCTACTACAGGGCAAGCCATAAGTATTGCAGGAATAATCTTCATTATGATTTGACCTAGAGGATAGTTCCAAGGAGTAAGGCTTGCTACAACTCCGATTGGCTCCATTCTTACAAATCCTCCATTCATTTCGATTTTATAATCTATTAATCTTGCTTGGTCTATAAAAGTATCTATCCTTTGGATTTGCTTATCAAACTGACCAGGCTTTGCGATTTTTATAGGAACTCCAAGCTCTTTAAGGATTGTATCCATAATCTCATCTTCATGATCTATTAGCCAGTTCTTAAACTTTTCAATATAAGAAATTCTTTCCTCAAGACTAGTCTTGGAAAATCCCTTAAAGGCTTCATATGCAGCATCACATGCGAGATTTATCTCGCTAGCAGTAGCCTTAGGCACTTTTCCTATTATCTCTCCTGTTGCAGGATTTTCAACTTCAATCCATTCATTGGACTTACTTTCGATATATTCTCCATTTATATATAATTTTTCATTATTTAAATTCTTAAAACTCATCTATTCCTCCTTATATAATAGCTACCCAAATTTTTTCTTATTTATCGAAAGGGTATAATATTTACGAACAATATACTTAAGCGTGTAAAGGAGATATATATGAAATATTTTGGTACGGATGGATTTAGGGGAGAAGCTAACAAGTCCCTTAATGTATACCATGCTTTTAAAATAGGAAGATTTATTGGAGATTATTTCTCGAAAAATAAAAATGGAAATGGAAAAATCCTTATAGGTAAGGATACAAGAAGAAGTTCTTATATGTATGAGGCTGCTCTTTCTGCAGGAATTACTTCATCAGGTTCAAACGCCCACCTCATGCACGTAACACCAACGCCTTCTGTTTCTTATATAACAAAGACAGAAGACTTCGATTGTGGGATCATGATTACAGCAAGCCACAATCCTTACTATGACAATGGGATTAAGATTATAAACAGCGAAGGGGAGAAGATGGAAGATTCTTTCCTAGAAGAGCTAGAAAAATATATAGATAGCGATATCGAAGATATTGATCTTGCAGTTGATGAAAATATAGGAAGAACTGTAGACTTTATTGGAGGAAGAAATAGATATATTGCCTATCTTATCCAAACTGTGACCAGATCTTTTGAAGGAATCAAGGTGGGACTTGACTGTGCAAATGGGGCAAGCTTTACTATAGCTAAACCCGTCTATGACGCCCTAGGAGCAGATACTTTTGTAATAAATGCTGATCCTAATGGCTTTAATATCAACAAGGATGCAGGCTCAACCCATATAGAAAATCTCCAAAAATTCGTAGTAGACAACAAACTTGACATAGGCTTTGCCTTTGACGGAGATGCTGATAGATGTATAGCAGTAGATAATAAGGGAGAAGTAATCGATGGTGATTCTATCCTTTATATATCTGCCAAACACATGAAAAAAGAAGGCGCGCTAAACTCTAACACTGTTGTAACTACAGTGATGAGTAATATTGGTTTATACAAGGCTTTCGATGAATTGGGAATCGACTATGTTAAAACTGATGTAGGTGATAAATACGTTCATGCTTGTATGGATGAAAATGGCTACGAACTAGGTGGAGAGCAATCAGGCCACATCATTTATAAGAAGTTTGCCAATACAGGTGATGGAATATTAACATCTCTTAAGTTAATGGAAGCAATGATTGAAGAAAAAACTGACATAGCAAGCCTAAGAAGAGACTTAAAAATCTATCCACAAAAGCTTGTCAATGTTAAAGTAAAAGATAAGGAAGAAACCCTAGGAAACAAAGAAGTCCAAGAAAAAATCAAAGAAGTAGAAGATAAATTACAAGATAGCGGTAGGGTCTTGGTCAGAAAAAGCGGAACCGAGCCACTAATTAGAGTTATGGTAGAAGCTGAGACAGATGAGATTGCAGAAAGTTCTGTAAATGAAATCGTAGACAAAATTACGGATTTGGGTCTAAGTATATAATGAAGGATTTTAGGACGGGAAGAGAAATAGATATAAGAGAAGCTGTTCTCGTCGTTGGAAATAAAGTTTATGCCAAGGAGTCATTCATAACAGTAGATACATCAAAGCTTATAGATTATCCTCCCAAACTCTACTATGACAAGGACGAAGAGCTTTTGGGAAAGATGTATGACGAGGGGGTTTTTGAGCTAGAGGATATAGAAGATATCTTATTAGATTATGAAGACCAATGCTTTTCCAACCATGACATAGAGGATATGAGAAAGTTTCTTATAGAAAGAAGGAAAAAATTCTACGAAAAACTTTCACAAAACCAATAAAAATCTTTGACAAAACTGCCTAATAGTGGTATTATCATACCCTGTATGGAAGTATCCGTATAAATTTATAGGAGGTGTTTTATGGCAGATAAAGTAAAAATGGAATGTACAGAATGCAAAAACAGAAACTATGATACAACAAAAAACAAAAAACATCATAGCGAAAGATTAGAGCTAAAGAAATATTGCCCATTCTGTAAAAAACACACTGTTCACAGAGAAACAAAGTAGGAGCATATATGGCTAAGAAAAAGGATTCTTTCTTTTCTGGCGTATCAAGAGAATTTAAGAAGATTCAATGGCCGACAAAGAAGACCGCATTTGAGTATTCTTGGATAGTAATTGCAATCTCAGCGATAACAGCTTTGGCAATTTGGCTACTTGATCAAGTATTCCAAGCCCTACTTCAAATCATAATGTAGGTGTGAAATGACAGATTCTTACGATTTCTCAGAAAACAAAGAAGAAGAAAATTTATCAAAAGATAAAGAAATTTCAACAGAAGAATCTAAGGATAGAGACTTAGAAGCTATCAAGGAAAATGCCAGATGGTATGTAGTGCATACCTATACAGGCTATGAAAACAGAGTCAACGACAAGATACAAATGATGATTGACAATGAACAAAACCCTGATATCTTAGAAGTTACAGTGCCAACAGAAGAGTATGTTGAAGTAAAAAATGATACTAAGAAGGTAAAAACTAGAAAGCTATTTCCAGGATATGTAATGGTTAAGATGAATATCACTAACAAAAGCTGGTATATCATCAGAAATACCCAAGGTGTTACAGGATTTGTAGGACCAGACGGAAAACCAGTTGCTCTAACTCCAGCAGAAGTTAGAAAGTTCGGAGTTAAGGATGAGGCGCCTATCCTTAATATCAATGTCAATGTTGGCGATGATGTAAATATCATAAGCGGTCCGTTTGAAGGATTCGTAGCTAAGGTTGAAGAAGTTGATAAGGAAAAAGGCTCTATCAAAGCTTTTGTAGATATGTTTGGTAGAGATACCCTTATAGATCTAGATTTTACAGATATCGAAACTATTTAGTAACTGTCGAAGTTAGTGGGAGGGCTTGGCCCGCAAAACCACAAGGAGGTAAAAATGGCAGATAAAGAAGTAAAAGCATTAGTAAAACTACAAGTACCAGCAGGAGCTGCATCTCCAGCACCACCAGTAGGTACAGCACTCGGACCACACGGAATCAATATTATGGAATTCGTGCAAGCATTTAATTCAAAGACAGCAGACCAAGCTGGAATGATTATACCGGTAGAAATGACTATTTATGCGGATAGGACATTTGACTTTATTACAAAAACACCACCAGCACCAGTATTAATCAAAAAAGCTATCAATCTTCAAAAAGGTTCTGGAGAACCAAACAAGAACAAGGTTGGTTCAATCAAGAGAAGCCAACTTGAAGAAATTGCAAAGACAAAAATGCAAGATCTTAACGCAGCTAGCTTAGAAGCAGCTGTAAGCATGATAGCTGGAACAGCAAGAAGTATGGGAGTTACTGTAGAAGATTAGTGGGAGATATAAATCGTAGACCACAGGAGGAATTAAATGGCTAAAAGAGGAAAAAGATATATTGAAGCGAAAAAATCTTTCGATTCAGCAAAAGAATACACACTAGACGAAGCTTTAGATATAATTGAAAAAACAGCAAGTGCTAAGTTTGACGAAACAGTAGAATTACACTTCTCACTTGGAGTAGATAGCAGACACGCTGACCAACAAGTAAGAGGAACAGTAATCCTTCCTCATGGAACTGGTAAAACTCAAAAGGTTTTAGCTTTCGTTAAAGAAGATAGAATCGACGAAGCACTAGCAGCAGGCGCTGACTATGCAGGTGGAGAAGATCTAGCAGCTAAGATCCAAAACGAAGGATGGCTAGACTTTGACGTTGTAGTAGCTACCCCTGACATGATGGCAGTTGTAGGAAGACTTGGTAGAGTACTTGGACCACAAGGCTTAATGCCAAACCCAAAAACTGGAACTGTTACACCAGATGTTAAAAAAGCTATCGAAGAGATCAAAGCTGGTAAGGTAGAATACAGAACAGACAAAGCTAACCTTATCCACGTACCAACAGGTAAAGTATCTTTCGGAAAAGAAAAACTAGCTGAAAACATCAGAAGCTTACTAACAGCTGTTGCAAAGGCAAGACCAGCTGCTGCAAAGGGTAAATACATGAAATCAGTTACTCTTGCATCAACTATGGGACCTGGAATCAAATTATCTCCAGCAAGAGCTATGGATTTAGTTGAAAAATAAATTTGCAAAAAAATTATTTTGTGATATAATAAATAAGTCAAATAAACAGGCTACCAAAGACTACGCAGACAGAAATGTTTAATTATTGCGTATAGGTGGGAAGAAGAATCTACATCCCCACCGATGTAGGCAGGATTAATCTGCCTGATGTGGGGATTTTTATATACCTACCAAAGCCTATAGGAGGTGAAATAGTGAGCGAGAAAGCTATAGCAGCTAAACAAGAAGTCGTAAACGAGATTAAAGAAAAAATCGAAAACGCACAATCAGTAACATTAGTTGGATTTGACCGTATGGATGTAAAAGAAATTACAGACCTACGTAACAAGTTCAGAGAAAAAAATGCTGAATACAAAGTTTACAAGAACACAATGATGAGATTTGCCTTCCAAGAGTTAGGATATGAAGAACTCATTGACGAACTTAAGGGATCAAACGCACTAATCTTCTCAAACGAAGACTTAGTTAACGGACCAAAAGTAGCAGTTGATTACACTAAAGAAGGCGACGAAGAAAAAGAAAAATTAGTTCTTAAGGCAGGAGTTGTTGAAGGAAACTTCCAAACTGGTGAACAAATGATGGCAATTGCTACATTACCACCAACAGATGTACTACACTCTATGCTAGCTAACGTACTACAAGCACCAATCAGAAGACTTGCAGGAGATCTTAACAACACAGTATCTAAGATTGCAATTGCTCTTGATGCGGTACGTGAGAAAAAAGAACAAGCAGGCGAATAATAAAATATAAACATTAAAGGAGAATATAATAATGGCAAGCGAAAAAGTAACAAACCTATTAGAAGAAATCAAAGAACTTACAGTACTAGAACTATCTGACCTAGTAAAAGCAATCGAAGAAGAATTCGACGTAACAGCTCAAGCAGCAGTAGCAGCAGCTCCAGTAGCAGCAGCAGGTGCAGGTGAAGCAGCAGCAGCTGAAAAAACAGAATTCGACGTAATTCTTAAATCAGCAGGATCAGCTAAAATCAACGTAATCAAAGTTGTTAAAGACGCAGCTGGACTTGGACTAAAAGATGCTAAGGCACTTGTAGATGCAGCTCCAAAAGCAGTAGCTGAAGGCGTTGCTAAAGATGCAGCTGAAGAACTAAAAGCTAAACTAGAAGAAGCTGGTGCTGAAGTAGAACTTGCTTAATCTATTTAAGTAGAAGGGCCCTCTTTGAGGGTCTTTTATTTTGCTTATTTGACAATTTGATAAAAATAAGTATATTAGTAATATAGAACTATTCTAATATTAGAAAGAGGCAAATGGTGGAAAAGATTATTAATGAGCTGAGAAATGAAGAATACAATCAAAGATTACCCAAACTCAGAGAGCTTTTAGCAAACCACAATATAAGGGTTTCACACCAAAGGCTTCTGATACTTGATTATCTAATAATGAATCCTACCCATCCTACGGCAGATACAATCTATAAGGATTTAAAGAAAGTGGATCCGGTTATAAGTCAGGCGACAGTCTACAACACCCTAAATCTTTTAGTTGAGCATAAACTAGTCAAGGAACTTGACTTTAATATGTCTAGCAAGAGGTATGAGTTCAAAAAGACCAACCACGGTCATTTTATCTGTGAGTCATGTGGTCTTATAGAAGATTTGGATGTCGATGACTTAGAATATCCTGAAGAGCTTAAGGAATACGAAATAGATAATGTAGAGGTAATATACAGGGGTTTGTGCCCAGTTTGTTTACATAAAGATTAAGATGACTTGTGCTTTTTAGCGCAAGTTTTTTATTGGGAAATTTATATATTTTAGAGTGAATTTACTATCTTAGCCTATAAGAAATTATTTGATAACAAACTTTAATCCGTGACTATAAATATTATGGAGCTTTACATGTATTAAGTCAGACGATTCTAGTGGTTTGATTTTAAATTTATCCAGGCAGTTAAGGAAAATCTTCTGCTAGAATAATTGCCAGGCGATGATAAAAGGGAATTGATAAAATATAAAGAAAGATCTAAAATCACAAATTTGTAAGGATATAATTTTCTAAAAATCCTAAACTACTTAATGTTTTGCCTATAGCTAAAAAGTAGTATTTCCGAATATAAAAACAGGTGGACTATAATCCACCTGTCCTATATATTCAAATCCTCAAAAAACTTCATAGAATGATCTATATCGTGATATTTAAAGCCAAGGTCGAAGGCTTCTTTTCTTTGGGCGCTAGATCCGTGGGTGAAGGAATCAACGTCTACATCACGACCTGCCATTTCCTGGATCCTATCATCACCAATCGCTGAAGCTGCATTTATAGCCTCTTCTATATCTCCTTCTTCAAGATAGCCCTTTTCCTTTACATAATAGGCAAAAAGTCCTGCAAAATAATCTGCCTGAAGCTCTTGGGCTACAGAAACTTTATTGTACTCTTTCTCTGATAATCTCTGTCTTAAGTCATTAGTCTGCTTGATAATACCAAGTTCATTTTGGACGTGGTGGCCTACCTCGTGGGCTAGAACATAGGCAAGAGCAAAGTCCCCACCGCCTCCAAATCTGCTCTTTAAATCATCGTAGAAGGAGACATCGAAATAGACCGTCTTATCTACTGGACAATAGAAGGGCCCCATCCTCGATTGGGCAATACCGCAGCCAGTTTTTGTCGTATCCTGATAGAGGGTCATCTGTGCTTCGTGATAGATACCGCCTTTTTCTTCAAACTTCTCATGCCAAACATCTTCAGTATCAGCAAGAATTACTGACAAGAAGTCTTCTAGGGTTTCTCTTTCCTTTGAGACTTCACTTGATTCTATTTGTGTGTTTTGATTTACTTGTTGATTATCATTAGTTACTACACTAGGGTCAACTCCCAAAAAATATAAGAGTAGCATAATTACGATTCCACCAATGCCTCCTCCTACAGCTATAGGAGCCTTGGATCCTCTATTGACATTAGAAGATCGTCTTCTATCTTCCCATTTCATATTTACCTCCATATTTATTTCCTTATATTTATACCCTTAAGTTAAATAAATATGATATAATACTAATGCTATTTAAAGGAGGAAAAATTGAAAAGAATACGAACAATAATACCAGGCTTTGTCTTGGCGATTTTCATTGCTATTATAGCGAAATTTATTGAAAACATCCTACCTATGCATCTAATAGGAGGATCTGTAATTGCTTTATTTATAGGAATGTTCCTAAACAATTACATAAATACTGATGGAATATTAAGTGATGGAATCAAGTTTACATCAAAAAGATTACTTAAATTTGCAATAATTCTTTTGGGAGCATCCCTAAATATAAGGATGGTCCTAAATGTAGGTAGATTATCTATTTATGTAATGGTCTTTACCTTAGCTACATGTTTTGGCTTGGGTCATTTTATTGGAAAGGCCTTAGGCCTAAATTGGAAGATGAGTAATCTCATATCAGCAGGAACAGGAATCTGTGGAGGATCTGCAATAGCTGCGATTGCTCCAGTAATAGATGCAGAAGATACAGACGTAGCCTATGCCATGAGTGCTACATTTCTATTTGATATGCTTATGATAGTCTTATTTCCAATAATGGGTAAGGCTTTAGGACTTAGCGACATTGCTTACGGTCTTTGGACAGGAACAGCTGTAAATGATACATCAAGTGTTGTAGCGGCAGGATTTGCTTTCTCAGAAAAAGCAGGGGACTTCGCTGTTATGGTTAAGCTAACTAGAACTCTTTCTATAATTCCAACCGTGATTATATTCTCACTAATCAATAATCACATCAAGAAAAAAGAAGGTTCTACAAGTGAAAGTAGGAAACTATCCATCACATCAATATTACCATATTTTATACTAGGATTTTTGCTAATGGTTGGCTTAAACTCAGCTGGTGCATTTAGACCAGAAACATCAGACTTACTCAAAAACATAAGTAAGTTCTTAATGGTAGCTGCCCTTGCGGCAATTGGACTTAATACAAAATTCAATGAAATGAAAAAATCAGGAATTAACCCAATGATTCACGGATTTATTATATCTCTTCTAGTAGTAATAGTTGCAATTAGTGTTGAATACTTTATGGGTCTTGTCTAAGTAAGAAAAAATAAAATCGAAAAATTCGCCCCTTCAATTAGAAACTTTAGCTAGTTTTTAAATGTAGGGGCGTTTTTTAGTTTTTGAAAAGCTGTGTGAATAGTAATTGATAAGCGTTTTTTATTTAAATCCATATAAAATTGGGCAAAAAAATGGAGCCACTTCCCGGAATTGAACCGAGGACCTCTTCCTTACCATGGAAGCGCTCTACCTACTGAGCTAAAGTGGCACATATATAATTGTACACCATAAAAAATAAAAAGCAAATTTCTGTGGGGAAATTTTATTAATAATATATTTTAATATAAAAATCTATCTGGTATAATAAAATTAATAGAATTTTTGTTAGCTTTATGGTATTATAGACTATATGAGTATATTAGGAGGATTAAATGAGCAAACAAACATTTGAAAGAAGCAAACCACATATTAATATTGGTACAATCGGCCACGTAGACCACGGTAAAACAACAACAACAGCAGCAATCACTCAAGCCCTAAACAAAAAATACGGTACAGGTGAATACGTAGACTACGAACACATCGATAAGGCACCAGAAGAAAGAGAACGTGGAATCACAATCAACACTTCTGTAGTAGAATACGAAACAGAAAATAGACACTATGCCCACATCGACGCTCCAGGCCACGCTGACTACGTTAAAAACATGATCACAGGTGCAGCACAAATGGATGGTGCTATCATCGTAGTATCTGCAGCAGACGGTCCAATGC
>NZ_JALEIL010000033.1 GCF_022770135.1 Anaerococcus sp. | reverse complement strand
TCCCTCATATTTCTATCAAGGACTCCCTTTACATTTTCCCAAATTATCCATTTAGGTTTATCTTTCATTTCTTTAATTATTCTAATTGTTTCAAATAGTAAGCTTGATCTAGTTCCTGAGTTTTTACTCCTCCATGCTTTTCCATAGCGCTTATGAGTCTCAGGGTTTCTTTTGTATTTTTCATAAGCTTTGTTGTATTCTTTCTCATGTTCCTTACAGAATCTTCCATCAACTAGTTTTGGACAACCTGGATAAGAACATGGTCTCTTAGGTTTTCTTGGCACTTTATCACTCCATACAAAAAGCCCTGAAGATTTAATCTCCAAGGCTCATTTTATTATTCTTTTGCTATTTTAACTATATTACATTTCTCTACTCTTATTCTATCAACTTTACTATTTGTTTTTCTTAAAGAAATAAAATGCTGTAGATACTAGCAAGACTGAATACAAACTCTTATATAACAAGCTATCTTCTACCGATATCAAATTAGATAAAACATAAAAAACTAAAAAAAGATAAATTTTTCTTAATATTTCTTCACGTTTCATACTATAGCAATATAAAAATTATAGCTCTAGAAGCCATATTGGCAATACTTCTAGGCATTATTTTTGCTAGTTGATTTGCTAATGCATCAGTTATTGTGCCTTCAACATTAGCCACAATATTTAGTACAGCCGAAACCTTAGAATAAGTAACCTTTTCAACAATAATTTTCCCAGCCTTCTCAGGAAGTTTTTTTGCAGCTGCTTTAATTGCTTTATCAAAAGATCTGCTTCCAATTTTATACAGAGCTTTCTTCATAGATTTTGCTGCAACTTTAGCAGACTTTGATTTTAATCCTCTATCTTTTGTCAGAATAATGCCATCTTCATTTAAAGACTTGTTAAATTCATTTATAAATTCTATATACTCATCATTAGTAATATCTAAATTTTCTACTTCTTCAATCACATAGCTAAAATTATCTTCTTCCTTAGCATAAGCAATCGGTGTTATAGATTGTAAAGCGAATACAGTCGCTAGTGATAATGATATGATTTTTTTGTTCATTTTATATCCCTCCTATATAAACTTTATCAGTATTAGAACTTCATGTCAATTGCTTTTAGTGCATTCCTATGGATATTAAAGCAGTACTGAATTGAGTAATCCATATCTACTGCAATCTTTTCCCAAGATTCAAAACAAAGATATCTTTTTTCAAGCACTGTTTGTTCCTCTTTGTCTTTTAATGCAAAATTGAATTAGCTATTTCCCTCTTCAAGTCCACCAACTTATCTATATCCCTATTGATTTCTTCTTGAAGATCTATAATCTTCACTATTGTTTCTTCAAGTCTTGATGTTCCTCTACTAGGACTCTTTGGCATATCTGATAAGGTTGATGTGGCTTTTGTAGCTAGTGTATTAAGACTTTCTACTTGCTCAAGCTTAGAATTAATTCTCTTGTCCAAATAAAATGCTTGTTTTAAATATTCTTTTGCATTCATTTCTTACCTCCATAAATAAAAAAAGAGCGAAAGATTTAACACAAGCCTTATCTATTTCTACATAATCAACTACTTCATAAAATATCTTTAAATTAATAAAAGCCTTTCTAATAGCACCTATGCCACCGAAAAGCTCTAATATTTTTACCTTATTCATTTAGATTATTCTTGTACCTATATACAAGCTCCCTTATACTATCTTCAATCTCTCTTAAAAAGTCTTCTTTATCTACTTCACCAAAGCTAATCTTTGCAAGTTTCATTTCCCATTCAGATGTTGTTTCTGCCGACTTAAACTTATCCTCTACAATTGATACAAGCCTATTGCCTTTTTCTGTTACAAGTAGATTTTTCTTATCTCTTCTTATAAGATCCTTATGGATAAGATTTTCGATAATTCCTGCTCTTGTGGCTGGTGTTCCTAAGCCTTTTCTGGGTCTGCCCCAGTCCAATTCGTCCAACGAAGAATGAGTTGATGACGAATTGAGACGAGGGTATTCTACTTCTATAGCTTTATCCAAGGATTCTACTCCTGCATTCTCCATAGCCTTTAAAAGTGTATCTTCATTATAATGGCTTGGAGCTTTGGTAAATTTCTCCGATATGTTTTTAGAAGTTAGCCTAATTTTATCTCCAGTCTTTACATCTGGTAATTCATTTTATTGTCTTTCCTTTCGATAAGGCTTTAAATACTTGGTATAACCTTCATCGATTATAGTCTTGCCACTTGCATTAAAGTTAAACTTGTCATATTCATATCTGATTTTTCTACTTGATTCCTTTAAGTTATCCGAACATGAAGC
>NZ_JALEIL010000021.1 GCF_022770135.1 Anaerococcus sp. | reverse complement strand
TGCAAAGTATAAGCCAGGTTTATATCTTTATGAATTTATCCAAGATGACCTAAATTTTAAAATATATAAGTTTATTTCGCCTGACAGTAGAATTCTCACTTATGATGGATCTGATATTATTACTATTACAGATGGTAAGTATAATTACTTTGCTTCTCAAGTAAGGAAAAATTATATAAAAAGGGACCTTAAAGATCTTAAGGATTTTAATAATAATATAGGTGTGGACCATGATTTATCTATAAGTCAATTTATAGATCCCCACAATGAAGTCTATCCAGATCTTGATATAAGAAAAGACGGGGATTATACAATCATAGAAAATGAGAGAAGCTTTTATAAGTTCGACAAAAATGGAGTTCTCGTGGAAGCTAGAGGATTAAGTGGAGGTGAAGACTACACACAAAGGCTGGTTCGCTATGATGAGGATTTTGATAAGTATTATGATAAATATTTAGAAGAAATTCTTTCATACGAAGAGGTAAATGATATAGGAGAAGTTTCACCAAAGTAATAGTGAGGTCTATATGAAAAAAATACTTACTTCAATTATCATAGCTTTTATAGCCTTTGTGGCTATAGGCTATTATAGGGTCAATCAAGATAAGCCCCAAAATATAGAAATAAAAAGCTATAGAATAAATGAGGATATAGATTTTGATGGATTAGAAATTAGATTAACCGATATTAGCAAGGCAGATAATGATAAGGGAGGGGATATTAGCGCTAATAGGATGAAGGCAACTTATAAAGTAAAAAACAAAACTGATGAAAATTTGGATGCATTGCCTTATATTTTGTCCTTAACCTATAATAAGGGTCTTGATGAATCTGTAGGTCAGAATATTATTGATTCAGATAAAGAACTAAAGAAGATGAATAAGTTATCATATGATAACTATTATTTGCCTGAGGATTTTATTATAAATTCAAGGGAAGAAAAAGCATTTGAAATATATTATAAGGATACTTCAGCTAATGATTATCCATCTTGTTTGCTATTTTCTAACAAGCTCTATATGGATAAGTACAAGGAAAAGTTGAATAAAGGTATATTTTATTACGAGTTAATAGATTTGGGAGATGAGTCATGAAGTTTTTTAATATGAGAGCTCTTAATAAGAAAAAATTGGCTTTATTCACTATTTTTCTTGTTCTAATCAATTATTTGTCTTTAACTTCTTATCCTATAAGAGATAATTTTGACATGATGAGCTTGCAATCACCATGGGTTGAAAATATTATGTGTAGCAATTCTACTGCTTCCTATATTTATATCCTTTATGTCTTTATTTTTTCAGGATTTATCTATGCAGATAGTCTTGTTCTAGATAAAGAAAGTGGACTTTTGAATATAATTGCCAGTAAAATCGATTACAAGACATACATTCTAAAAACCTTAGTTTATAATTTTTTTATAGCAGGTGTATTTGCAGTAATTCCTGCTATTGTGAATTTGTGTTTGTGGTTTACGGTAAGGACAAATGTTCCGCTTGTATATTTTAATATTATGAATATGCATCCTGATGCATTATTTTTAGGAGTATTTTTTAAAAGCCACCTAGCCTTCTACATCTTGCATTTTATAAAGATATTCTTATGTGGAGGCATAATTGCGACTTTTGCTATTTTCATAAATACTAGCTTAAATAATAAGTATATAGGTATGGTTGTTACCTTTATTATAGATATACTTTTATCTTTAATCGTGGTTCGAGTAATGCCAAATGTAGAAGTTTCCTTGTTCATTTTTGTATCTAGTCTTATGAAGCCAGATATTTTAACTATGATAATATTTTTAGTATTTCTTCTACCTAGCATTATTTATTTTGCTGTAAGGATAAAAGAGCGTGATATATTATGATTAAACTTATTAACAGAGATTTAAAGTATATATTTTCTAAGGCAAAGAAGCTGTTTTTGATTTATTTTTTGCTGATAGGGTTAAGTCAATCTTATATCTTAACTGATAGTAACAAGCTTCCAATTGAACTTTTTATAGAATTAGTTGCGGATGTGGGATATATAGAAAGTATGGATAGTTTCGTACCAGCTTTCTTTTGGTTTTTATTTCAGTTAGTGCCGGTATTTTTAGTATTGTATGCTACATATTCTGACCATGTTGAAAATTCTTCCTATCTTATGGTAAAGACAAAATCTAGGGGGAGGTATTTTTCTTCTAAATTCGTAAGTAGTTTTATTATGATTTTATTAATTAATCTTGTACTATTTATAATAATAGGAGGAGAGACTTGGATTTTTAAGAGCTATGATAAAGAGGTTTTTGAGATTTTTATAAGATTAATATCGTCATATATAATAACAGAGTTTATCATGTTTGCAATTTCTTTTGTAATTGCTATAAATTTTGGTTATAAGTTTGGAGTTGCAACGACCATGTTTTTCTTGATAATATCTATGACTACTAATTTTAAATATTTCTTAGGTCAGCAAAGCCTAATCATGAAACAAGATGTGGTGGGAGGCTATATAAGTCTTAATGATAATTTAAAAACCTGGCTAATTTATCTAATTATAGCAATTATAGGCTCATTTTTCACTTTTAGAAACTACGATTTCTACGGAGGAAGCAATGATTAAAGTAAGTGGAGTTAATAAAAATATAAAGGGAGCGAAGATTCTTAAGGATATAAATCTAGATCTATACGAAGGTAGGGTTTACGGCTTTCAGGGAAGAAATGGTTCAGGTAAGACTATGCTCTTTAGGGCAATAGCGGGACTAATTACGGTAGATAGTGGAGAAGTCATTGTAAATGATTTGAAACTTGATAATAAGTATTTCGCAGAAGATTTGGGTCTGCTCTTAGAAAATCCTTCTTTTCTAAAAGACCTATCAGGATATGAGAATCTCGAAATGATAGCGTCTCTTAGAAATGTAATTGGCAAGGATAGGATAGAAGAAATCCTAAAGCTTGTAGGTCTTTATGAAGCTAAGGATAAGGACTTCGGCAAATATTCTCTTGGAATGAAGCAAAGACTTGCCATAGGTCAAGCCATAATGGAATATCCCAAAATCCTTATGCTTGATGAGCCAACTAACGCCATAGATGAGGAAGGGATAGTTGTACTTAAGAAAATAATCAAGGAAGAAAAAGCAAAAGGAACTATAGTCTTACTTGCAAGTCATGAGAAAGAAATTATAGAAGAATGTGCGGATGAGGTATTTGTGATGAAGGAAGGTGAGATAGTAGATAGTTTTGATATTGAAAGGGGATAGAAATATCCTCTTTTTTCTTATTAGAAATATTCTAATATGATATTATTTACTTAAGTAAAGTAATAGAAAGAGGATATATGAAGATTGATAAATAATGCATATTAGCTTATATTTAATACAGAAATTAAGTTTATTTTGCCCATGGTAAAAAAACTCCGACATATTAATGGCACCATGCGATGATAAACTAAGATAGATCTAATATCGATTTTTACCAAAAATGGAATAATTTAATAATAATTTTACTGAATGTAATCTGTAGTCAATGGTACAATTTACTTTAGTCTTATTTATTATACTGTCTCAATTTAAAAATTAATATATATTAATATCTATTTTTCTAATCGCGTATAATCCTAAAATTAATACAAGCAAATCAAACCAAGATTATAATTAGTACTGGGTAAAATAAAAAATAAAGACAATTGAGATTTTACACATTAAAAAATACTTGACAAGGTTAGTTTACAATGGTAAACTAGTTTTAAATGATATGTTTACGATTGTAAACAACGAGGAGGAAAAAAGAATGTGTACAACAGTAGCTAGTACCCATATAACTGATGCTGAATGGGAAGTCATGCGTGTGGTTTGGGCAAATGATCGAGTAACTAGTAAAAAAGTTATCTCCGTATTGAAAGAAAAAATGGACTGGACACAATCCACTATCAAAACGATCTTAGGTCGATTAGTTGAAAAAGGCGTACTAAATACAGAGCAAGAAGGTAGAAAGTTTATTTACACTGCCAATATTGAAGAGAAAGAAGCGGTAAGGGATTATACAGAGGATATTTTTAACCGTATTTGTCGAAAGAAAGTTGGAAATGTAATAGGAAACATCATTGAAGATCATGTCTTAAGCTTCGATGATATAGATCGACTAGAAAAAATAT
>NZ_JALEIL010000155.1 GCF_022770135.1 Anaerococcus sp. | reverse complement strand
ATTACCTCGCTATTGATATCATCGAGGAATTCAATATTTAGGTCGTATTCGTGGAAGACTGGTTCCATTATAGCGAAGTGCTCTCTTGCCATTTGTGGGGCAAGGATGGTGTAGCCTTCTTTTACCATTTTCTTGGTAAACTCTGGGCTTTCGTAGTCGAGCTTATCTAAGTCTCCTTCAAGCTTGTGGCCTTCGATTCTCTTTTGGTTTAGGGCTTCAAGTAGGGATCTGATTCTAATCTTAACAGCTCCGAGGTTACTTACCTCATCTATCTTGATTAGGGTATAGATCTTGCCGTTGGCCTTTAGGATATCAGCGACCTGATCGCTTGTTACTGCATCTAGACCGCAACCGAAGGAGTTAAGTTGAATTAGCTCGAGATTGTCAGTTTGGCCTACATATTGGGCAGCCCTGTAGAGTCTTGCGTGGTAGGACCATTGGTCAAGGACCCTAAGATCATAGGATAGGTCAGGGGAGTTGTAAGCTATGGCATCTTCTGAAAGTACCGGAATCTTCATGGATTCTATAAGGTCTGCTATACCGTGGTTTACTTCTGGATCAATATGATATGGCCTTCCTGCAAGGACTAGGGCGTTTAGATTTTTCTCAGCCACAAAATCTAGGATTTCCTTGCCACGTTTCTTGATTTGATCGTGGTAATTTTGCATCTCCTCCCAAGCAAGACTTGCTGCATTTCTGATTTCTTTCTTGCCTAGAGTTTTTCCTTCATAGCTATAGTCTTTGAATTCTTCTACTAGCCTATCAGCTATAATTTTCTCAGACTCGAAGGAAAGGTAAGGAGCCATATATTTAATATTTTTCAAATCATCGACGTTATTTCTAATAAGGTCTGGATAGCCGCTTACTACCGGACAGTTCATCTGGTTTTTGGCGTTTTTGTATTGCTTGTATTCATAGAAAATCGCTGGATAGAAAATTGTATCTACATCCTTTTCGAGGAGGTTTTCTATATGACCGTGGACGAGTTTTGCTGGATAGCAGGCTGTTTCTGAGGAAATAGAAGAGATTCCCTTCTCGTAAATTTCCCTTGAAGACCTGTCAGATAGAACTATATCAAAGCCAAGGCTAGTAAAGAAAGTATGCCAGAAAGGATAGTCTTCATAGATATTTAGGACTCTTGGAATGCCGATTTTTCCGAAGGTGTTTTTCTCCTTCAAGGTCTTTCTATTAAATAATAAGTCGTACTTAAACTTATACATATTATAGTCGGCGAAGCTATGGCTTTCCTTAACTCCTGCCCCCCTCTCGCACCTATTTCCAGTTATATATCTTGACCCATCTGGGAAGATGTTAATGATTAGGGAACAATTATTGGAGCACTTACCACATCTTGCATTCTTTTGCTCATAGGAGAAGGATTCAAGCTCGTCTATATCAGCGAGGGTGGAATGGCCAGTGGACTTATCCATGGAGATTAGTGCCATGCCCATAGCTCCCATTAGTCCTGCAATCTCAGGTCTTGTGGTCTCTCTACCTGTGATTTTCTCGAAGGCTCTTAGGATTGCATCTCCGTAGAAGGTTCCTCCTTGAACAACGAGATTTTCGCCAAGGCTTCTAGGGTCTCTTACCTTGATTACCTTTTGGATGGCGTTTTTGATTACAGAATAGCAAAGTCCTGCCGCTATATCTTCGACTTCTGAGCCTTCCTTTTGGGCTTGTTTAACCTTGGAGTTCATAAAGACAGTACATCTTGAACCAAGGTCAGCTGGCTCTTTGGATAGGATAGCTCTTTGTTGGAAGTCTTCTACACTCATACCGACAGATGCAGCAAAGGTTGAAAGGAAGGACCCACAGCCTGATGAGCAAGCTTCGTTAAGCTGGATACTATCGATAATTCCGTCTTTGATATGCATGGCCTTCATATCTTGGCCACCGATATCTAGGATAAAGTCAACCTTAGGATTAAAGAATTGGGCTGCCTTGTAGTGGGCGATGGTCTCAACTTCTCCATTATCTACACGGAGGGCCTTCTTGATGAAATCTTCCCCATAACCACAAATCCCACTTGAGGCTATGTAGGCCTTAGGGTTCTTCTTGATATAGCCTTCCTTGAGCATAGAAATTACAACTTCAAGTGGCTTACCTAGATTCATCCTATAATCTTCTAGGAGGATTTTCTTATCCTCGCTTAGCCAAACCATCTTGCTAGTAGTAGAACCTGCATCGATCCCTACAAATATTGGACCTTCGTAGTCGTGAATATCCTTGTAGGCAACTTGGCCTGTGGCGTGTCTTCTCTTAAATTCTTCGTATTCCTTCTCAGATTCAAACAAAGGCTCGAGCCTTTTTGTCATGTCGAGATTTTCTGGAACTTCTCCATCGAGTCTTTCTATAAGAGTCCTATAAGGAATAAATTC
>NZ_JALEIL010000148.1 GCF_022770135.1 Anaerococcus sp. | reverse complement strand
GTGAAAAATGGTCCTTCGAGGAAGATTCCACGAACCTTGGCTCCTTCTACGTCTTCGTATTCTTCGCCAATTATCTCGCAGGCCTTGTCGAGCTTTTCTGTAGTATCTGTAAGGGTTGTTGGAAGAAAGCTTGTAACTCCACACTCCAAAATCCCCTTGGATATTTCATTTAGATATCCCTTTTCACAATCCATGATGTCCTTGCCGGCATAACCGTGGATGTGAGTATCTACAAGACCTGGGGCTATTATCTCTCCCAAGTATTCAAACTCTTCTGGTTTATCTTTGGAAAATGACTTTACCTTGCCATCTTCCACTTCCATGTAATAATCTTCTAAAACTTTATCTTCTAGCACTATATATTTTGCTGAATAATACATTTAATCTCCTTAGCTTATCTCGGACTATAACTCGTTTCATAGTAGAACTTGTCTCCTCTGGCGTAGGATATAGTATATTCTAGTAAATTCTCGTCAAAATCAAAACTTTTTCTTATAATTTTAAGACTTGGGGCATCAGGTCTTTGTCCCAAGAATCCTGCAATCTTTTTAGTCAAATTCCCAACAGAAAATCTCTCATTTACTGTAAAAATAGCAGCATTTGATTCATCAAATATATCATAGAGTGGCTTTTTACTTACAAGCTCCCTAGAAATATTAGTAAACCTCTCATAGGGAATGTAAGTTGTCTCATACATCATAGGCTCATCATCAGCAAGCCTAAGCCTTACAAGCTCAATGACCAAGTCCATATTCTCAAGCTTCATCTGTCCTGCCAAATCCTTGTTGGCCTTCTTAATCCTAAAGTCGATTATCTCAGACTTTGGCTTCATCCCATTGGCTATGGTTCTTTGAGTGAAGGAATAATAATTCGAAAGATTATCCTTCAAATTATGCTTACCTATAACAAAACTCCCCTTGCCTTGGATTTGAACTATAAGACCACTATTGACTAGCTCTCCTATAGCATTTCTAATAGTGGTCCTACTCACATCATAGTCAATGCAAAGCTGTCTTTCAGAAGGAATCTTGTCTCCCTTTTCCATAGTGGAGATTTTTTCTGTAATATCCTTTACAATCTCAGAATAAAGACTCATAAGCCCTACTTATCGTACTCGTGGATAGTAACTCCCTTTACAACCCTGTTTACTGTGTGAGACTTAGAAGGATTGTCTGGAGTATTTCCTACCCTTAGAGAAGTTATAAGACTTATAAGTTGAGCTATCATAGCAAATAGTACACAAAGATAAGCATCTCCTAGTCCGTCTACTTTATAAACCAACTTATCGAAGTCTCCTTCGATTTCTTCGCTTGAGACTCCTATTATCCTTTCGGCGATACCATCTAGGCATAGCTCATCTAAAATATCCTTATCGTATTGCCTTGTATAAGGATTTGATGAAAGGAAGGATACGATCAAGGTTTTATCATCTACAAAAGACTTTGGACCATGTCTAAAGCCCATGCTTGACTCATACATGCTTGCTATCTTACCAGCAGTAAGCTCAAGGACCTTAAGTCTTGCCTCATTGGTAAGCTTATATAAAGGACCACTTCCTAGATAAATTATCCTATCAAAATCAAAATCCACTAGACTTTCAATATTTTCCTTATCATCAAGGATCTCTCTTCCAGCCTTAGCTAGCTTTTTGACAGCTTCTTCTTTGTCTATTGTTGACTTATCAAAAATCAAAAGACTTGTCAAAAGCATAGAAGTAAAAGAGCTTGTCATAGCAAAACCCTTGTCGTTTGTACCAGCCGGCTCTATAAATACGTAAGATTTCTCATCTTCATATAATTTCTCCGCAAGCTTGCCATCTTCAGCACAAGTTATAACTAGATTATAAAAATCATCCACCAAGTTCTCCCCTAGCTTAACCGCAGCAAGAGACTCAGGAGAATTGCCGCTTCTTGCAAAAGAAACTAGAAGTGTCTTACAGTCTTTCTTGAAGTGAAGGTAAGGGCAAGAAACCAAATCTGTTGTAGCAACAGACTCAAATTCAAAATCCCCATGGGCCTTAAGATATTCCTTGGCGATATTGCCTACATACTCACTAGTACCGGCACCAGTAAAGATAACTCTAGCGCCTTTTGCCTTAGCCAAAAATTCTTCTATTTCACTTTTTCTTTCTTTATAATCTTCGTAAACAAGCTCCCAAATACTAGCTTGCTGAAAAATCTCACTATATGTATTTATAGCATCATTTTCCTTAATATAATCTAAATCTAAAAACATTTATACCTCCTACTGGTAACTACCACTATAATTATATAAGCTATAGCTCCTTAAGTCAACCAGTATAGCCAATGTTTTCATTTAATTTAGTTAATAAGCTTGGTGTGTTTTTCTATTAATTCGATACCATTGGGTTTTATTTTATCATCACTTATGACATCAGCATTTTCTATATTATAGAAGGCATAAAAGTCTTCCACGCCGATCTTGGATGAGTCTGCTATTAAATAAGCCTTGTTTGAATTATCTAGTATCTTGGATTGGAGAACTCCTTCATCGACGCTGTAGGTGTAAGCGAAAGAATCGCAGATACCATTTACTCCAATAAAGGCCTTGGTAAATCTTATTTTTTCTACAAGATCTAGGGCAAGGCTCCCAACAAAAGCACCAGTACTTTCTCTAAATTCTCCTCCAATAAGAAATACCCTAGTTTCCCTAATCTTTTTAAGCTTTTCAAAAAGATACAAGGAATTCGTGTATATATTGCAGTTCTTATTATTTATATAAGAGCTCACACACTCAATAGTTGTTCCTGCTCCAAGGAATATATTCTCCTCATCTCCTATAAGAGAAGCTATAATTTTTGCAATATATTCTTTCTTGTCCTTGTTCTTTAACATCTTCTCCTCATTAGAAAACTCACGAGGAAGGGCCTTGTCAAGACTCTTGGCCCCACCGTGAACTCTAACGAGCTGATTTTTATCTTCTAATTCCTTTAAGTCTCGTCTTACGGTCATGTCGGTGACCTTTAGAAACTCACTTAGTTTAGAAACTTGAACTATCCCATCATTTGCTAATTGAGATAGGATGAGCTCGTGTCTTTTTTCTTTTAACATATCTTTTCCCTTTTAAAATACCGTCATCTAGTTAAGTGACGGTATTTTTGTGATTATTCTATTACATCTTCTTTTCCAGCCTTGTATTCCTCGTTTCTCTTGATCATTTCTTTTCTATACCATAGGAATAGGGCGAGATAGACTGCTATTACTACTAAAGCAATAAGTATTTGTTTTCCACCTTGTGCATTTCCAAGTCCTACAAAGTA
>NZ_JALEIL010000147.1 GCF_022770135.1 Anaerococcus sp. | reverse complement strand
CCATTTAGAGATTTGATAGAATCCATAGAGGCAGATGATGATTCTGACATCATCGAAGATGAATGGAGAAAAACTCTAAAAAATATCGTTTATAATCAAGGCAGTAAATTATTTGAAGAAGCTGGGAATAGAGATTATGCTTTAGTGAAAATTGATGGTGAGCTAATTAATGTTGTAATAGCCTTTAATAGATTTAAAGCTATTTTAAATAATTTATTGGAAAGGAGAGATAGTGAAAAGAGAAAGTAATATTTATGGAGTTTGTCTAAATATCATTAATTATCTGGATAAAACTAAAGATGAGCCAGCAACTAAGGCTAAACTTGCAAACTTAAGAAATTCAATAAATAAAGATATATCTTATAATATTGAATCTTTAGCTTTTGTTTTTTCTATGATACCTGAGGATTGTTTAGGGACTTATAAGCAATTAAACTACTTTGAAGATACTATTTTAACTGTCTTGCAATTATACGCAATATACCAGCAGGGAAAAGATGAATCTGTAGTTTACAGAAATGATGAGTTTCCTTATAAAACTTTTGGAAAAAGCTTGTCCACTTTAAGACAAATTCCTAAGGATAAGAATACTAATGACAATAATGCAGTAGATCAGAGATTTAATGCGATGGTTACATCAGCAGATTTTGAGGAATTAAAACATCACTTAAGACAAATGATCAAATTGCTTAAAAGTAAGTCTAAAGAAACAATTGATTTCGCAAGTCTTTCTATAGATTTATATGATTTTAGATTTGGTGATAAAGATCCTGTGAGAATCAAATGGTCAAGAGATTATTATAGATATAGCGCACATAAAAAAGGAGATAAAGATGAATAAAGACAGATTGTTTATGGATATACACGTAATACAAACACTACCACCTTCAAATATAAATAGAGATGATACAGGAAGTCCTAAAACTTGTCAGTATGGAGGAGTAACTAGGGCAAGAGTTAGCTCACAGTCATGGAAAAAAGCAGTTAGACAATACTTTAATGATGAGGGTAATCTTGATAATAAGGGCATTCGTTCTAGAGATATTGTAAACTATATAGCTGAAAAAATAAGAGAAATTGATGAAGTAATAAGCCTGGAAGAAGCGGTAAAACTTGCAGAAACAACATTAAATAAAGCTAAAATTTCAACAAAAGATTTGATGCTTAAAGCACTTTTCTTTATTTCTGAAAAACAAGCCTATGATTTTGCAAAAGCTTGCTTGGATGGTGAGAAAGATAAAAAGAAGCTGCAAGAAATTCTTAATTCCAATCCATCCATTGATATTGCTCTATTCGGCAGGATGGTGGCTGATAATCCAGTATTAAATGAAGATGCATCTTGTCAGTTTGCTCATGCAATATCAACTCACAAGATAGAAAGAGAATTTGATTATTTTACAGCTGTAGATGATTTACAAAAAGAAGATAATTCTGGGGCAGGAATGATTGGAACAGTTGAGTACAATTCATCTACAGTCTATAGATATGCTAATGTTAATCTTCATGAACTAAAAAGACAATTAGATGATGAAGAAGCTTATGTTTATGCTGCAAGTCTTTTTGTAGAAGCATTTATTAAATCGATGCCAACAGGAAAAATTAACGCTTATGCTAATCAGACCCTACCAAAGGCTATACTAGTAACCTTACGATCTGACAGACCATTAAACCTGATAACAGCTTTTGAAAATCCAATAAAATCAAATGAAGGATATGTCGAAAAATCTATTGAAAGACTTTTTGATGAATATATAAAATTTGAAAAAATATTGGATAAATCTCAGTATACATCATATATGTTATTAGGTGATTTTGCTGTAGAAGAAATAGGTAAAAAAGAGGAATCAATCGTAGATTTAATTAAAAATTTAGAAGCGAATATAAAAGAAAACCTCAATTAGGAGGTAAAAATGCAAACTTTATTATTAAAACTATCGGGTCCTATGCAGTCTTGGGGGACAGATTCTAAATTTGAAAGTAGATATACCGACTATTATCCTTCAAAATCTGCTATAGTAGGAATGATAGCTGCAAGTTTAGGCTATAGGCGTGATGATGAAAGAATTATAGACTTAAATGAAATAGATTTTGCTGTGAGAGTAGATCAAAATCCAAACGTAATAAGAGACTATCAAATCGCAACTAAATACAAAAAGAATGGCCAATTTGAAAGAAATTACGTTACCAATCGTTACTATCTAGAAGATGGTATATTTATAATCGCCTTATCAGGGGGAGATCAAAGAATCAAAGAAATTCATCAAGCTCTTAAAAATCCGTATTTCCAAATATATATGGGAAGAAGGTCATGCCCTCCACCAGCAGATTTCATATTGGGACTTGCAGGGAAAGATGCTGTAGAGGCTTTA
Source organism: Anaerococcus sp. (assembly GCF_022770135.1). Lineage (GTDB taxonomy): Bacteria > Bacillota > Clostridia > Tissierellales > Peptoniphilaceae > Anaerococcus. The sequence continues at coordinate 1,338 of NZ_JALEIL010000147.1, read as the reverse complement.
CTAGATTTAGAGTGGCAGGCTAGTGAGTATTTTAAAAAGAATAACCTAAATTATAAGGCTCGAATCTATGCCGATTCACATCTAGTTAGCGGTAAAGAAATAATTAGAAATGATAGGGTTGTGTCTTTTTCACAAAAGTCTAGAAAATATAAAGAGAGGTTTGAAAGTCAAATTAGTAAATCTTTCTCATACACGTACCAAACGAAACATGACGTCTTTGAAGGAATTTAGGAGAAAGTATGTATTTATCGAGAATAGAATTAGATATTTATAATAGGAAAAAGATGCGAGATCTAAAAGATTTAAATTCCATTCATGGTTTTGTAGAATCATGCTTTCCTGAAGAAATCAGAGAAGGAAAAAGAACACGAAAGCTTTGGAGGATAGATAATTTAAACAATAAGAAATATCTCATTATCCTAAGCGAAGGAAGACCCGATTGCCAAAAAATAGAAAAATATGCAGTAAAAGGAAGCTATGAAACTAAAGACTATGATCAGTTTCTTGATAAGCTAGAAGAGGGAATGAAAGCAAGATTCAGAATAAAAATGAATACTGTTAAAGCAAAGCTTTCTAAAGATAATTCAAAAAGAGGGAGAATAGTACCAGTTGCTGATGAAGAATTATCTAAATTTTTCTTAGATCGAACTGAAAAAAATGGATTCTCTGTAGGAATTGACGAATTTGGAATCTTTGAAAAAGAATTACTTCCTTATAAAACCGTTGGAAAGCAACAATATAATCTTGTATCTGCTAGCTTTGAAGGAAATCTAAGGATAATTGATCATGAAAAAATCAAGGAGAGTTTGACTAAGGGCATAGGAAAAAAGAAAGCTTATGGTTTTGGTCTATTAACTATAATTCCATATGAAAAATAATATATACAATTACAAAACAGAACTTAATGACCTGCCAAGAATTTCTGATAGAGTGAGCTTTATTTATATTGAAAGATCAAAGATAAATAGAATTGATGGATCAATAACATCTACGGATGAAAGGGGTACTGTTAGAATTCCTGCTGCAATGATAGGGATTCTGATGTTAGGTCCAGGTATAAATATAACTCACAGAGCTATGGAACTATTAGGAGATACTGGAACGTCTGTTATTTGGGTTGGGGAGAATGGAGTAAGAAACTATGCAAATGGAAGAGCTCTTGCACATTCGACAAAACTATTAGAAAAACAAGCCAAACTAGTATCGAATACAAGAACTCGCCTACAAGTAGCAAGGCTTATGTATCAGATGAGATTTGCTGGAGAAGATGTGAGTAAACTAACTATGCAACAATTAAGGGGTAGAGAAGGTTCTAGAATTAGAGGAGTTTACAGAAAA
>NZ_JALEIL010000136.1 GCF_022770135.1 Anaerococcus sp. | reverse complement strand
GTAACTGGTTGGTATGAGCAAATGTATGAGAACTTTTTAAGAGAACAGAAGCTAGGTATAAATAGTTTTTTTCTTAAGGATCTTGATATTATAGAAAGCGACTATTTAAGGTCAATCCTAGATATTATTACTAATCTGTCGCTATTAACTTTATCTTTGATAAGTCTACTTCAAATTCATAAGTTGTTTATTATTTTGCTAGTAGGTTTAGTATTAATCAGTTCATTGGTCACAATAACTTTCTCAAAGAAAATAGAACATTCAAATAATACTTATTTAGAAAGGGTAAAAGAAATGAGCGACAGCTTAAATGAATTTGCCAATGGATTTGCGATTATGAAGTTTTTTAAACTTAGTGGAATGGTGATTAATAAGATGAAGATGAAAATAGATTATCAAGAAATAGCAAGAGAAAGTAGAATGAACTTAGCACAAGTAGCTAATGGAACCATAATGAAGTCAACCTTGTTAATACATTTGATAGGTTATGCTTTGGGGGTCTGGTTGATATATAAGGAACAGCTTTCCATAGGATTAATGATAGCTAGTATAGAATTAATTGGTTACTCTTTTGAGCCTATTGTCTCTATTACAGGTGCATTTACTCAGATTAAAGCATGTGATAGCATTATTAAAAGAATTAAGTCTATAATGGACAGCAAAAATCCAAAAGGAAAATCAATTAAAGGGGAAATTAAAAGAATATCTGTTAATGATTTGAGTTTTACATATGAGGCAGCAAAAAAAACTACTATTGATAATTTCAATATGGAATTTTCAATGGGAAAATCTTACGCTATTGTAGGTAAAAACGGCAGCGGGAAATCTACTTTGTTAAAGATTTTAGCAGGTCTATACAAAACTTATAAAGGAACTATAAACATAGAAGATATAGAGTATAAGGAGATTTCAGAGAAATTAATATTTGATAGAGTTTCATATATACCTCAGTCATCTTTTTTGTTCTCTGGGACTTTATCAGAAAATTTCAATTACAATATAAATGAAGATGTCATAGATAGTCTTCGAGATTTCAACATAGATTATATTAATAAATATGAGACTATAACTAATCTATCAGGTGGAGAGCTTCAGAAACTTTCTATTATCAGAGCTTTGAACAAAGATGCCGACATTATTATTGCTGATGAACCGACTTCTGCGCTAGATGATGAATCAAAAACTGTATTTTTTAATTTACTAAAAAACAGCGAGAAATTATGGATAGTTGTAACACATGATTCTAGGGAGTTAGATAAATTTGATCATGTTATAGATTTAAACGTATAAAAAATGAATGTATTCACGAACTGAACATTAAGTAGCAAGAAGGTAGTCTGTGATTAATTCAGTCAGAAATTTAGGGAACTAAAGAAACTATTAGTGTACGAATAATCATATTTACTAACAGGATCTGATAAACCTATTCATGGGTAAGCAGTAATTCATTCTTACTGAATTTGCTGTTTAAGTTAAGAAAGATTGAATGAAAATTCAAATGACTTGTTAAGAGAAATAATATCCATAGAAAGTCCTTGAACTATAAAATATCGTTAGTAGAATTATGAATTTGTTGTATTCTGTCTAAGTGAATTAGATAATTGGAAAATATAAATAATTATTCGATAAATTATTTTCTTGACAATATTATAAATTATAAGTCAAGTCCATAATATTGTGTAAATTAAACTAGCACAATATTTACTATTTCATTCTAACATACAATTTAGAAGATGTTATCCAATCCTCATTGATATCAATGAGGATTGCGCCTATTAGACGCATGGCTGAATCTTCATTAGGAAATATTCTAACGACTTTTTCTCGCCTTCTAACTTCTTGATTTAATCTTTCTAAGCAATTTGTTGACCTAAGTCTGCTATGAATAACATCGTTAGCTAGATATGAAAAAGCATCTTCAAATCCTTCATCTAAGGTGTTTAAGGAGTTTTGAAATTTCTTTTCGGTTTCATATTTTAAGAATATTTCATCTTTCATTTTTCTTGCCAAGTAGATATCTTGGATTTTAAATAATGCTTTGATATCAGTTCTAAATTCTTCAGTGTTTTTCTTTGGCGCTTTTGATAGGATATTTCTTAAGAAATGTACCTGACATCTTTGCCATATTACATTTATGAATGTTTCTTTTATTGCTTTTACTAGGCCTTTGTGAGCATCTGATATTACCATTTTAAGTCCAGATAGTCCTCTAGATTTTAAATATTCAAAGAAGTTTGATCAGGAGTATTCACTCTCGCTAGAGCTTAAGTCTAAGCCTATTATTTCTCTATTTCCTTTTTCATTTATTCCTATTGCAATATGACAGGCCTTTGATACTACACGATTGTTTTCCCTTACTTTTATATATACTACATCTACCATTATGTAGGGATACATAGTAGCACTTAGGTCGCTATTTCTCCATAGTTTTACTTCTTCGTCAAGTTCTTTAGTTAGGGATGATACAAAGGATTTAGAATATGTCTTGCCGCACATATTTTCTATTACTTTGGATACTTTTCTTGTTGATACTCCTTGGACGTACATTTCTAGCATGGTTGCAAGTAGTGCTTTTTCATTTCTTTGGTATCTTTCAAAGACTTCTGTCGAGAATCTACCATCTCTTGTTCTAGGTACTCTAAGAGTTAACGTTCCTAT
>NZ_JALEIL010000160.1 GCF_022770135.1 Anaerococcus sp. | reverse complement strand
TTCAATAATTCTTCTTGCTATTTCATCTACTGGAAATCTCACAGCGACAGTATCTCCGCCCGCAGTTACAACTTCTGGTATGATTTCAGATTTTTTGAAAATCATGGTTAAGGGTCCTGGCCATAAAGTCATAAGCTTTTTAGCATCTTCACCCACATCTTCTACTAGATTATACAACATATCTTTATTGGAAATATGTAAAATTAGAGGATTATCAGCAGGTCTATTCTTAGTCTTGAAAATGTTTAGACATGCCTTCTCGTCTAGGCCATTTGCACCAAGTCCATAGACTGTCTCTGTAGGAATTGCAACAAGATCACCTCGTTTAAGAAGCTCTGCCGCCTTTTTTATGATATCATCATCTATATTTTCTCTATCGATCTTTAAAACTTCTGTTTCCATTACATCTTCTTTCACTTATCTTCAATTACACAATAGGTTGGATCCATGTGAATTGTTATCTCGACTTTTGTCTTTGAGTAAATTTCTCTTTCTATCTTATCGATTTCCTTATGGACTACTTCCACTGTGAGATTTGCAGGAACTTCCACATGAGCTGATCCCGCCATCCTGCCCTTGCCATATTCATGGATTTGTAAGTCATGATATCCAATTACAAGGTCACTTGCCATGATTATCTCATCAATTTTATTTTCTATCTCACTATCGACTCTTTTTCCAAGAAGTACTTCCGTAGTATCCTTAAACATCTCAAGACCTGGATAGAATACAAAAAACGAAATGATGATACCCATAATAGCATCTATATTGAAGCTTACATAACTTTGTAAGATTGATCCAACAAGGATTGCACTCGTAGCTATTATATCATTTCTCGCATCAAGCATTACACCAAGATTTAATTCGCTGTCGAGATTCTTGTAAAGTTTCTTATTTAGTAAGTAAATATATACTTTGAAGGCATTACTCAAAAGTAATATTACTAAGCTTAGAAGACTTATACCATCGAAATTATTATCACTAAAGCTTTTTACAGAATTTACGAAAAGAGTAAATCCCACGTACATAATTATGATTGAAACTAACAAGCTAATAACATATTCACTTCTACCATGGCCAAAAGGATGTTCCTTATCTGCAGGTTTTTTGCTGATATTCGATCCAAGAAGTGCCATAAATGAAACAACAGAGTCTGATAAGTTGTTAAAGGCATCGTTTATGATAGCCTGAGAGTGGATTACAAATCCAAGACTCGCCTTCATTATAAATAGCAAGATATTTATAGCTATACCTATAGATGAAGACAAGGATATTAAAGAAAGTCTATAGGTGAATTGATCCATTTCAGAGGATTTTTTGATAAACTTTCTCGATAAGAATTCAAACAATTTATTCGTCCTCGCCTATCTTTTCTAATTTTCTTGTTTGATCTTCAGCAATCAAGGAATCGATCATCTCGCCTATATTTCCATTGAGGAAGTCATCTAATTGATAAATTGTCTTGTTAATCCTATGATCTGTAATCCTTCCTTGAGGGAAATTGTAGGTTCTAATTCTTTCAGACCTATCGCCTGTACCTACTTGGCTTTTTCTATTATCAGCAATTTCCTTATTTCTCTTTTCTTCTTCAAGCTCATATATACGGGCTAGAAGAATCTTCATAGCCTTTTCCTTGTTCTTGATTTGGCTTTTCTCATCTTGCATACTTACAACAATTCCTGTTGGAATGTGGGTAAGTCTTACAGCGGAGTCTGTTGTATTTACTGATTGTCCACCATTTCCTGATGATCTAAATACATCAGTTCTAATATCATTAGGGTCTAGCTCAACATCGACTTCATCTACTTCTGGTAATACCGCAACTGTTGCTGTTGAAGTATGGATTCTACCACCTGATTCTGTTTCAGGAACTCTTTGGACTCTGTGAACTCCAGATTCATATTTAAATCTTGAATAAGCTCCCTCGCCCCTAATCATGAAGGTAGCTTCCTTGATTCCACCGACACCTTGGCTGCTTACTTCGACATCTTCTGTCTTGTAGCCTTCCTTATCGGCATACATATGATACATCCTGTAAAGGTCTCCTGCGAAAAGTCCAGCCTCGTCTCCACCAGCTCCTGGTCTGATTTCAACAATAACGTCTCTTGAATCGTTAGGATCTTTTGGTATGAGGAGAATTTTCATCTCTTCCTTGTACTTTTCTAAAAGCTTCTCGTTTTCCTTAATTTCGTCTTTTAGCATTTCGACCATATCTTGATCGTCTGCCTCATTGATTAGCTCTTTGTTTTCTGCGATTGTAGACTCAGAGTCTTTGATTTCGTCATATTTTTCGACTATTGGTTTTAGAGAGTTATACTCCCTAGTTATCTTAGTTAATTTAGAAATATCTGCCAAAACATCTGGATCTATCATTTTTTTCTCAAGATCCAAATAGTTTTCCTTAATATGTTCAATATTTTCAAACATCTTTTATCCTTTCTCAGCGATTATAAATCTATCAAAATCATTATAATCTTTCATACATTTAATATTTTTAAAATCAGATTCGTTCAAAAGCTCGCATATCCTTTGCTTTTGGTCATATCCAATTTCAAAAACAAGTCTTCCTCCATCGTTAAGATAAGAATTTGCTTCTTTTATTATTCTTCTATAGAAGTATAGGCCATCTTCACTTGCTAATAAAGCCGACTTTGGCTCATGGTACAATCTCTCATCTAAACTATCATAATCAGTTTGATTTATATAAGGAGGATTCGATATTATTATATCAAATTTTTCTGAAATTTCCTCAAACAAATCAGATTTTATAAAAGAAACATTAGAAGCTTTTAATCTCTCCTTATTTTCCTTGGCAAGACTTAGGGCTTTTTCTTCTATGTCACTGCCTACAATTTGGCTTGTTGGTAAATTTTTGCCTAAGCTAATCGCTATCGCTCCAGAGCCAGTGCCGATATCAAGTATTTTATCTTTTTTATAGGGAGAATTTACTAGAAAGTCTACTATTATTTCAGTTTCAAATCTTGGTATGAGGGCCCTCTCGTCTACCTTAAAGTTAAGTCCATAAAATTCCCATTCTCCTAGAGCGTATTGAAGAGGATATCCTTCCATATATTTTTTAAGTATCTGATCTAATTTTAAGCTAATCTCACTGTCAAGCTCTTCCTCACTTCTTAGGATAACTGAGCTCTTGTTAGTATCTAGGATATAAGTTAGAGCAATCAGGCTAATATCATAATTTTTATCTAAATAATCTTTTATTCTCATTTTTTATACACAAAAATAAGGTAAGTCGCCTTACCTTATAATTTCTACTATTTTCTACCGTATTTTTTGTTAAATTTCTCAACGTTACCACCACGTTCAGCATTTCTTTGTTTACCTGAGTAGAATGGGTGACAATTGTTGCAAACTTCTACTTTGATTTCATCTTCAGTAGAACCTACAGTAAATTCATTCCCACATGAAATGCATGTTACTTTTGCTTGGTGATATTCTGGATGTAAGTCTTTTTTCATATAACACCTCTTGTTTCTTCTTTCAATAAGCAATTAATATCATACCATCTGGAATCAATTATTGCAAGCCTTAGTAGGAATTATTTATCAATTCTATAAACTTATTGTTATCCTCAGTTCTTCTCATCCAATCAATTAACTCGACTATGGATTCAGCATTATTCATGTTGGATTTTCTTAGCTTGATTACTGCTTCAAGTTCCTTATCAGTAAGGAGGAGATCTTCTCTTCTTGTAGATGATTTCTCAATATTAATGGCTGGGAATATTCTCCTATCAGCAAGTCTTCTATCTAGGTGGATTTCCATATTACCAGTTCCCTTAAACTCTTCAAAGATCATATCATCCATCCTAGAACCTGTATCGACTAAGGCTGTCGCTAGTATGGTAAGAGAGCCACCATCTTCTATGTTTCTAGCTGCGCCAAAAAATTGCTTTGGTCCTACAAGAGCTAGGGGATCAAGTCCTCCAGATAGAGTCCTTCCAGATTGTGGAGTCATAATATTGTAAGCCCTAGCAAGCCTGGTTATTGAATCTAGAAGTATTACAACGTCCTTTTTTTCCTCTACAAATCTCTTAGCCCTTTCTAGAACCATCTCCGCCATATCAATATGGCTTTGTGGTGTTTTGTCAAAGGTAGATGCTGCTACTTCAGTACGCATGAGCTCGTTTTCTGGGTCCCTGTATTTGTTTACATAACGAATAAAGTCAGTTACCTCTTCTGGTCTTTCATCTATTAATAGAACTATTATTTTGATATCGTCGTAATTTTTCTCTATGGATCTTTCAATATCTTTGATGAGGGTGGTCTTTCCTGCCTTGGGTTGGGAGACAATCAAACCTCTTTGGCCTCGACCTATTGGACTTATAAAATCTATGATTCTTTCAGAAAAGTGATCCTTAGTTGTTTCAAGGGATATTTTTTCTTTAGGGTAAATTGGAGTTAGATCTTCAAAATATGGCCTGTTGTAGGCAACTCCTGGATTGATGCCGTTGACATCAGATACAAAAATGAGCGGTGCGAACTTATCTCTAGCGTGTTTTTCTCTTGCGATTCCTCTTATGTAATCTCCTGTCTTTAGTCTAAACATTTTAATCTGTTTAGGTGGAACATATATATCGTCATCTCCACTTTCATAAAGTTGGGTACGGAGGAAGCCATATCCATCTGGTAAGATTTCTAGAATTCCATCACAATCAAACTTTTGGCCTAGATCATTCTCTGCTTCTTCTTTTTTTTCTTCGTTTCTATTTGCTTCTTCTTCCTCAATTAGCTTGATGAGTTCATCTTTTCTATATTTACTTATAGATTCGATGCCCATTTCTTTGGCTAATTCTCTTAATTCTACTAGTTTTTTATCTTTTAAATTATCCATATATTCCTTTATAGAAAAAAGGAGCCCTAAGGCCCCCATTCTCTTTGTTATTTTGCACTATTTTCAGAACCAAACATGTCAATTTTTTCTTCGACTTTATCGATTACAGCTTGTGTTCCATCTGCTAATAATTTTCTAGGGTCAAAGCCTTTACCTTCTTGATCTTTGCCTGCTTCTATATATTTTCTTGTAGCTTCAGCAAATACAAGTTGACATTCTGTGTTTACGTTGATTTTTGAAACTCCTAGGCTGATAGCTTTTTTGATTTGATCATCAGGAATTCCTGTACCACCGTGAAGAACTATTGGCATATTTACTGCATCAGAAATTTCTTTTAGTCTATCAAAGTTAAGTCCTTGCCAGTCAGCTGGGTAAACTCCGTGGATATTGCCGATACCTGCTGCTAAGAAGTCAATTCCAAGACCTGCAATCTTCTTGCATTCTTCAACATCTGCAAGCTCTCCTGCTGACGCAACTCCATCTTCTTCTCCACCGATACCACCTACTTCAGCTTCTACAGAGATTCCTTTAGAGTGAGCAAGTTCAACAATTTCTTTTGTTTTTTCGAGGTTTTCTTCAAGTGGGAAGTGTGATCCATCAAACATTACTGAAGTAAATCCAGCTTCGATTGCATTCTTTGCACCTTCATATGAACCATGGTCAAGGTGTATCGCTACAGGAACTGTAATTCCCATTTCATCATGCATAGCTTTTACAAGGTCAGCAACTACTCTAAAGCCTCCCATATATTTGATAGCTCCCTCAGATGCTGCTACGATAACAGCTGTTTGTTTTTCTTCGCTTGCTTTAAGGATTGCTTTTGTCCATTCAAGGTTGTTTGTATTGAAGTGACCAATTGCATATCCATTTGCGTAAGCTTTATCTAACATTTCTTTTGCATTAACTAACATATTGTCTCCTTATAGTTCTTATTTTTTCTTTCAGTATAATAATACCCGTTTTCTATTTAAAAGACAGGTCTTTTTTGATTGAGTCTACGATTTTTTCTATAGCTTCACTTGATGAGATCTTTTCATTTTCCATATCTTTTCTTGTGGAATACTCTACAAGGTCCTCTCCTGCATCTTTTCCTACAGTGATTCTATATGGAATGCCCACTAGGTCTCTATCATTAAACTTAACTCCAGCTCTTTCTTTTCTATCATCAAGGATAATGTCGATTCTTTCTTCTTTTAATCTTTGATAGATTTTCTCGCCGAGTTCTTTTTGCTCATCCTTATTGATGTTAATTATTGTAACTATAGCTTCAAATGGAGCAACTGATGTTGGCCATATAATTCCCTTCTCGTCGTGGTACTGCTCAACTATAGCTGAGACTGAACGAGAGATTCCTATTCCGTAAGATCCCATAATAAATGGCTTTTGCTTACCATTTTCATCTAGGAAGTAAGCTTCTAAGCTTTCTGAATATTTTGTACCTAATTGGAAGATGTTTCCAACTTCTATTCCTCTCGCAGCCTTGAGCTTTCCTGATCCATCATAAGCCATGTCGCCTTCTTTGGCGGTGAGGAGGTCTTCTACAATCTCTCCATCGAAGTCTCTCTTGAAGTTTGCATTAATGTAGTGATAGTTGGTTTTATTAGCTCCAACTATTAGGTTATTAATTTTAGTTAAGGATTCATCAATTAGTACACGGATGTCTTCCTTTAAGCCAATAGGTCCAGTATATCCTGCCTTTGCTCCTGTTATTTTTTCGATTGTTTCATCATCAAGCATTTCGATTTCATGTTCTGGGACTTTAAGGTAAGAGATAAGCTTAGCCATATTTAGCTCCCTATCTCCAGGAACGAATACGAGTACTGGCTCTCCCTTTACCAAAAGATCTACTGCCTTAGCAGAATGATGGGAATCTTTCCCCAAAAACTCTGAGACTTCATCAATGGTTGTTTTTCCAACTGTTTCAACTAATTCTAATTCTTTCTCATCTTCTTTAACAAATTCCATCTTAAATCTTGCCTTCTCATCAGTTGCGGCATAGTCGGAATCATCAGTATAGAGGATTACTCCTTCCCCAGTTTCTGAAAGGGCGATAAATTCATGGCTCTTTTTGCCACCCATAGTACCTGAGTCACCTTCAACGATTTTATAATCAAGTCCCATCTTGTCAAAGGCCTCTACATAGGCATCCCACATTTTTTGGTAGGATATCTCAAGTCCTTCCATGTCAGCATCAAAGGAATAAGCATCCTTCATTAAGAAGTCTCTAGACCTATTGATACCGAATCTTGGTCTCTTCTCATCTCTAAACTTATCTACAATCTGATAAATATTTAGTGGAAGTTGCTTGTAAGAATTAAGTTCATCTTTAACAAGAGCTGTGAATGCTTCTTCAGCTGTTGGTCCAAGGCAGTACTCTCTTTCGTGTCTATCCTTAAGCTTAAACATTTCAGGACCGAAAGTTTCCCATCTACCTGAAGCTTCCCAGATTTCTCTTGCTTGTAAGATTGAAGTTGAAACTTCTATAGAATCGTGGTTTTCCATAGATTCTCTTACAATTGCTTCTATCTTATTTATTACTTTCTTGCCAAGTGGTAGGAATGAATACACTCCACTTGCTTGTTTTCTAATGAAGGCCCCTCTAGTTAAAAACTTATGGCTTGCAGTTTCTGCATCAACTGGGTCTTCTCTTAATGTTGGCATATAATATTTTGATAATCTCATTTTTCACCTATATCTTTCATTGATAGACCTATTCTCTCTTTTTTCCTGTCTATCTCTATCACTTTTACTTCTACAACTTGCGAATTGGTTAAAACTTCGTTAGGATTTTTGATAAATTTATTTGAAATTTTTGAAACATGGACAAGTCCATCGATACCGACGCCTATATCTACAAAAGCACCGAAGTCGGTAATGTTTCTGACCTTTCCTTTAAGTATCATACCCTCTTTTAGATCATCTATCCCCATCACTTCCTTGCGAGTTAGAACTTCTGGGTTATCTTCTCTAGGATCTCTTCCTGGCTTTTTAAGCTCAGAGATTATATCCTCAAGGGTCGGCACTCCTACCTCAAGTTTCGCCGCAAGACTTTCTAGATTGATACTATCAAGGTCCTCCCCTTCAAGTTTCTTGGCTATCTTGTAAGATTCTGGATGGACTGCAGTATTATCTAAAAGCTCCGGTGAGTCAGGAAATCTCAAGAAACCGGCACAAAGTTTGTAGGTCTTATCACCTAAGCCCTTAACAGTTTTCAAATCTTTCCTGTAGACAATTTTCCCTTCTTTGAAATCTTCCTCTATCCTTCTAGCAAGATTAGCATTAAGGCCTGATACGTAACTTAAAAGCTTGTAGGAAGCATTGTTAATACTCACTCCAACCTCATTTACCGCATCCTCCACTACCTTAGATAGCTCTTCATCTAGCTTCTTACCATCTAGATCGTGTTGGTATTGGCCAATACCAATGTGTTTAGGCTCAATTTTTACAAGTTCGGCCATAGGATCTTGGAGCCTTCTTGCCATGGAAATCGCTCCTCTTATGGTTACATCAAGATCAGGGAATTCCTCTTCACCCAAAGTTGATGCAGAATAAACAGAAGCTCCAGCCTCATTTACTATAGCATAGCTTAGTCCATCGACTTCTTGAATAAGCTTATTTACAACAAGCTCAGTTTCTCTAGATGCAGTCGCATTGCCCAGAGCGATGAGACTTACGCCATATTTTTCTACAAGCTTCTTTAATGTTGCTATAGCTTCTTTTTCCTTTTTATGAGGCTCCACGGGATAGATTACAGTAGAATCTAGATATTTTCCAAACTGATCTACAACCGCTACCTTACATCCCGTCCTAAAACCAGGGTCGAGTCCAATAACTGATTGGCCCTTGATTGGTCTTTGCAAGAGGTATGGCTTGAGGTTCTTACCAAATACGCCTATAGACTCATCTTCTGCATTTTCTGTGAGGAAGTTTCTCATTTCTGTTGTAATAGACGGAAGCATTAATCTCTTGTAAGCATCATCTACAGTTTTTACTAGAAGCGATTCCTGATAAGGGTTAAGGTCCTTATCTTCCCTGAATAAGTCAGCAATAAGTTTCTTGTTGTATTCATCTGTAAACTCAAGCTTCACAGTTAGGGCTTTTTCCTTTTCACCCCTATTGATAGCAAGGGTTTGGAAAGATTTCATCTCCCTTAATTTCTTAGAAAAATCATAATAATTTTCATAGAGACCGGCTTCATCTTCCTTTAAGCTACAAATAAGCTTAGCTCTTAGGAAACCATCTCTTCTGATTATATTTCTCGCTGGTATACTATTAGAAATATCTTCTGCCAAAATATCTAATGCTCTCTCCAAGGCTTCCTTTTCACTTTCCAGGACTTCTGACAGATATTTACTCGCTTCTTCAAGTGACTCTTCCTCACTTCCTGCCTTGGTAAACAAAAAGTCTAAAAGCTTGTCAAGACCAAATTCTCGAGCTATATCAGCTCTGGTTTTTCTCTTTGACTTATAGGGAGCATAGATATCCTCAAGGATGGTAAGAGTATTGGTAGATAGAATCTCCTCCTTAAGCTCTTCTGTAAGCTTACCTTGAGATTCGATAGAATTAATAATCTCTTCCTGTCTCTTCTCGATATTCCTATACTTATTGAGATTCTTCTCTATATCCCTAATCTCAACATCAGTAAGATTTCCGGTAGCTTCCTTCCTATATCTTGCGATAAAAGCAACGGTAGAGCCTTCATCCAAAAGATTAGTAACCGCTTCAATGCCCTTCTCGCTAATTTCTAGCTGTTTTGATAAAATTTCTGTAATGTTCATAAATAAAATAAACTCCTATAAAAGCAAAAGATAGGACTCATCCTACCCTTGCTTTATTGAATAACTCTAATTTCCTGTAATAAAATTGATCTTATATTTTGGGAAATTCATGCTTATAATTCTTCCACCAATATTTTGATAATCCTCTTCATCTAAATCGAAAATATTCGAAGGATCATAGAGAACTATCTTGGATTCTTTGATATCTGCGGGAGAAACTATAAGCTCAAACTTATAGATTGATTTATCCTTGGCATACTTAATCAGTATATCTATAAATCTTCCGTAATCGTACTCATTGTTATGCCTAAACTCCAAATCAACCTTGTACTCTTTCTCCTCAACCATATTGAACTTGGCCTTCTTGCTAGTATAAGAAGTAATCTCACCACTATGAATATTAGTGATCTTCATAGTCGTCTCATTAAGAGCCTTCTCATCGTCACGACTTACCAAATGGATAATATCAGTATTAGAAAGTTCCTTCTCGATCTTTTCAATCTCCCTTTCCTTATCCTTTATTCTTGTAAGGTCAGAACTTAAATCCTCGACCCTTATAGGATCATTTATTTTCACAGTTTTAGTCTTATCGGAATCAAGCCCATTAAATATCTTCACATCATCATCGAGCTTCTTTCTAACTCTCCTATCAGCATTAATCCCTCTAGGAGCTTGGTCTTTCTCATTTAAGTATTCGTCGATATCATCAAAACTCATCTTATCCTTAACAAGCCTAACATCATTTTCATTAAGATGCTTGTAAGTAGACAACAAAGTCCTAAAAATCATATACAAGAATGATAAAGAAGTAAGTAGACTCTTCAATGATCTAGGCAAAATATTATTGCTATCAACAATATTAATTAAGAGCATGATAATAAAAGCCAAAGCCCCTGTGTATCTAAAAAATCCATTCTTCCCAGGCTTATAATCACTTGCCTTTACCAAGTTAGAAGAAGTCTTAACTAAGATTTTAACTACCTTAATAACAAAAATAATCGCTCCTAATAAATAAAATCCTGCAATAACATTATTTAAAATAGGAAAAGTCCCATAAAGGTCAAAAGGTAAAGACCTAATCCCGTAATCTACAGCAAAGGTCAAAGCAAGCACAAACAAGCCGCTCTTTCTAAAAGCCTTAGAAATAATAAATAGTATTAATAATACAAGACCAAAGATTACCGGAATCAAAGTTATTCTATTGTATGTAAATAATTCAATTATATCATTTAATATATTTGTATAATCCATAATAACTCCATACTAATAATTATATCAAAAATCCCGTAAGATACAATAAAAATTTAAAATCCATTTCCAAGAAAGAAAAAATATGTTATCATATATGTATGCTAGAATAGCTCAATTGGTAGAGCACCGGTATCGTAAACCGTAGGTTGCAGGTTCAAGTCCTGTTTCTAGCTCCAAAATAAAACTCATAAAACCTTGGACTAATGATTGACCTGGTTTTATGAGTTTTTTGTTTGATTTAACGATAATATACACTGATATAAGTTTAAAATTACAATTTAAGATACAGGATTTCACCCCCGCCTATGCGGGTATAACGCAATATAATTTGCTTTTCTAACCGTATTGCCAGGATCACCCCCGCGTATGCGGGTAT
>NZ_JALEIL010000123.1 GCF_022770135.1 Anaerococcus sp. | reverse complement strand
GTAACTTGGTAATTTCTTTACTAAGAAATTTCATTTCAGATGAAATAAGAATCCCTGCCTTTATCGTAATCATAGCAGGCTTTGTAACAATGGTACAAATGGCAATCAAGGCATATTTGCCAGCCTTAGATGAATCCTTGGGTATCTTTATTCCACTAATAGTAGTTAACTGCTTGATTCTTGCTCGTGCGGAAGGTTTTGCTTCAAGTCACGGACCAGTAGCATCAATCGTAGATGGACTTGGTCAAGGACTAGGATATACATTTGCAATTTCCCTTCTAGCTTTCTTTAGAGAGCTTCTAGGAGCAGGAACACTTTTCGGAGCTCAAATAATTCCAGAAGCATATACAATCGGATTCTTACAACAACCAGCATCATCATTTATAGTTCTTGGTATGTTAGTTGCAGCATTTAATGCTATTTCAAAGAAGAGAAAATAAGATAGGAGATATTATGGGAAATCTATTTTCAATAATTATTGCAACTATTTTCGTAAGTAACTATGTACTCGGTCAATTCTTAGGTATATGTCCTGCCCTTGGTGTAACAAGCAAGGTGGAGACAGCAAGAGGTATGGGTATGGCAGTAATATTTGTTATAACCCTTGCTTCAATTATCACTTGGATAATCCAATACTACATATTAGATCCATTAAACATAGGATTCTTACAAACAGTTGTATTTATATTAGTAATCGCATCATTAGTACAATCAGTAGAAACAGTAATGAAAAAATCTATGCCAGCCCTATACGGCGCCTTGGGAGTATTCCTTCCATTAATCACAACAAACTGTGTAGTTCTTGGTGTAGCAATAAAAGCAATCGACTCATCATATACTCTAGTAGAAACAATAGTTTACGCCCTAGCAGCAGCTATCGGTTTTACACTAGCTATTACAATTCTAGCTTACATTAGAGAAAGAATAGAATACAACTCATTACCAGAAACCTTTAAGGGAGTTCCAATAACCCTAGTGACCCTAGGACTTATGGCAATCGCCTTTATGGGCTTTGCAGGATTAGCATAGGAGGGAGCAATGTTAGAAACAATAATAATTCCAATAGCAGTACTCGCTATCCTTGGTTTCGTCTTTGCTGTTGCCCTTGGTGTAGTAAGTGAGAAATTCCACGTAGAAAAATCTGTCAAAGAACAAGAAGTTAGAAATGCCCTACCTGGTGCCAATTGTGGTGCTTGTGGATTCCCAGGTTGTGACGGACTTGCAGCTGCTATCGCAAAGGGTGAAGCCCCAGTAGATGCTTGTGCCATTGGTGGTAAGGCTACTACAGATGCTGTAGCAGCAGTAATGGGAGTAGAATCTGCTGGTGGAGCTGATAGGAAAGTTGCAGTTGTAAAATGCGATGGAACTTGTGAAGCGGCAAAGGACCTTTTCCAATATTCAGGAATTGAAGATTGTAGAGCGCAAATTGCACTTTTTGGTGGAAAGAAAGCTTGTAACTACGGATGTGTAGGATGCGGTTCATGCGAGAAAGTATGTCCATTCGATGCAATCCACGTAAAAGATGGAGTTGCTCTAGTAGATAGAGAGAAATGTGTGGCTTGTGGTAAGTGTGTTGCTACTTGTCCTAAAAATATCATTAGCCTAATTCCATTTAGCCAAAAACAAGTTGTTCTTTGCTCAAGCCATGACAAGGGCAAGGACGCAAGAAATAACTGTAAGAACTCTTGTATAGGATGTACAATCTGTGCTAAGACCTATCCTGAAGCATTCAAGATGGATAATTTCCTTTCAGTAGAAGAGATTGGAAATGACTTCGATCCTGAGCTTCTAAAGCAAGCAGCAGACAAATGTCCAAACAAATGTATAGAAGTTTTTGAATAGAATTTTCAGCGCAAGAAATTGCGCTGTTTTCTTATGCCCAAAATTGACAATCTCCCAATAAAAATGATAAACTAGTTCTTGAGGTGTAAAATGAAAATAAAAAAAGGAGACATCTATGTTATCGGATTTCTATTGATATTTTCTTTGGCTTTTGCCTTTGCTATTTCCAAGATGACCTCGAGAGAGAAAGGTAATATCTTGGTTATTGAGCAAGATTCCAAAGTTATCAAGGAAGTTCCCCTAGATAAGGACGATGAGTTTAGAATCGAGTATGGGGGACACTTTAACATAGTTAAGATAAAAGATGGTAAGGCTTATGTATCAGATGCTGATTGCAATGACCAGATCTGTGTTCACATGGCCCCAATTCATGATGTAGGAGAAACGATAATCTGCCTACCCCATAGGTTGTTTATGGAAATTTACTCTACTGATGATGCTAATAATAGTAGAGAAGATAAGATAGATAAGGTGGTTAGATGAATAAAGATATTAGAAAAATTACGACTATGGCCCTACTTGTAGCCATGGCTCTTGCGATTTCTTTAGTTGAACATTTTATTCCCCTACCTATTCCAATTCCAGGTGCAAAACTTGGACTTTCAAATATAATATTACTAGTAAGCTTGTACTTTTATGGACTTAGGGCGGCTCTTTTGATTGGAGTACTTAAATCATTCCTTTTGGTTTTGGCAACGGGTATGGTTAGCTCCTTCTTTTTTTCAGTAGCTGGTGCGATCCTAGCAAGTATTTCTATGAGCCTAGCTATGAAATATCTTGACAAGAGCCTAAGCTTTATAGGAGTAAGTGAAATTGGTGCTTTCTTCCACAATTTTGGTCAAGTTTTAGTATCTGCCATAGTTATGGAAAACATCAAGATGTATTACTATTTCCCACTTCTAGTCTTTATTGGTACTTTTAGTGGATTCTTTGTAGGTCTTAGTTCAAATTATCTTATAAGGCATATGGAAAAGATTGGATTTGGTAGAAATGAAAGAGACAAAAAGCTTTAAAGACTTAGAAAAATATGATAAGCCAAGGGAAAAGCTCATCAGGGAAGGCTTTTCTTCCCTCACCGATTATGAGCTTTTGGCAATAATTTTATCTACCGGTACTAAGGAGAAGGATGTAATAGAGTTATCAAAGGAGATACTTGAGATTTTTTCCTATGAGGAGCTTCTAGAAATTGAAGTTAATGAACTTACTGATATCAGAGGTATCAAGGAAGCTAAGGCTACAAGAGTTGTTGCTGGACTTCAATTAGGCAAAAGAATCAATGAAAGAGTCCTAGATAAGAAAATAGAAAAGATTACATCTAGCAAGGACGTCTATGATATCATGAGTCCTAGGCTTTCTAATCTAAAGAAGGAATACTTCTATGCTATTTTACTGGATAGCAAAAATGTTATCATAGCCAAGGAAGTGATTTCTATAGGTGATCTCGGCTCTACTGTAGTAAATCCAAGGGAAGTCTTTAAGCCTGCTATCAAAAAGAGTGCTAAGTCAATGATTTTAGTCCACAACCATCCTAGCGGAAATCCAAAGCCTTCGACTGAGGACTTTCTCATCACAGATAGGCTAGCAGAGGCTGGGGATATTTTGGATATCAAGGTCTTAGACCATATAGTTATAGGAAATAGTAGTTATTATAGTTTTAAAAAAGAAGGGAATTTGTAAGAGGTATAGATTATGAGTTTTAGAATGATTGCTTCAGATTTTGCCATAGATCTTGGCACAAGCAATATTTTAGTATACAAGAAGGGCGAAGGGCTTATAGCAAGTGAGCCTTGTTTTTTGCTTTTAGATGAAAATAATACCAAGGTACTAGCTATTGGAGAAGAGGCTAAGGCCATGTTAGGAAAGACCCACGAGAAAATCCACATAGTAAGACCTATAAGTAATGGAGTAATTACAGACTTTAACTTGACTGAGGCCTTGCTCAATTATTTCTTCAAGAAGGTAAATGGAGGCTTCTCCTTCCTTCAACCAAGGGTTGTTATTTGTGTACCTTCTTCCATCACGGATATTCAAGCAAGAGCCGTAGAAGATGCAGCCCTCCATGCAGGTAGTAGGGATGTTATCCTTGTAGATCAGACCCTTGCAGCAGCTTACGGAATGGAATTAAACCCTGATGAGCCAAGAGGAATATTTATGCTTAATCTTGGTGCGGGTATAAGCGAGGCTTCAGTAGTTTCCCTAAATGGCATCATTAGTACAAAGAGTATTGCCAAGGCGGGAGACTACATAGACGAAGAGATTGCAGAATTTATAAGAAACAAGCTTGGTCTAGAAATAGGTAAAAACACAGCAGAAGAAGTCAAAAAGAACCTTCTAAGCCTTAAAGTAGCAGATAAAAATAATACAATGAAGGTCGATGGTAGAGACCTTGAGACAGCTATGCCAAAGACTGTTGAAATTAAAAGTAAGGACTTGGTTGAATGCGTCATGCCTTTTGCCAATGATGTTTGTGAATTGATTTATGAAGTTTTGGAAAAAATCCCACCAGAAATTAGCTCCGATGTCAAAAAAGACGGAATCTTCCTTACAGGTGGCCTTACAGGTCTTAAGGGACTTAGCGAATACATAGCAGACAGGACAGGTCTTAGGATAAATATATCAGAAGATCCTCTTACAGATGCTATAAAGGGTGCAGGTATCATTTTAGATAATCCTGACAGATTTGTGAAATATCGTAAGTAGGTAATCATGGCATACAGAAGAAAGAAAAAAGATAGGAAGGGCTTTGTAGCAACTTTAGTAGTTTTGCTTTTGCTTATAACAATCTCTTCCCAAACAGAAAAAATTAACGAAACAGGTTCAAATATAGCTAATACAATCTTTGCTCCAGTAGAAAAGGTGACTTATTCCATATCCTCTACCATCAAGGAGCAAGTTGAAAGAAGTCTAGGATCTAAGGAGACAAGGGCTGCTGTAGAGAAGTTAGAGGAAGAAAACAAGGCATTAGAGATTGAAAATGCCAAGCTTAATACAATAATTAGCAAGAAAAACTTCCTAGAAGACGAAAAAAACGCCCTCGATAAGTCAGAAAACTCTTATATGAAGGCCAAAGTTGTAAATACGGACTCAAATTCTATGACCAAAAACTTCACTATAGATAAGGGCAAAAAGGACGGAATCGAGAAAAACGACATCATCCTCCAAGCTATAGGAGATAGCAAATACTATACAGGTCTTGTTGGTAAGGTAGTAGAAGTATACGAGACGACAGCAAGGGTTGAGACAATAAACTCCATGTCAAATGACGTTTCTTTTGTCAATTCCAAAAGCGGAGACTACGGAGTAATCGATAACTTCACCCAAAAGACTATCCAAGGCTACATGCTAGATGTAGATAGCGAAGTAGAAACTAAAGACGTCCTACTAACCAGTGGTCTTGGGGGAGTGTACCCAGAAGGAATCTATATAGGAACAGTATCAAATGTGACTATGAGCGAAGATGCTCTAAGGAAAAACATAACCCTCAACTCACCAGTTGACTTCTCTCACTTATATAGGGTCTTGGTCCTTAAGAAGACCGACCAATATAGCGTAGATGAGGTTATAGAAAATAGGGACTATCAAGGAGAAATAGATGAATAAATTTAAGACCTTTATATTATTACTAGTATCATTTATCCTCCAAACATCTGTATTTTCTAAGATAGATATATTTGGAGCAAATGTCAATATATTTATACCAGCTATAGTTGTCCTATCCCAATTTTTGGGAAGAAAGACAGGAAGTATAAGCGGACTAGTCCTAGGACTTGTGGAGGACTTTCTCCTAACACCATTTTTTGGGGTAAGGGCTCTGTCATACTATCTAATAGGATATATCGTAGGAGAATTGAAAGTTCCAAAGGTTAAGTCAAGTGGAGTCTTAGTTACAGCTATATCAAGTCTAGGAAGCTTCCTTCTAATATCCTTGATATATTTTATCCTAGGAAAGCCTGGGGCTGATATATTAAATTACTTGCCTTTAGCCCTAATCACAGAAATTCTTCTAAACAGTCTAGTTTATCTAATCTACAATATTATAGTTAAGAAAATCATGTACATTCCAACCTACAAAATATAAGGGGTGTTTAAGTGAAAAAAACAAAAGAAAAAAGACTGATTTTTGTAGAAATCCTAGTTATAATATTATTTCTTGCCATAGTCGTAAGGCTAAGCAAGGTTATGCTAGTTAAGGGAGATTACTACAGAGACCTGTCTGACAATAGAAAAGTTAAAGAAGTTGATGAAATAGCAAGTCGTGGAAATATCTACGACAGAAACGGTAAGATTCTAGCTACATCAATCCCATCATTTACGGTCCAATTATATAAGGACCAAATGTCAAGCATGGATGAGGATAAGAAGATAGACAATATCTCAAAACTTGTCGATATCCTAGAAGAAGACGGAGTAAACTACACCGAAGACTTTAACCTAAGGCTAAACTCCTTTGAGTACAAGGATTATGATACATACTTTGACCACAAGAAGATGCCTATGGACAAGGTAGTAAGCCTTCTTATAGAAAATAATCTCATTAGAGAATTTATATCATCATCCTACCAAAAGGAGGGAATCGAATACGAAACTGCCAATACTGCCCTCCTTGCCCTAAAGAAAAGAGGGATTGATATTCCTTGCCATGTTGGGCAAAAAGACGGAGAGCTCGCTATAAGCTTTAAGGAAAATGCTGGCGAGAAATTAAAATCAATAGGCTTTGGCAAAAACGACGATCCCTTGGACGTGATAGTAGAATCTGTTGGGGAAGATGAGTCGGTAATTCTTACAATTCTTCAAAACCCTCACGCAAGAAAGCTCGCTTATGACTTGCTTAAGGAAAATGGCCTTGAAGGAGATTTAATCCTTAAGGAATATGCAGTAAAAAGTGACGAAGACTTCATAGAGAAAAAGGCCAAGCTCCACAAGCTTTTCCCAAATATAAATTACGAGTCTACTGCTGCCGAGGACTTCTATGAAATTGTCAAAAACTCCACTATAGAAGAAGTCTTGACAGAAGCGACTGTGGATGATTCAGGTCAATACATTATCCCTGCCAATATATTAATAGAACAGCTTGAAAATAAGGGAATTTACGCCAACTTCGAAACAGAAGTAGTTACAGAAAAGGATGACGATAAGAACAATTACTCAGTTGATGTAAGCTTCAAAAACCCTCAAGCAGGATCTGCGGTAAGCGAACTTGTAAAGCTTGCTGATGAGCACAAACTTCTTAAGAAACTTATTCTTTCAGAAGATATCAAATACATGGCCCAAAACGCCAATACCAAAAACAATATTTACCCAAACATCGACATCACTGACGAGGACCCAGAAGAGTGGACCTATACCTTCACCAAAGACGAGAAGGACTTCTACACCTACTATGCCCAAAAGGATAAGGCTAATAGCACAGATGATGTAGTAGACATCCTTTCAGAAGAAAAAGACGCAGGAAAGATTCTTTCTTACATTAAGAAAGTAGACAAGCTAGAAGACTATAGCGACCAAGAAGCTATAGGGATACTAACTATAGATAATAAGCTCAATCGCCAAGGTAACTTTGGATATAGGCCAATAAATATTGTCTATCACTTGGACGAATCTACAGTCCTTAAGATCGAAGAAAAAATCGATAAGGCAAGTGGAATCATAGTCGACACTATCCCGATAAGAAATTATCCAAATAGATACCTCGCAAGTCACGTCCTAGGCTACATGGGACCAATCGCAACAGGCGATGAAGTAAACAAGTACGTAAACGACAGGGGCTATCTAAGGGATGAAATTATTGGAAAGACTGGTATAGAAGAATCCTATGAGGATAACCTCAAGGGTAAAAACGGCAGAAGCCTAGTAACAGTAGACTCTTCTGGTAACAGACG
Organism: Anaerococcus sp.; assembly: GCF_022770135.1. Taxonomy (GTDB): domain Bacteria; phylum Bacillota; class Clostridia; order Tissierellales; family Peptoniphilaceae; genus Anaerococcus. The sequence goes on along the minus strand of NZ_JALEIL010000123.1, from coordinate 4,653 downwards.
TCAGACTATATCTAAGTCTACATCAGAGCCAGGAGACGATGTCTACCTAACTATAGACAGAGACCTCCAAGAACAAGCCGAAGAGTCCCTCCAGGGAGTTCTTGCAGCAATCAGAGAAGGGATAAGCTACAATTCAGAATACGGAACCTTCTCACCAATTAAGTCTGCACCAAATGCAGCAAGTGGTGCTGTCGTAGTAAGCAATGTTAAGACTGGAGAAGTCCTAGCCCTTGCATCATACCCAGACTATGATCCAAATATCTTCGCCACTGGAGTATCAGCATCAGATTGGGAGAGTCTCCAAGTAGAAGAAGGATCTGGACCACTAGTACCAAGACCAATGCTTAATATAGCCACCCAAACAGCGGTTATGCCAGGATCTACCTTTAAGCTTGTAACAAGTCTTGCAGCATTAGAAAAAGGACTCGACCCACTTTCTCTAAACTACTGCCACGGCTTTATGGATATAGGAAATAGAAGGTTTTCTTGTCTAATTTGGACAGAGACTGGACAAACTCATGGAGAAGAGAACCTCTATGGGGCGATCAGAGATTCATGTAACTATTACTTCTACACCCTAGCCTTGGGTAAGAATCCAGAAGACGGGGACACACTTGGAGTAAAACTTGAGCTTAACGATATAAGACTTGCAGCGGAGAAACTCGGCCTTGACCAAAAGACAGGAATCGAGATAAATATTCCAAACGAAACAGTTGGAAACATTCCATCAATCGGCAAGAAGGTCGAAGTAACCAAGACCATGCTCAAAAAATACCTGGAAAACAACCTAACAATCTTCATTAAGGACGGAGTAAAGAAGACTCGTGATGAGTACAAGAAGGACATTGAGGACATAGTTTCATTCGCAGACGATCCAGAAGGTTGGACTAGGGATAAGATAATAGAGTTCTTGGATGAGAAGGGATATGAACCAATAGGAATCTACGATGGACAAATAGCGGGCCTTGCAGACACTATAAAGTTTACCTTCCTTAACCAAGCCAATTGGGACATTACTGACATGCTAAATATAGTAATAGGCCAAGGACAAAACGCCTACACACCAATCCAGATGAATAGGGTAATGGCTACTATATCAAATGGTGGCTACCTAAACAAGTACACCTTGATTAATAAGATTGCCAACCACGATTCCAAAGAAGTCCTCTTCAAAAATGTTCCAGATAGTAAAAGAATTGACATCAAGGATACCAAACATCTTGAAGATATCAAATACGGAGCCTTGCTAGTAGCCCAAAACAATCCGATTCTTAACAAGCTTCCTATGGATATAGGTGTCAAAACTGGTACAGCAGAAGTAGAAGGACAAAACGCCGACGGATCTGACTACTCATCCTATGCCTGGATGATTGGTTTTGCTCCATATGATGATCCAGAAATTGCAGTATCTGTTATCCTAACCCAGGGAGATACCAGCTACAATGTAAGTCCTATTGTAAGGGACATCGTGGCCAAATACTTCGACCTTAAAGTCGACATATCAAACTCTGGAGATTCTAGTGAAGATATAAGACAAGTAGAATATGGAAATGGCGCTGGAGGCGAAAATCCTGATGGAAATGATGGAGACCATCCAACAGAAGATGCAAATACTAGGCAAAATAACGAGACAGACAACACAGAAAATACCGAAGGGAATTAATCTCTTATGAAAGTTTATATAATCAATTCACAAATAGACAAGGACAGGGTAAAGTTTGCAGTGGCTTTGGCGGAAAGGCTCAAAAAAACTGGCAAGACCCTCCTTGTCTCTACCAAAAGAAACGAATCAAATATCGAAGACTATTACGGTAAAGATGGTATGATTACCTATGACTTGGCAGATTATCTTAAGGGGGTCAATGACTTCAAGGAAGTAAGGGTAAGGGAGGACGAAAATCTCGACTTCCTTATAGCTCCCCTCCTAGAGGATAAAAAAGAAATCGATAAGGAAGACATTGATAAGATTCTCAAAGAAGAAGGATATAAAAATCTGGTAATAGACTCCCTTGACCTAAAGCTTGTCGATGAGAAGAAATCTGTATTTATAGTAGAAGCAGGAAAATTCCCAGAGACAATAGCGGAAGATAGCTTCTTTATCAATGGAACAAGCCCAGATACAGACATTAGATTATCCAAAGAAAAAATCGAATCATACGGCAAAAACTACCTAGGAAATGTCAACCTAGGCCAGGGATTCGATAAAGAAATCGACAACTTTATCAATGATAACTATGTCATAGTCCCAGACCTAACATTCTTCGAGAAGCTAAAGATGAAGTTTAAAAAATGACAGACTTTATATTTGTAGATGAAAAAGAAAAGCTTATGGGAAAAGTAAAAAAGGGGAAGATAGTGGAAATTAAATTCTACGACTCCCTCCTAGGCAATATCTACAGGGGTAAGGTCGTAAATAAAAACGACGCCCTAGGAGCCTACTTTGTAGAATACGATAAGAGAAAAACCCTCTATCTAAACTCCAAAACATCCTATAAGATTGGGGACAATGTCATTGTCCAATACGTAAGAGATCCCGCAAATGGCAAGCTAGCCCTGGGATCTCTTAATTTTAAGATAGAAAATGATAGCTATTATGTCAAAAGGTTCGCAAGGCTAATCAAGCAAAAGGAAGGCAAGGGGAGAGATAAGGCGAAGTTTGAAGCTATAGGAAAATTAAAAACTAGACTTATCCAAGAAGAAAAATTCTTCCCAACACCCAAACTACTTTATGAAAATAGCCTTAAGGATAAATATCTAGATGAAAATAAGGAACTAGAAGTAAGGGAAGTTGACATAGGAAATCTTGCCGAGTTTAGGGATTTTGTAGAATTAATCCAAGAAAAAAGACCGACCTATGGGGACCTATCCCTAATCATAGACGAGCTAGAGACAATGACTGTAATAGATGTCAACTCTAATAGTAAGAAAAGTACTAATAATAAGGACAAGTTCTTGGAAAACATCAATATGGAATTAGTAGATCCCATACTTTATAATCTAAAGGCGAGAAACATTGGTGGGATGGTCCTAATTGACTTTCTAAGAAACGAAAACCAAGAAAAAATTGAAGAAGCCATTAGGGAAAAATCGAAAGACTACGACCTAGAATGTGAAATATTCGGCTTTAGCCCTATGGGTTTATTTGAAATAACCATAAAAAGAAGAGGAGCTAGTAACGTGACCGAGCTTAGGAAGAGAAATCTTCTAAGTTAAAGTCACGGACTAAGTCCTCTTTTTTCTTTTTATTAAGTTTTTTGATAGCACATTCAAGCTTAAGCCCCTCAGACATGGAGGAGACTTCCTTGAAATAAACGAGCCTTACTGGGAGCCTTGCCCTAGTATACTTGGCCCCCTTGCCCGAATTGTGGACGGCCACTCTTCTTTTGACATCTGTGGTGTAGCCTGTATAAAGACTCCTATCGGCACACCTAAGCATATAGACAAAATGACTCATGAGAAAAGCTCACCCATAACCCTTCCTATAACATCAAAATCAAAGCCCTTACCGGCTAAGTGGCGGTAGACCTTGTTTTTCATCTTGAAAGAATAATCACCTCGGGCCTTTTTCTCAGCAAAATAAAGGGCCTTCTCATATTCCCTGTCATCATCGATTAGGGTCAAATTCTCATCGATCAAAGAATCTGGAATCCCCTTAAGCTTAAGCTTATATCTAATCTTATTCTTAGGCCAACCATTAATCGAAGACTTATCAGCAATGAAGCCTCTAACAAAAGATTCATCATCGATCAAATTATAGGAAGTCAAAAAGTCGACTACCTTGTCAGTAACATCAGACTCATAGCCCTTGTCCATCAAGATTTTTCCTATCTCAAAGCTAGTCTTATTGGCATAGGAAATCCTATTTAGTATATAATTTTTTGCCCTATTATAAGAATTGTCAGCCTGGATTTTAGAAAAAACATCAAAGTCTAGTTCTTCTTCCTTCTTTATATCTAGGTCATTAAAAAGATCATAAGAAATATAAAAAAGCTCTCCAGAAACTTTGAGTCTGCACAAATTGTACTTATCGGAAAATCCAATCTCTTCTACAATCATAGACTAGCAAAAGAATTGTAGGCGCTATAGATAATAGGTGCTATCATTGATATAGCAATCACGATTGCAAAAATTTTAAGTATAGTTTTTCTACTTTTCATAATTCACCTCTGTTTCTATTCTACTACTTGTAGGAGTAAAATAAAAATTTTACAAAAAAACTTGCACAAAAATAAAAAACGTGGTATTATATTTATTGTTGAGAGAGAGATATGACAATTGAAACTTTCAAAAAAGAAAATAATTGTTAGAAAAACTTGACAAGCTACTTCAATGATGGTATCATGAAATAGTGATGGCTTGGTGGGTATGGTCCAGTTGGTTAAGACACCTGGTTGTGGCCCAGGAGGCCGTGAGTTCGAATCTCACTACTCACCCCATATGCGGGATTGGCGGAATTGGCAGACGCGCTAGACTTAGGATCTAGTGGGAATTTTCCCGTGAAGGTTCAACTCCTTTATCCCGCACCAAACATAGACGCTGAGAGATCGGCGTTTTTTTGTGCTTATTTTTAATTAGTATTGATTAGAGTTTTTCTGGAATAGCTTATTCTAATTACTCATCTTATTGACTACATATGAATATATCATATATTTA
>NZ_JALEIL010000158.1 GCF_022770135.1 Anaerococcus sp. | reverse complement strand
ATTTTTTCTTCATAATAACCTCCGTTAAGATAAAGTTTTCTTTGATGAAAACGCCACAAATATGCTAGCTATAAGGACCAGACACATAAAGCTAAGCATAAATTTAACTGAATAATTTGTAATAAGGCTCCCCGCTAGGGCACTTGCAAGCATTATAGAAAAGTTAAAGCTTGCTGATTGCAAGGATGTAGCCACAGCCGAAGCATTTTCCCTAACTTGCCTTGCTACTGTTGTTTGAAATAGGCTAACCAAGGCCCCAAATCCTATTCCCCAAAGTAGAAAGGCCAAATCACAGACTAGACTATAATTTGAGAAATAAGCAAATATGATTAGGGCCAAAAGAGCTGATCCGAACATAAAAATCGTAAGAGATCTGATGTGCCTATCAATTACCTTGGCTGCAATAAGGACAGAAATAATTGAGCCAAGGCCAAATAAAACTTGGGCAAAGCCGATCCCTCTTGTGTAATCAATAGCCCTTATTAAATTAGTAATATAAGTATATACCCCATAGTTTGCAATAGCTGCAAGGGAAGTAAGAAGCATTACTATAACACTCCCTTGTTTCTAATTAAGGTAAAAGGAGAGTTGGTCCTATCACGAATCTCACCGCTTACTTCTGGTAGGATAAAGTATGTAAGGATTCCTATAATGAAAATAATCAGTGAAACAGCAAAAAACTCTGCTCTCCAAGAAATATTTCTACCTATTGCAGTAAATATCGGAAGACCCAGGCTCATACCAAAGGTCGTCCCACTTATTATAAAGGCGACAGCAAAACCCTTGTGGGCCTTATCAGTTAACTTCATACCAAATGAAGCAACCATGGGCCAAAGAATTCCTGCACAAATTCCTCCAATCATCCTCCCCAAAAGAGCTATGCCATAGCTAGTGGAAATTCCCACAAGAAAATTACCAAGGGCAAATCCCATAAGGAGACCTAGGAGCAATTTCTTCCTAGAAAATCCAACTGTAGCAGATATAAGGGGAATAGAGAAAATTGCACTTGCTATAGCATAAAAGCCCAAGAGATTTCCTGCCTGAGTTTCGCTAATCTTAAGCCCTTGGGTTAATTCTGGCAAAATACCCGAAGGAATAAGCTCTGAGATGATTGCCATAAAGGTCACGCTTAAAAGTAAGATGAAATTCGGCCAATATATTTTTTCTTTTTCCACCACAATACCTCCACAAATTAAAAGCTAGGGGGCTATATCTCATCGAGCCTCCTGTCTAATTATGTCGGCTGATCTAGCAAAGCTCCCCTAAGCTATCTATCTTATTATATGCTTTTTAATTAATGGATACAATCTTTATAGGACAATATCCTTACCTTCGAGGATAAGATTCATATTTCTTGCAGAACACATTGCCCCACACATAGTACAGGTATCTTCCTCTTCTGGAGCTGAAGCCGCCCTGTAGGCCCTACACTTTTCTGGATCTATGGCAAGTTCGAACATCCCCTCCCAATCGAGTTTCTGTCTTCTCTTACTCATCTCTAGATCCCATTTTCTGGCATCTTTTAATTTGGCAATGTCTCCAGCGTGGGCTGCAATTTTGGCTGCGACTATTCCCTCTCGCACATCTTCTACATCAGGTAGTCTCAAATGCTCTGCTGGTGTCACATAACATAAGAAGTCTGCCCCATGACTTGCTGCAATTGCTCCACCGATTGCACTTGTGATATGATCATAGCCTGGGGCCACATCACAAACCAAAGGTCCTAACACATAAAATGGTGCGTTGTGACAGAGTTTCTTTTCAAGCTTCATATTCATTTCTATGTCATTTATTGGAACATGGCCTGGTCCTTCGATTATTACTTGAACGTCCTTCTCCCAGGCTCTTTTGGTCAGCTCTCCTAGGGTAATTAGCTCTGCTATTTGGGCAGGGTCTGTCGCATCGTGAATTCCACCTGGTCTTAGCGAATCTCCGAGCGATAGGGTCACGTCGTATTCTCTTAGAATATCCAAAAGCTCGTCATAGTATTCATAAAATGGATTTTCGGCATCATTCATCATCATCCATCCAAATAACAAGGACCCACCACGTGAAACTATCTCGTTAACCCTTCTATTTCTCATAAAAATCTCAGCATTTGCTCTATTAATTCCACAATGGATAGTTACAAAGTCTACGCCATTTTCCGCATGATTTCTTACAACTTCGAGGAACTCTTGGGCCTTGATAAAGCTAAGACCCTTATCCAAAAATCCTACCGCATCATACATTGGAACAGTTCCAATCATAGCTGTAGATTTTTCTATGAGTCTTTTCCTAAACTCTTGGGTCTTTCCGTAGTTTGAAAGGTCCATTATAGATTCAGCTCCCATATCAAGGGCCATATCTACCTTTTGCATCTCAAGATCAAGATCATTGATATCCTTAGAAATACCCAAGTTTACATTAATCTTAGTCCTAAGTCCCGTTCCAATTCCTTCTGGAGATATTGAATTGTGGTTTTTGTTTCTAGGAATAACAATTTCGCCTTTGGCGATTTTTTCTAGCAAGAATTCTTCGCTAACATTTTCCTTCTTGGCCACAATCTTCATCTCTTCAGTTACAAAACCATTCTTTGCAGCTTCCATCTGTGTCTTATAGTTCATAAATTAAAAAAACCTCCTAAAATTACTTATAGGAGAAAAAATGCTTCATCCCTCGCAGGCATTATCCTGACCGGTAAGATGGTCGAAGTCAAAACTTCCTCTCAGCATATAGCTCCCATAGATCATTAATTTACATTTACTATTATAATAGAGTTTTCCTTATATGTAAAATAAAATCACTAAAGCCCTATTTTTTATTTCTTCCTAATATTAATAACAGAATCCAAGCAAAGCTCAAGGGCAAAGGCAAAAGAATCTTCGGCCCAGTTTCTCTGGTCGTAATTATTAGGATCAGATAGAGTATCCGCAGTAAAGAGAATCTCTCCCCAAATCACATCTCTAAATCTTGCTACAGCAGCAAGGGAGGCGCACTCCATCTCCACGACTTGGCAGCCTTCTTCTATCCTGTATTTGACAAAATCCCTAGTCTCTCTGTAAAAGCCATCTGTAGACCAAGTCGTAGTTTCTAGATAAGTTAGTCCCCTATCCTCAAAAGTCTTTCTTATAGGAGAAATCGCCATCCTATCTATGTCTATAAATCTAGAAGGAGCCATATAATGGTAGCTTGCTCCCTCATCTCTAAGGGCCCTTGTTGGAATAAGAAAGACTCCCTCCTCTATATCGACTAAGGCTCCACAAGTTCCAGTAGATATAATCTCCCTTACCCCGTAGGATATAAGCCAATCCATAAATTGGGCGGCCGCTGCTGAACCAACAGGAGCCTGGGCAAGGGTCACTTGCTCTCCCTTATAGTCTATTACATAGACTGGATAGACCTTGGTAGCCGATACAAACTCAGAAACCTTGGTAGCCTTATTATTTGCTGCATACTCATCTATATGGTCAGCCAAAAAAGCATAGACACATTTTCTAGGGAGCTTTAGGTCAAGTCCTTCGTGATTGGGATTGATAACAGCTTCCTTCCTATCATCATATTCCAAAATCGGAAATTCATTTTTAAATAAAGTCATTTAAGTAAGCTCAAATCCTTTCTTAGTATTTTCCCTAAAAACATACACTTAGGAAGATTAGCTAAGCTTTAAATTTCCTAAGTTATTATCCATTATATATTCTTCCTAAAACAAATTATCCTATTAGCCTCAACAAAGCCAATCGCAAGATGAAATAAGTAACTGTCCCTATTATCTAGCAGGCAATCACTGGCAAATTCAATAGCTCCCATATCCCTTGCCCACTCTTCACATTTCATAACCAAACTTCTAGCGTAAGATTTCTTACGATAGGCTTCTTTTACAAATATTCTTTCCAAGTACCCTACAGGAGAAGAATCAGTTCCTTCAACATAATCACATCTTAAAGAAACATTGGCAAAGGCTACCGGCAAGTCTCCTTCGCATAAAATAAAGGCTGTCTCATTTTTATTGTGAATCATATCTATAAATTCTTTTTCCAATTCTAGGAGATTATCATTATCCCAAATCTCCTTAGCCATTTGGGCTAAAATTAATGTATCTTTATCGCCTGCTTCGTAAATCTTCATATCTTAATCTCGTATGTATAGGACTTTTTAATTTCTCCACTGCCTTTTTTTATGAAGGTATCTTCACTTACGATTTTGCCAGAACATTTTTCCGCAACACGTCTTGAAGCCATATTATATTGATTTACAATAATACTTACCTTACTTGCCCCTTTATTCCTAGCGTATGATATGAGGACTTGGGCAATCTCTGTGGCATAGCCCTTATTCCATAGGGACTTGTGGATGCAATAAGCGATATCGAAAGTTTCTCCTCCATCTGTTAAAAGAAAACTACAAGTGCCTACTCTTTTCTTAGTTCCTTTAGATATAGGGATAAGATAGGTGCATTCAGGATCATTTTCTAATTTTTCAAGCTCTTCTATATATGCCATATCCACATCTTCCTTAGCTTCATCTGGTAAGTACTCGCCCATCTCTGGATCATTCCATATTTGATAAGCCCAGAAAGCGTCTTCTTTCACAAAACTTCTGATAATAAGCCTTGGGCTTTCTATTGATTCTATTTTCATAATCTATCCTTTGTTTAATTTAATAATTTATGAGATTTACTCTAACTATGAATGTTCCACTATTTATATAGGTCATATATTCACGATTTTTTATTATGACTTAGCACAAATCTACACTTAGGAAAGTTGGAACATCCTATGAATTTCCCATATTTTCCTTCTCTTTCGACAAGCTCTCCGCCACATTTTGGGCAGATATTTGCTTTAATCTTTTCTTCGTTTTCCTTTTTGATTTTCTTAATCTCCCTCGTATGGGCGAAGTCGGTCTGGTGGGATTTGTTCTTCTCTAGGATTTCTATTATCTTTCCTATATCTTCTTTGTCAATGACTTCTTCTGTCGAGAGATCTTTGATTGCCTCACTTACATATCTTATTTTGCAGACCTTAGCCTTGGTCACTTCGATTGCGTCAAGATTGGCCTCTCCAGAAAAGGCGATTATCGAATGATAGGTCATCTCTGGATATGAATCTTCTAAGATACTTTCGATTGCCCTTATGTGGGCGTAGTTTTGAAAAATTGGATTCATAAAATTATTTTTCTGATTGGATAAGTATTGAGTCCAGGTACGTGACTTTTCCTTGCCATAAATCTTACCCTTGTAGGCCTTTGTCTCTATGACAAATATTCCGTAAGTAGAAATAACTATATGGTCTATCTGGGTAGTGCTAGTACTGCCTCCCATATTTTTAAGCTTAATATCGTGGATAATCCTATATTTTTCCTTATCTAAGTCCCTTAGCTTATAAGTTACTGCAAGCTCTCCTATATCTCCCTTAAACTTAGCCCAAAATACAGTAAGGGCCAAAATAACTGCAAGGAAAAATCCGTTTGCTATTCCCCATTCCATATGATCCTCCTTATTTTTGATTATAATAATTATATCACAAATTACTTTCTTCTAGGAAATTCGATTTGAGAATATTTTCCTAGTCATTTGGAAAAGAAAAATCGCACCAGCAAAAGCATAACTTTCGCCGATACGATTTGATAATAAGCTATTCTTATTTTTTCTTCTTTTTCTTTGTTACAAAGAGGGCTGATGCAGCGCCGATGAGGCTTAGGAGCACTCCACTTGTACCGCTAACGCCTGTTTTTGGAGCACGATTTGATTTATTATCTTTTTGTGCTTCTTTAGCTTTCTCAGATTTCTTTGGAACAAAGTCAATTCTTACGCCTTGATCTCTATTTTTTGGTTTTTCAGATTTGTCAGGGGTCTCTGTTTTGTCAGGACTTCCTGGCTTCTCTG
>NZ_JALEIL010000105.1 GCF_022770135.1 Anaerococcus sp. | reverse complement strand
TGAAAAATGGATAGGAATAACCTACAAAGAAGACCTCTCCCCTGCCAAAGCTTCCTTTAAGAAGATGTTCGAAGAAAATCTTTACCCAGAAGATATTTGGAAATAAAATCAAGCACTACTTTGTTTAACAGAGTAGTGCTTTTCTAATGATTACTACATATAATACCTATAGCTTTTATTATTTATTTTTTTATAAATTTCTTTTTATATTATTTTTTAGCAAAAACTTCTCAAATCTCACTTATTTTTCTAAAAATAACTTAAAAATCTATTGCAATATATCTAGGAAAATGTTAACATATAAGTAAGTGGTAGTTACCATCTCAGATTAAGTTAAGGAGGCTTAAATGGTAAAGGATAATAAGGTAGAAGTTAAAAGAAATAAGAAGATTCCAACAAAATTAATCGCAGCAGTCATTGGAATGGGAATTTTCTCTACAATGAATTACGGCCTAGCCTATGCTAATAGTTCAAACATCGATAGCAAAGAGGAAACTCCTCCATCAGAATATCAAGAAAGCCTTGAAAAAAATGGATCTATTGAAGAAAAGGACGAAAATGATGAAATAGATTCTAAGAATGAGGATGCTAAAAAAGATTTAATAGATGATGAAGCTAGAAAAGATGAAGAGCAAGAAGAAAATAAAAAAAATCTTGAAGATATAGAAGATAAAAAAGAAGAAATTCTTGAGGATGAAGAAACAAAAGACGTACAGAATCCTCAAACAGAAGATAAAAAAGAAGAATCTGATGAATCAGAAAACGATTCCCTAGAGCTCTCTTCTGATAATTCAGAAGAGCTAGAAAAAAACTCAGTCCGCGCAAGCCAGAAGGAAGAAGTTATCGAATGGGAGAAAACTTCAAAAAATGGCGAAGAAGTAGAAGAAGTTATAGATCAAGGAGTTAGATACAATAAATTAGAATCTAACACAACTAATGATAACGGCCTAAATACTGCCAACTACTCCAAAGAGGGACTTAAATCTTCAAAAGAAGGAACAAACTTCAATATCAACTTTAAGGATATATCAAATCCAAAAGAAAGTAGGTTCGGAGTCTTTCTAAACAGGGGTAAGGATAACAATTCAGCGATTTTTGTAGGCTATGACCAGGCAGGTTGGTTCTGGGAATATAAGCTTGATGGAAATGGCAGCTGGTATCAAGGTCCTAGAAAGGCTATTCCAAAGATAAATGAAGAGCAAAATCTCAATATAAGCATAACCAAGGACGGCCAATTAAACGCCACCGTAAATGATGACAAGGCCTTTGATACATATGTTCTTCCAAGTTATGTGTGGGATAAGTTAAAAGAAAACTCTGGCCTTGAGTTAAAGCTCGGCCAATGGGGTGATGAAAAAACATCTATCTTAGTCAAAACCCAAGATCAAAATAACATCCCTAAGGAAGAAAGTAAAATCGACGAAGGAGAAGATTTTGACGATAGCAAAGCTTCCTACACCAATATTAAATCAGCTGATATGGATGTCAAAATCGACTCAAAATTCCCAAGAATCAAAGAATACACCTACAAGGGAAGAACTCTTCCAGGTAATGAAGACTTCATAGACTCCCTCCGTATTAATGATATAGAAGTTACGCCAGATGTAGAATTTGAAATGATATCTGAATCATCCGCTCGCTACAAGATGAGGGTTAAGGATGAAGAAAATATAATCGATGCTGAAATTGATGCAGTTATTTCAGTTGAGAATAATGTTTTAGACTTTAAGATAGAAAGAGTAAAAAACAACAATGATATCAAGGGTGGAGAAAAGATTAGTGACAAAAGACTCCTCCTTGAAAAAATAGATTTTGGTTCAAACAACCTTGTATCAGTATCATCAGACCACGAAGAGGCCAAGTTTGACGGAGCCAAAATGAATACAAACGTGAGGGTATCTGGCGATGTCCACATCGATGTTACTAACCCTCTAGAAAATTATAATGACAAAAACGAAGGCTATATGTATGGCTTTGTATCTGATAGATACCTTGCAGCAGGTCTTTGGTCAAACTCTCAATACGATGAAAGTCTCAATGGAGGCAAAGCCTTTACGAGAATTAAGACAAACAAAGATACTTTCGGCAAAACCAATTACCTAGGTCTTGCATCAAGCCCTTATTATTATCAAAGAGCCCATAGTTTGCGTGATGAAAATGGTAAGGTAACCGGAGAGTATTGGGTCTATAATGAGAGAACCTGGAAAGAGCTTCCTCACTCTAAGGTTATCCTAACAGATGATTTGAATAATGACAAAAAGGTCGATTGGCAAGATGGAGCCATAGCTTATAGAAAGATAATGAATAACCCTATGGGTTCTGAATATACCAAAGATCTTGTAGCTCAAAGAATTGCTATGAACTTTGGATCTCAAGCCCAAAATCCTTTCCTAATGACCCTAGATAATCTAAAGAAAGTCTACCTTCATTCTGATGGACTAGGACAAATGATCCTTCTTAAAGGATATGGATCTGAAGGCCATGATTCAGGCCACTTAAACTACGCCGATATAGGTAAAAGAATCGGTGGAGCAAGCGATATGAAATATCTCCTAGAAGAAGGAAAAGACTTTGGAGCAAGAATAGGAATCCATGTCAACGCATCCGAAACATATCCTGAAAGTAAATACTTCAATCCAGAAAGACTAAGAAAAAACAGGGACGGTTCCTATGCTTATGGTTGGAACTGGATAGACCAAGGTATAAATATAGACGCAAGCTACGACCTTGCAGATGATAGATATGATAGATGGACTGACCTTAAAAATACCCTAGGTACAGATGCTCTTGACTTTATTTATGTTGATGTTTGGGGCAACGGCCAATCAGGCGATAACCAAGCTTGGGCTACACACACCCTAGCCAAAGAATTAAATGAGCATGGATGGAGATCAGCCTTCGAATGGGGATATGCTGGTGAGTATGACTCAACTTTCCAACACTGGGCAGCTGATCTTACCTATGGTGGATATTCTTTAAAGGGTATCAACTCAAATATAACAAGATTTATAAGAAACCACCAAAAAGATTCTTGGGTTGGTAACTACCCTTCTTATGGAGGGGCTGCTATAAATCCCCTCTTGGGCGGATACGACATGAAGGACTTTGAAGGATGGCAAGGTAGGAGTAACTACAGAAACTTTATCCAAACCTTGTATAAGACCAATCTTCCAAGCAAATTCATCCAACACTTCGAAGTAGTCGAATGGAAAAACGGTAATCCAGTGCTTATGTCAAACGATGGATCAACCTACGAGTGGACTCCTGAAATGTTTATAAGGCTCAAAAACGATAGCCACGAGCTAGAAATAAACCGTGTATCAAACGACTTTAACTCCGAAGGCTACAGACAAAGAACCATGACCCTTGATGGTAGGAAGATCTTTAATGAAGACGGATCCTATCTCATTCCTTGGTATAACGACAGCAAGGGAGACAAACTTTCTGCTGAAGAAGAAAAGATGTATTTCTATAATCCAGCTGGTGGTGCAAAGACATTTGATATGCCAGATGACTGGACAGGAAAAGCTTATGTCTATAAGCTAACAGACCTAGGTCGAGTTGAAGAAAAAGAAATATCTATAGTGGATGGTAAAATCACTCTAGATTTAGATACAAATACTCCTTATGTTCTCTACAAAAACAAAATGGACCAATCCGCTGAGCAAGTAAAGGATATGAATTGGTCTAGCGGAATGCACATCAAAGACACCGGCTTTAATAGCGGCAATCTTGACTCTTGGGACATAGAAGGAAATGATGATGAGTCTGTTAATATCGCAAGAAGCCAAGCAGATAATCCAATGCTTAAAATTGAAAACAATAAGGAAAAAGTAAAACTAAGCCAAAAACTCACAGATCTTAAGCCAAATACAAGTTACGCTCTTTATGTAGGAGTTGACAATAGATCTGATGCTAGGGCAGAAATCAGTGTCGATACAGGATCAAAAGTTGTATCAAATTTCACCAATAGATCTCTCGCTCAAAACTATATCAAGGCCTATGAACACAATACATTAACAAGTAATGCAACAGTTGATGATACAAGCTACTTCCAAAACATGTATGTCTTCTTTACAACTGGCGATGATGTATCCGATGTCACAGTAACAATATCAAGAGAAAAAGGACAAGGAGCAAGCTACTTCGATGGACTAAGGCTAGTCGAAAATAATTCCAAGATGTTTGATGAAAGTCATGATTCTAAGGATTCTAAAGTTTTCAAACAAGACTTCGAAAACTCAGCTCAAGGCATATTCCCATTTGTAATAGGAAATGTTGAAGGAGTAGAAGATAATAGGACTCACCTTTCAGAAAAGAACGATCCTTACACCCAAAGGGATTGGAACGGAAAAGTAATATCCGATGTAATAGATGGGAACTGGTCACTTAAAACAAACGGCCTAGTTGGAAGAAATAGACTGCTCTACCAAACAATTCCACAAAACTATAATTTTGAGGAAGGTAAAACCTACCTAGTTGAGTTTGACTACGAGGCAGGAAGTGACGGAAGCTACGCCTTTGTTATAGGAGAAGGAGAATACCAAGCCGGTAGTGACTATAAGATATACAGCCTAGGCAACACTTGGGAAAATAGCTCAAAGGCCAAAAGAGCGAAGTTTTTAGTAGAAGGTGGCAAGGACAGATGGATAGGAATACTCTCAACAAACAAGGGTGCAGATACCAAAGGAACTGGTGGAAATACAGCAAACTTCAGAGGATATCAAGACTTTATCTTAGATAATCTAACCATATCTCCTTCTGAGTTATCAGCTGATCTCATCCTAGATTCCTTCAAATATAACCTAGAAGAAAAGAAAAACTACGGGGACTATACAAAAGAAAGTGTAAACGACTATCAAGACGCCCTAAAAGAAATCGAATTAGCAGATGGTAAAGAACTAACAGTTGAGGAAGCAAATAAGCTAATCGAGGATTATGAGAAAGCTCAAAATGACCTAGAAAATATCAAAAAATCTATTGAAACTGCTGATATTTACTCATATAATGTTCCAAGCCAAGATGAGGCAAGCTCAATCCTTTCTGCTTTTGATAACAATGTATCTTCCATTTACCACTCACCATGGAACAGGTCTATAATGGGAGAAAAGCTAGAAGTGACCCTCAAAAATCCTACAGAGGTAGTAAGTCTTGACCAGTTACCTAGACAATCAGGATCTAATGGTAGGATAAGAAACGCCAAACTTGAAATTATCGATGATAAAGACCAAGTTCATACTTTTGAAATCAAAGACTGGCCAAACTCAGCAGCTTGGCAAAAAGTTGACTTCGGTAAGCCTATAAATATGAAGAAATTTATCCTAACAGTGAATAATTCACACGGCGGATCTAAGGGTGAGAATGATACTTTCGTATCTGCTGCTGAGTTAAGATTTAACTTATATAAAATTGCTGAAGGATACTCTCAAACTACCGACTATCAAAAACTTAAGAAAGATCTAGAAGCTTATAAGGGAGAAGATCCTTACATTAGAAGACTATTAGATCATATAGACTATCTAGAAGCAAATGATTTGATAAATGAGAAAAGTGAAGCCGAAATTTACGAAAGACTTTCCAGACTAAATGATGCTTACAAGAAAGAATATGAGAAAAAGCTCGAAGAAGCCAAGAAAGAAGCTATAGAAAAACTTGCCCAAAACAACATCACTTCCCCACTATTTATAGACCAAGTAAAAAGGGCCAATACCCTGGAAGGACTTAATAGCCTTGTAGATGAATTGTTAAAAGCAATTAAAGAAAAACCAGAGACAAAGCCTGAGGATGAAGATACTCCAGAACTTCCTGATGGCAAGGAACAAGAAATCGATAAAGAAGTTGAAAAAGAAAAAGAAGCTAAGAACAATCATCCTAAAGAAAAAGATTCTAAAGAGATAGATTATGATTCCTTAGAATCAATACTTGAAGAAATTAAGAAGAACGCCTTAGATAATCTAACAAATCCAGAGATAAAGGAAGAAGATGAATCAACAAATCCTGATAAGGAAGAAAATAAACTTGATAATTCTAACAAGGAAGATGAAAGGAACACAGATTCTTCTAAAAAAGAAGAAATAGGTCGAAGTGATTCCGATAAGTCTATAGTAAAAATTAGCCAAACAAATGAAACTAGTAAGAAGGATTATAATATCCCACAAAAATCTGAAGAAAATGTAAAGACTGGTATCGGGTCAATTTCATCAATTGCTCTAGGTCTTGTAGCTTCTATAGCAGGTCTATTTAGTACAAGAAAAAAAGATGATTAATAAACAATAAGAATCCTAATATAAATTTCATGCCTCTATGGCTTTAAGGCTCTAGGGGCTCCTCCCTAAATTTATAGATTTGAAAATCCTTGTTATAGTCTAAAATAAGACCTATAACATTTGACAAAAGATATTTTCAAATTATAATATAGTCTATAAATTAGAGAA
>NZ_JALEIL010000104.1 GCF_022770135.1 Anaerococcus sp. | reverse complement strand
AAGAAAAAAAGCAAAAACAAGAAAACTTCCAAGGCTAACAAGAAACAAGTCGAAGAGAAAAAGAATGATGGGATAATAGAAATTCCAGAAACTGTAAATGTAAAGACTTTTGCTGATAAAATAGGAGAATCTCCAAATTCTGTAATAGGAAAACTAATTGGTCTTGGCGTAATGGCAGGGCTAAATGATCAAATAGAGTTTGAACAGGCAGAACTAGTTGCCCTAGACTTTGGCAAGGAGATAAAACTTGAAGAAGAGTACGATGCCATTGAAGAACAACAAGTAGAACTAGACTATGAAGACAAGGAAGAAGACTTAGTTAATAGACCTCCAGTAGTTTCTGTAATGGGTCACGTTGACCATGGTAAGACTTCTATCCTTGATAAGATAAGATCAACAAGAGTTACAAGTGGCGAAGCAGGAGGTATCACCCAACACATAGGTGCTTCTGTAGTAGATATAAACGATAAGAAAATAAGCTTCCTTGATACACCGGGCCACGAAGCCTTCACTGAGATGAGAATGAGGGGAGCCCAAGCAACTGATATAGCAATTCTAGTAGTTGCAGCAGATGATGGTGTTATGCCACAAACTGTTGAGGCAATCAACCACGCCAAGGCTGCTGGAATACCAATTGTAGTAGCTATAAATAAGATCGATAAGGAAGTAGCTGACCCTAACAGAGTAAAACAAGAGTTAATGGAACATGGTCTTGTATCTGAAGAATGGGGAGGAGATACCATCATGGTTCCAGTATCTGCTCACACAGGAGAAGGTATTGATGATTTACTAGAGATGGTTCTTTTAGTAGCTGAAATGAGAGAGCTTAAGGCAAATCCAAATAGACGTGCAGTAGGTATTATCGTAGAAGCCCAACTTGATAAGGCAAGAGGAGCAGTTGCTACAGTGCTTGTGCAAAAGGGAACCCTCCATGCAGGAGACTATGTAGTAACAGGATCTGCATCAGGTAGGATTAGAGCAATGTTTAACTCACTAGGGGAATCAATCGAAGAAGCAACTCCTTCAATGCCAGCCCAAATCCTAGGTCTATCTGACGTTGCCGAAGCAGGAGATATGATCTATGCTGTAGAAGATGAGAAGCTTGCTCGTGAATTTGCAGATAGGGCAGCAGAGTTTAAACGTGAAGAACACCTTAAGGCAAAGGCTAATACCAATCTTGAAGATATGTACTCAGATATCGGAGATGGCGAGTTAAAAGAGCTTAATATTATAGTTAAGACAGACGTTAAGGGAACAGTAGATGCTGTAAGCCACTCACTTGTTAAGCTTTCAAATGAAGAAGTTAAAGTTTCTGTTATAGCAGGAGCTGTAGGAGGAATTACAGAATCAGATATCCTACTTGCCCAAGCATCTAACGCAGTTATCATAGGATTTAATGTAAGACCAACCCAAGGAGCTTTGGAAAGAGCAAAAGATAACAATATAGAGATTAGAACATATTCTGTAATTTATGAAGCAATCGAAGATGTAGAAAAAGCTATTAAGGGTATGCTCGATCCAGAATTTAAGGAAGTTGTCCTTGGTAGGGCTGAAGTACGTGATACCTTCAAGGTTCCAGGAGCAGGAACAGTTGCTGGTGTTATGGTTACAAATGGTTCAGTTCCAAGAAGAGCAAGCATCAGACTTCTCCGTGACAATATAGTAATCTTTGATGGTGACATTTCATCAATGAAGAGATTTAAGGACGATGCCAAAGAACTTGCTAATGGATACGAGGGTGGTATTGGTCTAAACAGATTCAACGATATCAAGGTTGGAGATGTCATGGAAGCCTATGAAATGGTTGAAAAGGAAAGAGATTAATGAATAAAAGAAGAACAGAAAGAATCTCATCTGAAGTCAAAAAAGAACTATCCAAAATTCTAAGAGATGACTTAAACGATCCAAGACTTAGTACAGAGGCAATGGTTACTATTACAGATGTTGAAGTAACCAACGACCTTTCCTACGCTGATTGTTTCGTAAGCGTACTAGGAGATGCTGCAAATAAGGAAGATGTAATCGAGGCTTTAGAGCAAGCTAAAGGCTACATCAAAATCCTTATTGGAGAGAGGATGAGACTTAGATCAATGCCAGAATTTAGATTCAAAATCGATAACTCAATCGAACACGGCGCTTACATGGATAAGCTAATAGCAGAAACAATTGCAAAGGATAAGAAAGCTAATGAAGAAAGAGAAGATCAGTAAAGATAAACTCGACAAATTTAAAGAACTTGTCGATAATGCAGAAACCATCGCAATAGCAAGCCACATTAACCCAGATGGAGACAATCTGGGTTCTACCCTTGCTCTAAGAAAATCCTTAGAGCTTTATGGTAAAGATGTAGAGCTTCTAGCCAATGACACCATAGATGATTACCTACATTTCTTGCCTGAAAAGGAATATTATAAAGAAGCTACAAGGGATTCCTATGACCTCTTTATGATTTTGGACTGTTCAGAATTTGATAGGATTGGTGATAACCTTACACCTATCGCTAAAGCTTCCAAAAATACTTTGGTTATAGACCATCACGTAGGAGGAGGAATAGATACAGACCTTAACCTAATCTATGACACAGCTCCTGCAACTTGCGAGCTTGTATTTGAAATTATCGACAGGCTAGACCTTCCTATAGATAAGGATATAGCAAGCTTAATCTATACAGGTCTTTGCACAGATACCAATAGATTCCTATATTCAAATGTTACAGAATATACCTTCTACGTTGCAGGAAGACTTCTAAGTCTTGGGGCAGATAGCGAATATATCTATAGAAATCTCTACCAATCAAAGCCAATGAAGGTTATGAAATTCCAAACAGAAGTTATCTCAAATGCTGAGTTTATGGACAAAAAGGCCTATTCAATTATCTCCAAAGATCTTGTAAAAAAACACGGAGTTCAAATGGGAGATGCTGAGACAATCGTAGGTATGCTAAGAGATATCGATGAAGTTGGAGTTTCTATGATACTTAAGGAATACGACAATGGAGAATACAAGGTATCCCTAAGAAGTAAGGATGTTGATGTAGCAAAAGTTGCCCGTGAAAATGGCGGCGGAGGCCACATTAAAGCAAGTGGATTTTCAATCTTTGATGATTCCCTAGAAGCTGCAAGTAAGAAGGCTATTGCTATCCTAAAGGAAATTGATGTATAGCGGCATCCTAAATGTAGATAAGGAAAAGGGCATATCTTCAGCAAGGGTAGTATCTCTCGTAAGGCGTGCCTTAAATCAAAAAAAGGTAGGCCATACAGGGACTCTTGATCTTGAGGCAAGTGGAGTCCTACCTATTGTTGTGGGCAAGGCGACAAGGGTATCCGACTACATGATGGATAAGGATAAGACCTACGAATGCCTGATGGAATTTGGGAAAAAGACCGACACCCTTGATGCGGCTGGAGTTGTCATCAAGGAAAGTTCTAAGACTTGCAAGATAGAAGATTTAGAAGAAGTTTTAAAAAACTATAGGGGAGAGATAGAACAAATTCCTCCTATGTATTCTGCTCTAAAGGTAGACGGCAAGAAGCTTTACGATCTTGCAAGAAGTGGCAAGGAAATCGAAAGAAAGAAAAGAAAGGTCAAGATCTATGACCTAAAACTAATAGACTTCGACTTTCCTTATGCCAAGATTTCAGTAACTTGCTCCAAGGGCACCTATATTAGAACTCTTGTGGATGATATAGGAGAAGACTTAGGGTGTCTATCTTTCGTAAAAGAGCTTAGAAGGGTAAGGGCAGGAGACTTTCTAGTAGAAGAAGCTATTAAATCCTCTGAAATTTTGGAAATGGATAAGGATGAGCTTATATCTAAACTTGAAAGAGTAGATAAGGCCCTAGATAAGTTTCCTAGATACGACCTTGCTGATAATCTTTTCGATGAAGCCGTAAATGGCATGACCATAAAGATAGACGAAGAAATAGACGAAGAAGTTAGAGTATACTCGAGAAATGAATTTATTGGCTTGGCAAAGAGTTTTGAAAGTAAGGGCGGATATTTTCTGAAAATGGAGAAAGTATTTTATGATAGAGAAAATAAAAATATATGACCTAAATATGGACCTGCCAGATCTTGAAAAAAAAGCGGTAAGTCTTGGTAACTTCGATGGAGTTCATTTAGGCCATCAAAAACTTATGAAGAATAATTTAGAAATCAGCAAAAAGTATGACCTAGAACCTTCAGTCTTATTGTTTAAGGAAAACACTAAACTAAGACTTAAGGATGAGAAAGAATACATGACAAGTCTTGAAGACAAGATTGAGATTTTGGCGTCGATGGGGATCAATACCTTTTGCTTGATAGATTTTGATGAAAAGTTTATGAATCTTTCTCCAAGGGAATTTATAGCTGAAATTATTAACAAAAAACTCAACGCATCCTATGTTATTTGTGGCAAGGACTACAGGTTTGGTAGGAAGGCCTCAGGTGATGTCGAAACTCTTAGAAAGCTCGAAGATGAATATGATTACAAGACTTCTGTAGTGGATTTTGAAAAAGAAGATGAGGTAAATAAGATCTCATCCAACCATATTAGGGACCTAATAAGAGAAGGAAATATTAGAAAAGTAAACAAGCTTCTGGGAAGAAATTACAAGATAAAAGGAAAGGTTGTCGATGGAGCCAAAAGAGGCAGGACCCTAAACTTCCCTACAGCAAACCTTAAGCTTAGCTTTAACTATGTCCTTCCTGTAGATGGGGTTTATTTTACAAAGGTTAATATCGACGGCGCGTCTTACTATGCCTTAAGCAATGTAGGCACCAATCCCACCTTTGATGAAAACAATAGGAAGGTTGAGACTTACATCCTTGACTTTAACCAAAATATTTACGGCAAAGATATTTCCATAGAATTTATAGAGTTTTTCCGTTACGATATCAAATTCGATAGTAAGGAAGCCTTGATAGAGCAGATGAATTCAGATAAGAAAAAGGCCTATGAATATTTGGAAAATATTTTGCAAAAGAAAGATGAACTAGTATAATATTTAGCGGTACCTTTGCTAAGTAAATGATACCTCGACCTTTACTTGGTAAATGGCAAATATTATTAATGGAGGAAATTATGTTAAAAGCAGACGAAAAACAAGCAATAATCAAAGAATACCAACTAGAAGAAGGAGACACAGGTTCTCCAGAAGTTCAAATCGCAATCCTATCAAAGAGAATTGCTGATCTTACAGAACACTTAAAGAACAACAAAAAAGACCACTCATCAAGAAGAGGTCTTTACAAAATGATTAGACGTAGAAAAGGTATGTTAAACTACCTAAGAGATAATGACATTGATAGATACAGATCAATCATTGAGAGACTAGGTCTAAGAGGTTAGTTATTGGCGGGGCATTCCCGCCTTATTTTATATATAAAAACATAGGAGTAAAGATGGTAAAAACTTACAAATACGAATCAAAATTAGGCAAAGATTTTGAAGTTACTATTGGTAAATTTGCAGAACAAGCCAATGGTGAATGCTACATAAAAAGTGGCGATACTTCTTTGCTTGTAACAGCAGTTGCAAGTGAGAAGCCAAGGGAAGGAATAGACTTTTTTCCACTAATATGTGATTTCCAAGAAAAATTATATGCAGTAGGAAAAATTCCTGGAGGATTCCTTAAAAGAGAAGGAAAGGCAAGCGATGAGGCAACCCTTATATCTCGTCAAATGGATAGACCTCTAAGACCACTTTTCCCAGAAAACTACTACAATGACGTACAAATCATAGCCACAGTTTTGTCTATGGATGAAGATAACCTCCCAGATCCACTTACAACAATCGGTGCTTCAATCGCCTTGGGTATATCTGACATTCCATTCGACGGTCCTGTTGGAGCTTGTATGGTTGGTAAGGTTGATGATAAGCTAATCATTAATCCAAACAAGGAAGAAAGAGAAAAATCTAGCTTAGAGCTTACTGTAGCTGGTAAGAAGGGCGCTATCAACATGGTAGAAGCTGGAGCAAAGGAGATTTCTGAAGGAGAAATGCTTGAAGCAATGCTCCTTGCCCTAGAAGAGATTGGTAATATTTCTGACTTTATCCAAACTATAATCGACGATATAGGTAAAGAAAAAATCGAAGTTGCCCAAGTAGAAGAGACAGAACTTGATAGAAAGATCTCAGCTGATTTTGAAGAAGAAATCAAAAATTCAATCAGAACTACAGATAAGACTGAAAGAGAAAATAATATCTTCAATATCGAAGAAGCTGCTAAGGAAAAATATCTAGAAGAATATCCAGAAAGTGAAGATGAAATTCACAGAAGAATAGATAATATCATGAAAAAAGAAGTTCGTCGTATGATTTCAATCGATAAGATTAGACCAGACGGACGTGATCTTACAGAAATCAGACCACTTTCTGCAGAGGCAGGACTTCTTCCAAGAGTACACGGATCAGGACTCTTCCAAAGAGGACAAACTCAAGTCCTATCTGTAGTGACCCTAGGATCTCCTGCTGATGTTCAAATTATAGATGGACTTAATAGAGAAGAGATTCAAAAAAGATACATCCACCAATACAACTTCCCACCATTTTGTGTTGGAGATGTAAGACCACTTAGAGGACCTGGTCGTCGTGAGATCGGTCACGGACGTTTGGCTGAAAGAGCCCTACTACCAGTTCTCCCAGATGAAAAAGACTTCCCTTACACAATTAGAGTCGTATCAGAAGTACTATCATCAAATGGATCAAGCTCTCAAGCTTCTATCTGTGGTTCAACCCTCTCTCTAATGGATGCAGGTGTTCCAATATCAAAACCTGTTGCAGGAATTGCTATGGGTCTTATCAAGGAAGATGACTCTATATCAATCCTTACAGATATCCAAGGCCTAGAAGACCACCTAGGAGATATGGACTTTAAGGTTGCAGGAACTCGTGATGGAATCACAGCCCTACAAATGGATATGAAAATAGACGGAATCACAAGAGAAGTTCTAGAAGAATCTCTAAATGACGCTCATAGTGCTAGAATGAGAATCCTTGATGTTATAGAATCTGCGATTGATAAGCCAAGAAGTGATATATCTGATTATGCTCCAAGACTATTTACAATCGACATCGACCCAGAAAAGGTTCGTGATGTAATTGGTTCTGGTGGAAAGACAATCAACAAGATTATAGATGCTACTGGTGTTAAGATTGAAACAGAAGATGATGGACACATCACTGTTGCTTCAGATGATGGCGAAAGTGGTAAGAAGGCCATTGAGATGATCAAATCTATCGTAACAGATCCAAAGCCAGGCGATATCTATACAGGTAAGGTAGTTAGGATTATGAACTTCGGAGCCTTTGTAGAAATTGCAATTGGTAAGGAAGGTCTCCTCCACATTTCTCAAATCGACCACCACAGGGTAGAAAAGGTTGAAGATGTCTTAAGCGTAGGAGATGAGGTTAAGGTAAAGGTAACAGAAATTGATAGGCAAGGAAGAATCAACCTATCAAGAAAGGCCCTCCTAGAAAAACCAGAAGCATGGCCAGTAGACGAATCACCTTACAGAAAAGATAAAAAAGATAAGTAAGAGCACTTAAATAAACTGTTTTAGATAGTAAGAGACTTTTGACAAGTCTATATTCCTCAAAGCAAGGCGGAAGGATTTCTTCGTTTCGCTTGAGGGATAAGTCTTTAATTTATAATAATAAAGATAGTCTCTAAGCTAAACTGTCATGGCAGTTTATTTTTTATGCCTCTTAATATATAATTATAGAGAGGTGGATATGACTAGTAAGAATCAAAACAGAATTAGAAAAAAATCGAATAAAAAATCACCTAATAGGACTAAGACTAAAAAGCCTAGGGAAAGTAAGTTTGATTTCAGGAGATTTTCTATAATTATGATGGCAGTCCAAGTCATTTTATTTATATTTATTTTAAGTTCTAACACTGGACTTATGGGAGATGTCTTGTCAGACTTCTTTGCCAAAATCTTCGGCAAATTTGCCCTAGTCTTCCCAGTTCTTGTATTTATAAGCTTTTTATCAGAGCTTAGGGGAAGATTTAGAGAAAACTTATCTAAGTTTTTGCTACTTTATACAATTTACCTACTCACTCTAGCAATCTTTTCAAGAGACTTTATAAGAAATGAGCTTGCTTGGTCTGTCCAATATGCAGTAAGCCAAAAATCTGATGGGGGAGGCGCTCTTGGGGGAGCAATCTCATTTTTCCTAGTGAATCTGATCGGAAATCTGGGACTTTATATTCTATACGGCCTTTCAATCTTTTCCCTCTTAATTGATATAAGTCCTTTGACTTATGGAGAATTTTTCAGAAAAGTTAAGGAAAACTTTATTAAATTAGGTCAAAATATTAAAGATCTTAGCCAAAGAACAAAAAGATCAATCGATGAAAGAAAACAAAGACAGAAAGAAGAAAAAATCGAAATTGCTAGAGAAGATGATTTAGAAGAAAGACAATCTCTTCCAAATGAATCTCCAATTAATGTAAAGGAAAAAGAGATCGTAAAAGAGGAAGAAGTTAAGAGAAAACCTGTCAAAAACTTCGACTTAGACAGCTTAGGCGATGCTAAGGTAAACAATTACAAGTCTCGTCAAGTCGAGATGTCCGATTTCAATGAAAGTTTCAGAAGAGAATTCGGAGATTATACCTATCCATCCATTGATCTTTTGGAAGATAGGAACGAAGATGGGGGAGTCGATGATAGAGAAATCAGAGCACGAGCTGTCGCTATAGAAGAGACTTTGGACTCATTTGGCATAGATGGTAAGGTCGTACAAATTGACGTAGGTCCTACAGTAACTTGCTATGAGCTAAAACCTCAGAGGGGAGTTAAGGTTAGTAAGATTGTAAACTTATCTGATGATTTGGCCCTAGCCCTTGCTACAAGCGGGATAAGAATACTTGCCCCAATTCCTGGCAAAAGCCATGTTGGTATAGAAGTACCCAATGATAAGAAGGAAGTTGTTGGCCTTAAGGAAATTTTATCTTCAGAAAACTTCGTCAAGTCTAAATACACAATTCCCTTTGCTATGGGTAAGTCCATATCAGGAGATGTTGAGGTCTCTGCTATTGAGAAGATGCCTCACCTTTTGGTATCGGGAGCGACAGGTTCTGGTAAGTCAGTTTGTATCAATACAATCATTATGTCAATTCTCTATAAACACTCGCCAAATGATGTAAAACTTCTCTTAGTAGACCCAAAGGTTGTAGAGCTTTCTATCTACAATGGCATACCTCACCTAATCATGCCTGTAATTACTGATCCTAAGAAGGCTTCATCATCACTTTTCTGGGCCATAAGCGAGATGGAGAAGAGATATAAATTATTTGAGAAAAATCACGTTAGAGATATAGTTGGATATAAGAAGGCTCAAGAGTCTGACGACTCTATGGAAAATCTTCCATATATAGTAATTATAATAGATGAGCTTGCAGATTTGATGATGACTGTAGGTGCAGAGGTCGAAGATTATATAACAAGGCTTGCCCAGAAGTCCAGAGCCTGTGGTATTCACTTGATAATTGCAACCCAAAGACCAACGGTCGATGTCATCACAGGAACTATCAAGGCAAATATCCCTTCAAGGATTTCCTTCGCAGTTACAAGTCAAATCGACTCAAGAACAATCCTTGATGCCCAAGGAGCTGAGAAGCTTCTAGGAAAGGGAGATATGCTCTACGCCTCAAGCGATTCTATGAGACCAACCAGAATCCAAGGAGCCTTTGTCTCAGATGATGAGGTAATAAGTGTTGTAAGGGAAATCAAGGAAGGAAACGAGACCAATTACGACGAGGAAGCCATAGAGAAGGTAGAAGAAAACGTCGAAAGTCCTACAGAAGGTTCAGACGATGAGGATGAGCTAATTGATGAGGCTATCAAGGTTATAATCAATGAAAATACAGCCTCAGTATCCATGCTTCAAAGAAAGCTTAAGATAGGCTACGCTAGGGCTGGAAGGATAATCGACCAGTTGGAACAAAGAGGAGTAGTCGGAGGATATGAAGGATCCAAGCCAAGAAAGGTCTTAGTAGATAGGTCCTATTTAGAAGGAGAAGAAAATGAATTTAGCTAACAAAATAACCCTAGTAAGACTATTTTTAATCCCAGTCTTTGTGATAATCTTTATGATAAGTGGAAGGGATATGAATATAGCAGCTATTGTCTTTATAATAGCAAGTCTTACAGATGCAGTCGACGGTCACATAGCAAGAAGCAGAAATATGATAACAAACTTTGGGAAGTTCACCGATCCCTTGGTGGATAAGGTCCTAACTATGGCTGCCTTCTTGGTATTGGTAGAAGATAATACAATACCAGCTTGGCCTGTAATAATAATAATCTCAAGAGAGCTTATCATCACAGGCTTTAGAACCCTCGCGGCAGATTCTGGAATCACAATAGCAGCAAGCATGTGGGGTAAGGCAAAGACAACAAGCCAAATGGTTTCTCTTGTGATGCTTTTACTAAATGTTCCTGTCCTTAACAAAGCTGGAATCTTTGTCTTCTATATAGCAGTAGCTCTTACAGTAATATCTGGAATGGACTATATAGTAAAGAATAAAAAAGTCTTGGACTTAGAAAATATCTAAAAGGCTTAGAATTAAATAGAATAATATTAAAAGTATTAGCTTTTGCAAATAAAATTCCTATCATTGACTTAATAGTTAAAGAAATCTTGAAAGAACTTCGGCCTACAAGTCTGTGATAGATATGAAAGATTTTTGCGAAAGCTTCTTTCTTTTGTAGATGCTTTAAGAAAATTAATAAAATGATATAATAATAGTAGAATATTGCACAGATTATATAAATAGTAGAGGAGAGTTTATGGATAAAGACAAGCAAAAAGCCTTAGACCAGGCTTTTAAAAATATAGAGAAAAAATACGGTAAGGGAGCCATAATGAAGATGGGCGAGGCTCCTAGAGTTTCAGTATCTGCTATCCCAACAGGGGCAGTCAACCTCGATATAGCTTTAGGTATTGGTGGAATTCCTAGAGGAAGAGTAGTTGAAATCTTCGGTCCTGAATCATCTGGTAAGACAACCCTTGCCCTTCATATAGTAGCAGAAGATCAAAAACAGGATCAGACCTGTGCCTTTATCGATGCAGAGCACGCCCTAGATGCAGAGTATGCAGAAAACTTGGGTGTTGATATAGATAATCTAATCCTATCCCAACCAGATACTGGAGAGCAAGGACTTGATATAGCTGAAAGTCTAGTAAGAAGTGGGGCGGTTGATCTAATCGTAATCGACTCAGTTGCAGCCCTTGTTCCTAGAGCTGAAATCGAAGGGGAAATGGGAGATAGCCACGTTGGTCTTCAAGCGAGACTAATGAGTCAAGCCCTAAGAAGACTTACAGGTGTTATAGCAAAATCTAACACAACAGTGATTTTCATCAACCAGCTAAGAGAGAAAGTGGGCGTTATGTTTGGATCTCCTGAGACAACACCAGGTGGTCGTGCCCTTAAGTTCTACTCATCTGTAAGGCTTGACATTAGAAGGATAAAGACAATCACCCAAGGAGACAATTCTATAGGATCAAGAACTAGGGTTAAGGTTGTCAAAAATAAGGTAGCTCCTCCATTCAAGGTAGTAGAGTTCGATATCATGTATGGTAAGGGAATCTCTAAATCTGGAGTATTGCTAGATACTGCTGTAGATATGGACATAGTTGATAAGGCTGGATCTTGGTTCTCCTACAAGGACGAAAAGCTCGGCCAAGGTAGGGAAAATGTCAAAGATTTCTTGGAAGAAAATCCAGAACTAATGGCTCAAATCGATGCGGAAGTTAGAAAGACTATAATCCAAGACCAAGATGATGAAGAAGAAATTAAGGAAGAAGATAAAAAAGAAGAAGAAAAATAAATTATTTTAGAATAACGAGACCCCAAATTCCAGAATGAGGATTTGGGGTCTTCTTGTCAGTCAAAGAAACTTAATTGATTTTGTTTTCTTTCTTGAAGATTTGATAAGGATATGCCGATTAGCCTAAGCATCTCGCCCTTATGGAGGTCTTTTAAGAGACTTAAGGCTTCATTGTAGATATCCCTTGCCTTATAAATTGGCTCTTGGAGGGTGATGGCCTTAGTGTGGTTTTTGAATTTGTGATCTTTGATTTTTAAATTTACGGTTTTTCCGTGGATATTTTTGATATCCATCTCATCTTCGATAAGTTCAGATAAGTTTTTTAGATAGGAAGATAGAATTGCCATATCATTGGTGTTTTGAGCAAAGGTCCTTTCCTTTCCTATACTTTTTCTAACCCTATAAGGATTGATCTTCCTTTCGTCAACTCCCCTTATTACATGGTAGATATAGGCTCCTTGCTTGCCAAAATTATCAATAAGATACTCATAGTCTAGCTTTAGAAGGTCTTCTACTTTGTAGATTCCTATTTTATTTAATCTCTCGCTAGTTTTCTTGCCTATACCGTGGACCTTTTTTACAGGAATATCTGGTAAAAAATACTCTAGATCTTCTTTTCTAATTTGAGTTATACCCTGAGGTTTTTTCCAATCGCTTGCAAGCTTTGCTAGAAACTTGTTGTAGGATATGCCGATAGAGATTCCAATGCCAGTTTTTTCTAAGACTTTTTCTTGAAGATTTCTGGCAAGGTCTTTGGCAGAATCTGTTTCTACTAGTAAATAGGCCTCATCTACAGAAACTTGCTCAATAAGCTTTGCATATTCTTTTACAAGAGAAAATACTTCTTTGGACTTTTCTCTGTAGTATTTGTGATCTACTGGTAGAAGAATAAGATTTGGGCAAAGTTCCTTAGCCATAAAGACTGGCATAGCCGAATGTAGACCGAATTCTCTCGCCTTATAATTGGCAGTAGTGAGGATAGATTTGTTTGAAAGTCCTCCAACAGCTAGGGGATGATTTTTTAGTTTTGGATTTCTTAATTCTTCGCATGATGCATAAAAAGCATCACAATCGACATGGAATATGTAGTTCATAAGTTCATTATACTATTCGCTAGATATTAAGCCCAAGATCTATGATAAAGCTTTGCCTAAAAAGATTATATACAGTATGATAATCTTATGAGAATAGATAAATTTTTGAAAAATGCGAGAATTATTAAAAGAAGACAAGTAGCTAAAGAGGCTTGCGAAAACGGCAGGGTTAAGATAAATGAAAAGGAAGCCAAGCCGGGAAGTTTAGTAGAAGAAGGAGATATAGTAGAAGTTGTTTTTGGCAAAAGCAATCTTAAATTTAGGGTTCTAAACTTGATTGACGGAGCCAAGAAAAACGATGCTTTTTCTATGTATGAGGTTATCGATGAGTAAGAAGAATTCGTATCTTAAGCAAAGAAGAAAGAAAAACCAAAGATTTCTGTTGACCATCCTATCAATCATAGCCTTATCGGTGGGATCCTTTAGCCTATATACTAAGGCTGTTGAAAAGGAATACGCCAAGGTAAATAAGGATATTGAATCTTTGAATAAGAAAAAAGATGACTTGCAAATTACCATCAAGTCCTTGAAGGAAGATTACGACAATAGAAATACTGACGAGTTTAAGGAAAAGATTGCAAGAGATAGACTAGATATGGTTAAGAAATCTGAAGTGGTCTATGAAGATGACAATAATAAATAAAGTAAGAGAAACTATAAGAGCAAATAAACTTATAGAAAAAGGCGATAATATCATAGTCGGCGCAAGCGGAGGTCCTGATAGCCAGTTTCTTATCTATGCTTTGATGGAGCTTAGGAAGGAAATGGATTTTACAATTGTCCTTGCACACCTTAACCACCTTCATAGGAAAGAGGCAGATTTTGATGAGAGCTTAGTCGAAGATACTGCAAAGAAATTTGGCTTAGACTTTAGGAAGAAAGCAGCGAGTATGGATGATTATGCCAAGAAATACGGCCTATCTTCAGAAGATGCTGGAAGAAGGTTAAGGTATGAGTTTTTTAGAGGGGTCCAAAAAGAATACCCCAAATCGAAAATTGCCGTAGCCCATAACTTAGACGATCAGGCAGAAACTGTCCTTATGAGGATAATTCGAGGAACTGGAGTAGAGGGCCTTAGGGCTATGGATTATAGGAATGGGGATATAATAAGACCCATCCTAAATATCAAAAAGGCTAAGATCTTAGAGTACTTGGATAGAAACAAAATACCCTATGCAATTGATAAGACAAATTTCACGGCAGATTATACTAGAAATAAGCTAAGACTTGAGATAATTCCTGAAATTGAAATGATAAATCCGAATTTTAAAGAAAGCCTAGTCAAGCTTTCTGAGATTGCAACAGATGAGATTTCTATTAGCGATTCCTATATAAAAAATATTTATGAAGATATTATTATTCAAAGGAAAAGTGATACGATAAGCTTTGATAAAGTTTGCTTTGAAAATAAGGATAAGGCTATCCAAGCAAGGCTTATAAGAAGGGCCATAGGAGAGATTAAGAAGGAAGTTAGAGATATATCCAAGGATAATATCGATAACTTTCTAAGCCTAACTGACCTAGATAATGGTAAATCTATAATAAAAGATGATTTGCTTTTCCTTAAGTCATACAAGTTCTATAGATTGGGCTTAATCAAGGAAGATTCTCAGGCAATAGAAGATGAAATCTCTATAGATATTGCCGATGAGATAAGTTTTGGAGATAAAAGAATAAAGATAAGTTCTGTATCTGATTTTCAGAAAAAACATGGGAAGAATATCGAATATTTCGATAGGGATAAATTAACTTTTCCCCTAAGTGTAAGATTTAGGAAAAATGGAGATAAGTTTAGACCAATAGGCTTGGGTCATAGCAAAAAACTCAAGGACTTTTTTATTGACATGAAGGTAGATAAGGAAAAAAGAGAAAAAATCCCCCTTATATTATCAGAAAATGATATAATATGGGTGACATCTTTTAGAAGCTCGGAGGATTATAAAGTAGATCCTTCTACAAAAAATATTATAAAGATAGAGGTATATGATGAAGACTGACTACAGTGACATAATTGAAAGAGTATTGATTGATGAGGAAAGTTTGAAGCTAAAGATAGAACAATTAGCGAAAACCATCAACAGTCATTACGAGAATAAGGATACTTTAATACTCGTAGGAATTCTCAAGGGTTCGGTAATGTTTATGGCGGAACTTGCCAAAAGTTTAAATATCGACCTTCAGATGGACTTTATGGTAGTTTCTTCTTATGCGGAAAACACCTATTCAAGTGGAAATGTCAAAATCCTAAAAGACCTTGATATTGATATCAAAGATAAGGAAGTACTAATAGTCGAAGATATTATAGATACAGGTTACACCTTAAAAAAGACTAAGGAGAATCTAATAAATAGAGAAGCAAAAGATGTAAGGATTGTAACCTTACTCGATAAACCTGAAAGAAGAGAAGTAGATATCAAACCTGATTGGACAGGCTTTAAGATACCAAATGAGTTTGTAGTAGGCTTTGGTCTTGACTTTGATCAAATGTATAGAAATCTACCATATATTGGCGTTGTCAAAAGATCATTTTATGAAAATATAGAGGATGCTAAATAGGTCTTTGGGCCTATTTTGTTTTTAAGGAGGAAAAATGGGAAATTTAGATTCGATGATTATAATTATGTATGGGGCAATAGTTGTATTTTTCCTATACAGAATTTATAAGCAAGTAAGAGATAAGAAAAAGCTTGAAGGAGAAGTGACTTCCTTCAAAAGGCCTTCATCTAGCTTTGAGATGATCCTTGTTGCAGTATTAGTCGTAACAGGTGGAGTCAATTTCTACGCGGGATATCAACAAGGAAATAAGCAAAGTATGCTTACAGCTGTTGTGATGATTGCTCTTGCTATTGTATTTATGATTTCAACAAGGGCTAAGCTAAGCGTTGCAGAAAATGGCATCCTCGCAAATTCTAACTTTAGAACTTACAAAGAAATTAGAAAATGGGGCTTTGATACAGATAATTGTGACCTTATTATGGTTGTAAAAGATAGCAAGGGAGAAAGTCGTGAGTCAACTAAGGTTAGGAAAGAAGATATAGAAGAGATCAATAGGCTAATTAGAAAATATAAGTTAGGTAAATAAGCTTGAAATTTCACCAAATAACCGTATCATATAAGAGTTAATTTGAAAGTGATTTGGAGATTTTATGTTATTAGTAATAGACATCGGAAACACTAATACGGTTATAGGTGTTTACGAGAAAGAAAATTTGAAATCAAAATTTAGAGTGGCGACCGACCTCAAGAAGACAAGTGATGAATTGGTTGCTACTTTATTTAATATGCTGGCAATTAAGCAAATTAAAGTAGAAGATATTGAAGATACCATCATGAGCTGTGTTGTACCAGATGTGATGTATAACTGGCAATCTGCTAATAGGAAGCTCTTTGATAGAGAAGCCATAGTGGTGGATTCTGATACGCCAACCTTCCTTACGATTGAATACGAGAACCCAAGAGAGGTAGGAGCTGATAGGATTGTAGATGCTGTAGCAGCCTTTAGCAAATACGGGGGACCAACAATAGTCGTAGATATGGGTACTGCCATAACTTTTGATGTAATTACTGAAGATAAGAAGTATCTTGGAGGATCTATAGCTCCAGGTATTAGGATAGCCCAAGATGGACTCTTCGGCTCTACTGCCAAACTACCTAAGATTGAGCTTATGGATCCAGAATCTGCTATAGGGAAGAATACTTCTGAATCAATCAATGCAGGTATTATATTTGGATATATAGGGATGATAGATAATATTATTTCAATCTTAGAAAAAGAAATGGCAGATAAATACGGCGTAGACGAAAGTGATATAACTGTTGTTGCAACAGGAGGTTTCTCTGAGCTAATCTCAGCATCTAGTAAATTTATAGAAATTATTGAACCTGATTTAATGCTTGAAGGATTGAGATTAATCTATGAGAGAAACAAAAATCTTTAATAAAATAATGCTTGCTCCCATGGCGGGAATTACCGATTCTGCCTTTAGGCAAATCTGCGAAGAAAATGGCTGTGATAAGACCTTTACCGAGATGGTCTCAGTAAACGCTCTTGATTTTAATAATAGGGCGACTGAAGAGATAATGTATACAGCGGATGAAGAAAAAAACTGCAATATCCAGATTTTCGGCAAGGACTGTGACATTATCGAAAGAGTCATCAAGGAAAAGATCAATCCTAGAGAAGACTTTAAAGAAGTAAGCTTTAATATGGGCTGCCCGGCGCCAAAGATATTTAATAACGGCCAAGGCTCAGCTTTGATGAAAGATGTGAAGAAAGTCTACGAGATAGGTAAATGCCTTAAAGAATCCACAGACAAAATTGTCAATGTTAAAATTAGAATGGGCATTGATGAAGATTCTATAAACTATATAGAAGTTGGCAAGGCCCTCGAAGATAGCGGCGTAGATTATGTCATCCTTCACGGAAGAACTCGTAAGCAACAGTATTCTGGAAAAGCCAATTGGGAATCTATAAGAAAGCTAAAAGAAACTTTATCTATTCCAGTTATCGCCAATGGTGATGTCTTTAGTGTCAAAGATTACAAAAATATACTCGATGTGACCAGGGCAGACGGGGTAATGATAGCAAGAGGGGCTATGGGTAATCCCTTTATTTTTAGGCAAATTAAAGACTACATCGAAGGAAAAGAAACTAGTCCCATAACATATGAAGATATACTTCATACTATCAAAAGACAATACGATCTATCTCTTAAGTATAAATCTGAAAAACTTGTTATAAACCAAATGAGAAAGCACGTTGGTTGGTATATTAAAGGCCTTCCACAAGCTGCAAGCTACAGAGATAGGGTTAATAAATTAAAAACTAGTAAGGAAATATTTGATTTACTAGAAGAATATAGGAAATTTTTAGAGGATAATTATGACAGAAAATAAAGAAGTAATATTAAGTAAAGAATATTTAGAAAAACTTGAAGATGAACTAGAGTATCTTAAGACCAAAAAGCGTCCAGAAATTGCTGAAAAAATCAAAGTAGCAAGAAGCTTCGGTGACCTGTCAGAAAATGCTGACTACGATGAAGCTAAAAACGAGCAAGGTGAAGTGGAATCTAGGATTGCAAAGGTTGAAGATATGATTAGAAACGCCAAGACAATCGAAGTTATCGAAAACTCAGATGAAGTTGGTGTTGGCAATACTGTAACAGTTTATGATGAAGAGTTCGACGAAGATTTGGAATACAAGATCGTGGGAACTGCTGAATCAAATCCGCTTGAAGGATTTATTTCTAATGAATCTCCAGTTGGTGCTGCGCTCATTGGGAAAAAGGTAGACGAAAGAGTAGAAGTAAGCACACCAAATGGAAAGATGTATTTTGTAATCAAAAATATTAAGTAAAGGAGAAAACATGGCTGATAACAAAGATTTAAATGAAATGTTACAAATTAAAAGAGACAAGCTAGAAGACCTTAAGAAAGAAGGCAGAGACCCTCACAAGGTTGTAAACTTTAAGGGAAGAATTGCTTCAAGCCTTATCAAAGACAATTTTGAAGAATATGATGGCGAAAAAGTAAGAATTGCTGGAAGAATTATGGCCAAACGTGGACATGGAAACATGAGCTTCATGGATATCCAAGACGAAGAAGGTCAAATTCAAATAGTAAACCGTAAAAATGTTATTGGCGATGAGTTCAAACAAGTTAAAAAATACGATATTGGTGATATCGTAGGTATAGAAGGAAAAGTATTTAAGACAAATCAAGGAGAAATCTCAATCGAGACTGAAACTCCACTACTAATGACCAAATCTCTTCAAATGCTTCCTGAAAAATGGCACGGACTAAAGGACCCTGACCTAAGATATAGACAAAGATACCTAGACCTTATAGTAAATCCAGAAGTAAAAAGCGTATTCGTTCAAAGAAGTCAAATCATATCAGAAATCAGGAGATTCCTAGACGGTCAAGGCTTCCTAGAAGTTGAAACTCCAATCCTAAACACAATAGCAGGAGGAGCTACAGCTCGTCCATTTACAACTCATCACAATTCTCTAAATATAGGCATGTACCTAAGAATTGCATCAGAGCTTTACCTTAAGAGATTAATCGTAGGTGGCTTTGATAGAGTATATGAAATCGGAAGAATGTTCAGAAATGAAGGAATGGATGCAACTCACAATCCTGAATTTACAACAATGGAACTCTACCAAGCCTATGGAGATTTCGAAGATATGATGGAAATCACTGAAAATATGGTAGAGCATGTTGCAAACAAAGTAAAGGGAACAACAGTTGTAGAATTCGATGGTCATGAGATTGAACTAAAGGCTCCTTGGAAGAGAATCTCAATGATAGATGCA
>NZ_JALEIL010000095.1 GCF_022770135.1 Anaerococcus sp. | reverse complement strand
CTTTGATGGCGAGACAACAGAAAGAATAAACTAGAATTAAGAAAGAGCCCTCGGATTGAGGGCTTTTTCCTGTATGACGGGTATGTCCTAACGCTGGGGTGAAATTCCCTACAGAGCGTAGTTACCAACGAATCTAATAGTGACCCCGAAGTTTTAGGTGGCGACATCTAGGAGAGAAGAACGGGTAGCGAAATCGTGGCTTGACGAACAGGAACAGAATATAAGGCGTAACAGGTGGGCGAGCTAGCAAGAGATAGCAAAGACCCAAAAGGTAACCGTAAACCCAAAGCGTAAATTCTGCAAGTAAACGATGAAAGCATTAGGGCTTATCCCGTGAGGTCTCACTAGCGAAGAAGTAGTAACAACGAATAGTGAGAAATCAGCAGAAGTCATAGTAGGTGGAAACACCGAAGGACCGAACAATTTAAAAGCACAAGCAAAATGTATGTTGCATGACAAATCTGACAGAGAAAGTAGAAGAAACGTAAATGAAATCAAAATCTCACACCTAAGAAAAAGTTATGCAAGCGGAAAGGAGCAAGTGCACACATGGAAGATAATTTAATAAGTCAAATCCTAAACCCAGAAAACATGCACCAAGCCAAAGTAAAAGTAATCTCCAACAAAGGAGCAGCTGGAACAGACGGCATAAGTGTAGAAGAAATAGATCAATACATCAAAGAAAACTGGGCAAGGATAAGACAAGAAATAATCGAAAGACGCTACAAACCACAACCAGTACTACGAGTAGAAATCCCAAAACCAAATGGAGGAAAAAGAAAACTCGGAATACCAACAGTAATGGACAGAATAATCCAACAAGCAATCGTACAAGTCTTAACCCCGATAATAGACAAAAGATTTTCTGAAACAAGCTATGGATTCAGACCAGGAAGAAACTGTCAAATGGCAATAACAAAAAGCCTAGAATACTTAAACGACGGATACGAATGGGTAGTAGACATAGACCTAGAAAAATTCTTCGACAAAGTGCCACAAGATAAACTAATGAGCATGGTTCATGAACACATCAAAGCACCAGACACAGAATCATTAATCAGAAAATACCTAAAAACGGGAATAATGAACAAAGGTGTATACGAAAAAAATGAAATAGGAACCCCACAAGGTGGAAACCTATCACCACTACTAAGTAACATTATGCTAGACAAACTAGACAAAGAGCTAGAAGCAAGAAAACTTAGGTACACAAGATACGCAGACGATTGTCTAATATTTGTAGGAAGTAAAGCAGCAGCCACAAGAGTAATACACTCAATAACAAGATTCATAGAAAATAAACTTGGACTAAAAGTAAATGCAGCAAAAAGCAAAATAATAAGACCAAATAAAATAAAATATCTTGGATTTGGCTACTGGAAAGACAACAAGACAAATCAATGGAAAGCACGAGTCCATGAAACATCATTTAAAAGACTCAAAGACAAAATAAAGGAACTCACCACAAGAAAATGGTCGGTTTCTTTTGATTACAGAATCAAGAAATTAAATGAAGTAACAAGAGGCTGGATAAACTACTTTAAAATAGCAAGCATGAAAAGCAAACTAAAAAGCTTTAGCGAGCATCTAAGAACTAGACTCAGAATAATATGCTGGAAAATGTGGAAAGTACAAAAGAAACGACAATGGGCGTTAAGGAAAATGGGAATAGTAAAATACCTAGCAAGACTAACATCCTATTGTGGAAACAGATACTACTTTGTAGCAACAAAAACCTGCTTAGTAAGAGCAATCACAAAAGAAAGGTTAAGCAAAACAGGGTTAATCGACCCTTATGATTACTATATAAGCAGGACATGTGTAAATTAAATTGAACCGCCGTATGCCGAACGGCACGTACGGTGGTGTGAAAGGGGCTAGATCTTAGGCCCTATTCGATTGCCTAACTTTCAAGCTTTAGGAGAAATCTTTTTACATCTACCCCGTAGGCAAAGCCTCCAATCTTTCCATCAGACCTTACGACCCTGTGGCAGGGATAAACAATAAAGAAGGGATTTCTGCCTATAGCATTAGCCACAGCTCTTGTAGCTTTCTTTCTATTAATATTTTCAGCAACCTCCTTATAGGTCGACTTTTCTCCATAGGGAATGTTTCTAAGCTCTTTTATTACTTCTTTTTGAAAGTCAGTCCCTTTAAGCTCAAGGAGATCATAAATTGTAAATTTCTTCCTTTCTCCTTTGAGGTATTCATCGATTTGTCCAAAGACCTTATTAGTAGCAGAAGTTTTTTCGGACAAGTCATCTGCTTTTTCTACCAAGCTTATAGATTCGATTTTTTTATCGTAGGCGAATTTAATAATCCCAATCCTACTTTCGTAAAATGCGTATTTCATAAGATAACTATATGTCTTTGGGATAAAGTAGCCAGAGGCGTATAATGATAGAAAGTTAAATTAGAGAAGGATTGATATGAATTATAAAGAAAAAATACAAAAAATTGTTAATTATATAAAAAGCGGAGAGAAAGATTCCAAAGACTTCGCCCTAGGTTTTGAGTCAGAGCATTTTGTAGTTGATAAGGATAGTCTTGAAACTGTATCTTATTATGGAGAAGACGGCATTGCACGTTCAATGGAAGAAATATCTAAAAATTCCTACGAAATCCACAAAGAAGATGGGAAGATTTTGGGTTTGAGCAAGGACAGATTTGATATTTCTGTAGAGCCTGCCAGCCAATTTGAAATCGCTATAAAGTCTCATAAGAGTATTGATGACTTATATGAGGATTATAAAAAAGCCATGGGAGAGCTTGTCCCAGTTTTTGAAAAGAAGGGCCAAGTTCTGGCCAACGTAGGTTATCATCCAAAAAGTAAGATTGAAGATATCAAGATCATCCCAAAGAAGAGATATGACTATATGTATGAATATTTCAGGATTAATGGGGGAGCCTACGCCCACAATATGATGAAGGGAACGGCAAGTCTTCAATGCGCTATAGATTATGCCAACGAGGAAGACTTTAAGAAAAAATACTTTGTGGCAAGCGCCCTTTCTCCCTTCCTTTATTCAATCTTCGACAATTCCTATATCTTTGAAGGAGAAGTTTATAATAAGAGAAATCTCCGCCAGATGATTTGGGATAATTGTGATAGGCAAAGAACTGGAGTCTATCCATTCGCCTTTGATGATGACTTCTCTTATGAAAAATATGCAGAAGAAATCCTTAATACAGACATAATATTTGTCCATGAAGATGGCGAAGACCACTATAAGGGAAGACTTAAGTTTTCAGAAGTAATGGATAAAGATTCGAGTGATGAAATGATATTCCACGCCCTATCAATCGTATTTCCAGATGTAAGGGCTAAGAGATATATAGAAATAAGAATGCCTGATGAAGTACCTTACCCATATAATTTCGCAGCTTTAGCCTTAATCAAGGGGCTTTTCTATGATGAAGAAAATCTTGATAGGCTCTATGAGATTTTTGGAGATATGGATTACAGGTCGCTCACAAACCTTAGAAGTAGGACTGAAAGATACGGCCTTCATGCTACCTACAAGGATAAGGAAGTCTATAAATGGGCCTTAGAATTTGTAGATATGGCGAAAAGAGCCCTAGAGGATGAGGCTCATTACCTAAAGCCTCTAAGAGAAATCCTTGAAGAAGGAAAAAGTCCTAGGGATATTTATGAAAGTCTATACAAGAAAGATCCGACAGAAGCAATAAGAGTCTTTTCTGCCAATGAATCTCTAAGGAAGATGTAATGGCTAAGGTCAAAAAAGCCTATGAATGTGCATCCTGCGGCCACACCCAAGGAGTTTGGGCAGGCCAATGCCCAGAATGTGGCAAATGGGGAAGTATGCATGAGGTTGTTGTTGAGAAAAAGTCTACTAGGCAAAACGTAGTAGTGGAAGATAAAAATGCTAAGAAACTTAATTCTATCGCCCTAGATGAGTCTGAAAGGATAAAATCGACCTATAGCGAGTTTGATAGGGCTGTGGGCGGAGGACTTGTGAGAGATTCTGTTACAATTCTTACAGCAAGACCGGGTGCAGGAAAGTCCACTCTCCTCCTTCAATTATCAAAGTCTTATGCCGATAAGGGCCTTAAGGTAATCTATATTTCAGGAGAAGAGAGCGAAAGTCAAATCAAGTCACGTGCAGACAGGATTATGTCTGATCTTTCTGAAAATATCTGGATTCTTTCGACAAACTCCATGGACCTTGCCATCAAGGAAATAAAAAATGTGGATGCTGATATAGTTTTTCTAGATTCTATCCAAACCTTTAGCCTGGCAGAACTTGATAACAAACAAGGAAGTCCAACCCAGACCATAGAGGTCGCCAACAAGGCAGTTGACATTGCAAAGGATAGCGAAAGAAAAAGAGCAGTGATAATGATAGGTCATATGACCAAAAAGGGAGAGATGGCAGGTCTTAGGACCTTGGAGCACTTGGTAGATACGGTCTTAGTCCTTGATGGAGAAAGTGAGGAAGACCTAAGGATCTTAACTTCGACTAAAAATAGGTTCGGAAGGACTGGAGAAATTGGTCTATTTTCTATGGATGAAGATGGGCTAAATGAGATTACAAATCCTAGCGAGTATTTCATCACAGAAAGAACTGAAGATATAGAAGGATCTGCTATTTCTGTAACGAATGAGGGATCGAGACTCCTTGAAGTAGAGATAGAGTCTTTGGTATCCAAGTCCTTCATGCCCTACCCACAAAGGATAGGGGACTCCCTAAGAAGAGATGACCTAAATACTCTAATCTCAATTCTCCAGGAAAGAGCAGGCCTTAATCTTTACGATTACAATGTAATCATCAAAACAACAGGAGGCATCAAGCTTAGCGAGCCTTCGGTAAATCTGGCTATAATGGTCTCCATCGCTTCATCCTTGATGAAGGTTCCAGTTTCCGACAAGAGTGTATTTATAGCAGAAGTAGGACTTACAGGAGAGCTTAAGAAGGTTCCTCAAATCAAACAAAGGCTAAAGGAAATTGAAAGGCTAGGCTATAAGAAAGCCTTCGTAGCCAAAAACTCCATCGATAGCAGGGACTTCAAGAACTTAAAGATTTATCAACTAGCAAATATTAGACAAGTTATAGATGAGGTCCTAGTAAAAGGATGACCCTTTAGCTAATTAAGCTAGAACTTTAAAATGTTATAAATTTGTCCTGAAATTTTAAAGAAAATTCTAGGAGAACTTAGGAATTTGCAAATTGAAAACGTGTGTAGTATAATCAGATGACACAGGAAAAATAAAGGAGAATTATATGAAAAACATAAAATCATACGCAGCAATCGCAGCACTAGCCCTTGCTCTTACAGCTTGTGGAAACAATGCTAACGATGCTAAGAAAGAAGATGCTTCTACTGACGTAGCAACAGAAGAAACAACAGAAAAAGTTGGTGAAGCTACGGCAGCAGGTTACGGTGGAGACATCAAAGTTAAAGTAACTATGGATGGAGAAACAATCAAAGACATCCAAGTTGACCACACAGAAACAGAAGGAATCGGAGCAGACGCAGTTCCAACTCTAGTTGAAGAGATCAAAAAGAACAACGGAACTGAAGGCGTAGATAACGTATCTGGTGCAACAGTAACAAGCGAAGCTCTAAAAACAGCAGTAGACGAAGCAATCAAGGCTGCAAAATAATATAATTACAAAGAAAGTAAGCTCTAAGGGCTAGTCCTCGACAATAAAAGATTAGTCTTTAGGGCTTTTCTAATCTTTAAAGGAGATGAAATGAAAGCTAAAAAATTATTTGCAAGTCTATCCCTAATACTTGCCCTAACATCTTGTGCTTCTCAAAGTCCAAAGACGACAGATGAGACGAAAGAAGATGTCAAGACAGAAGAAAGTGCATCAAAAGAATCTAAGGAAGATTCTAATATAGAAGAAATATCAGGTACATATGAAGGGTCTGCCAAGGGATATGGCGGAGACATCAAGGTTAAAGTGACCCTAGATAAGGGAGAGATCACAGACATAGAAACAGAAGAAAGCGAAACCAAATCAGTAGGATCTGCTGGAATTGAGAGAGTTAAGGAAGAGATAATTGCCAAAAACTCAACTGATGTGGACAGAACTACAGGTGCTACAATATCGTCAGCTGCCTTTATTTCAGCTGTAAATGAAGCCCTACTTACAGCAGGAATAGACTCTGATAAACTTGTGGCTAAGGAAATCGAAGATGACTTCAAAACTCCAATCGAAACTGACGTTGTAGTAGTAGGTTCCGGTGGAGCAGGCCTATCTGCTGCTATCCAACTTGCCCAAGACGGTAAGAATGTTACAGTTGTAGAAAAGGCAGGAATTACAGGTGGTAACTCATCCCTTGCTTCAGGTGGAATGAATGCATCAGAGACTAAACTTCAAGAAAAAGAAGGAATCCCTGATACTAATGAACTTTTCTTTGAAGATACTATGAAGGGTGGCCATGATATAAATAACCCAGACCTAGTTAGAAAAATGGTCGACTCATCATCTGAGGCCATCGATTGGCTAGAAGATAACGGAGCTCCTTTGACCCAACTTAAGTTTTCTGGTGGTCAAAGTGAGATGAGAACCCACGCTCCAGTAAATGATGAAGGAAAATCAATCCCCGTAGGATCCTACCTAGTAGACAAGCTAACTACAAAGGCTAAGGAATTGGGAGTGGATATAATCTATGATGCAAGAGTAAAAGAAATCCTAATGGAAGATGGCAAGGCTAAGGGAGTTCTTGCTGAAACAAATAAGGGAAATCTTACAGTAAATGCCAAGGCAGTTATAGTTGCAAGTGGTGGATTCGGTGCCAATATGGACATGGTTGTAGAATATAAGCCAGAACTTGAAGGCTACGTATCTACAAATGCTAAGTCAATTACCGGAGATGCTGTTAACTTCCTAAAAGAAGCTGGAGCAAACTTCATAGACATGGATCAAATCCAAATCCATCCAACAGTTGTCCAAAAAGACGGATCTCTAATATCAGAAGGCCTAAGAGGAGAAGGGGCGATCCTTCTTAACCAAAAGGGAGAAAGATTTGTAGACGAGCTTGAGACAAGAGACTTTGTATCCAAGACTATCCTAGATCAAGAAGGAAAAGCAGCTTATCTTCTAGTTGATCAAAAAATGATGGATGAGTCTGCTACTATCCAAAAATACTACGACAAGGGCCTACTGGAAAAAGCAGAAGACTACAAGGCACTTGCTGAAATTATAGGATGTGACGAAGAAACAGTTAAGAATACTTTAGAAAAATGGAAGGAAATCTGCGCCAACAACGAGGATCCTGACTTTGGAAGAAAGGGCATGGATAAGTCAAAATCCGACCTATCTAAGGCTCCTTACTACCTAGTTAAAATCGCTCCAGGAATCCACCACACCATGGGAGGAGTCGAAGTAAATACAAACTCAGAAGTAATTTCCAAAGAAAGTGCGCCTATCCCAGGCCTATACGCTGCAGGAGAAGTTACTGGAGGAGTTCACGGGGCAAATAGACTCGGTGGAA
Source organism: Anaerococcus sp. (assembly GCF_022770135.1). GTDB lineage: Bacteria > Bacillota > Clostridia > Tissierellales > Peptoniphilaceae > Anaerococcus. The sequence continues at coordinate 2,683 of NZ_JALEIL010000095.1, read as the reverse complement.
ATGCTGTAACTGACATAGTAGTATTCGGAAGAAACGCTGCTAAGTCAGCAGAAGAATATATAAAAGAAAATAATTAAGTTTATGAGCTTTTGCAAGATATATCATTTGATGATGACCTATCGAGCGAAAGCTCTTTTTGATTGCGGTTGAGTTAGCTAGAGAGAAAAAAAGATAGAAATAAGGCTTAGGAGAAATATAATATATGTGACATAAATTTAACGACTCTATAAAAGTTTAAGAATAAGATTAATTTACTAAGGAGAGATAAGTGAAGAAAAAATATATAATTTTACTAGGCCTTTGCCTAATTTTTCTCATAGGAGGCTTATATTTTGTAAAAAGGGATTCGAAGTTTGACCTAGAAGATTCCAAAAGCAAGGCTGTTTACATATATAATCTAACAGACAATAAAAAAGTCTACGGAAAAAATGAAAATAAGCCTCTTCCTATGGCATCTCTTACCAAAATCATGACCCTTCTTGTAAGCCTCGATCATGTATCTGACTTAGGAGATCTTGCTCCTGTTGACTATGATTCCTATATGAGAGCTGTCAGTGAAAATGCTTCTATGGCAGGTTTTCTTGCAAATGAAACAACGACCTACAGAGATCTTATGTATGGGACAATACTAGCATCTGGAGCAGAAGCAGCAGACTCCCTTGCGATCAATGTGGCAGGTAGCATAGATTCATTTGTAGATCTTATGAATGAAAAGGCAGGAGAGCTTAATCTAGAAAATACTTCCTACGCCAATGCCGATGGTATGGATGATAAGAGAAACTTTCAGTCGGCTAAAGATTGTGCTATGCTTATCAAATATGGCCTAGAAGATGGTAATTTTAGGGCGATTTTTACTAAGAGAGACTACCTATCGCAAGCGACAAATGAACATCCAGACGGAGTCTACATAGAAAGCACTATTTTTTCTCACCTTAAGGATTATGGAGAAAATGGCTTTGAGATTATCGGAGGCAAGAGCGGAACGACGGACGAGGCTGGACTCTGCTGGGCGACCCTTGCCGAAAAAGATGGGAAGGAATATATAATAGTTGTCATGGGAGTTTCTTTTTCGGATATCGATGACCTTCCAGATGCCCATATCAGAGAGACCCTGGAATACTTAGAGAGAATCTAATTAATAATGACTATCAATTAATATATTTTTAGGTAAAATATTAATGAGGTGAAAAAATGATTAACAAAGATAAATTTAAAGACTTAGACGAGAAATTTTATGCTGACAGGGCAAATGTGATTGCCCAAAGTGCAGTAACAAGAAATGGAATTACAGAAGCTGCGATCGACCCTGACGTGATTAAGGACATGCGCCACTCTTTTTCGATTGAGCTTAAGCAAGGAGAGATAACAGACCAAAAGCAATCAGGTCGTTGCTGGATGTTCTCCGCCCTAAACACTATGAGATATAGGATAATCAAGGATTACAATCTTGAGACTTTCGAGCTTTCCCAAGCTTATCCCCTATTTTTTGATAAGCTAGAAAAGAGCAATTATTTCCTAGAATCTATAATAAAAACTGTAGATGAAGACCTCCAAGGAAGACTAGTAAAACACATCTTAGCTGATCCTTTGGGGGATGGTGGCCAATGGGACATGTTTGTAAACTTAGTCAACAAATACGGGATTGTACCAAAATACGCCATGCCTGAGGTTAAATCTTCATCTGCTACCAGAGAGATGGACGCTTATCTTACAAAAATGCTAAGATCTTTTGCCAAAGACTTAAGAAATGCCCACAAAGAAGGAAAGAGCCTTGAAGACTTAGAGGCTATGAAGGATGGCTTTAACGAAGATATCTATAGGGCCCTAAGCGTGGTTTTAGGAACTCCTCCAAAGAAAATCGACTTTGAGGCGAGAGATAAGGACGATAATTATATAAAGGAGACAGACCTTACTCCTAAGGAATTTTTCGACAAATATGTAAAGATGAATCTAGACGACTATATTTCCCTAATCAACGCTCCTACTGAAGATAAACCGTTTAACGAAACTTTTACGGTAGATTATCTGGGCAATGTCGTAGAAGGAAAGGAAGTTAAATACCTAAACCTTCCTATAGACGAACTAAAAAAGGCCGCCATCAAGCAACTTAAGGACGGATTTCCTGTATGGATGGGCTGCGATGTAGGCCAAAGCTTTATCAGACAAGAAGGAATCCTCGATACCAAGGCCTTTAATATCAAAGAAATCTTCGACTTAGACTTTGAGATGACTAAGGAAGAAAGACTTGACTACTCAGAAAGCTTGATGACTCACGCCATGGTATTTACAGGAGTTGACCTAGACGAAGACGGAAAACCAGTAAGATGGAAGATAGAAAACTCTTGGGGAGATAGGGCAGGAAACAAGGGCTATCTAGTAATGAGCGATGTTTGGTTTGATGAATACATGTACCAAATCGCAGTAGATAAGAAATATCTAACAGAAGATCAGAGAAAAGCCTGGGACAAAGACCCAATCCACCTAAAACCTTGGGATCCTATGGGATCACTTGCAAGATAAATAAGAGGGCCTTTCGGTCCTTTCAGAGCGTAGACAAAGTAACTTCAATCGAAATTTATTTTATCGTTAAGTTACCCTTATCTCGACTAAGAGAGTGAAACGAACGCATGGAGAGATCTCATTAGATTTCTCCGCTCACTCCGTTCGGTCGAAATAAGGGTTA
>NZ_JALEIL010000079.1 GCF_022770135.1 Anaerococcus sp. | reverse complement strand
TCCTGTTATAAATGATCCTGATCTTTCAAGATTAATGAAAGAAAATATCAAGGATTATTTTGGAGATAATATAAAAAAGGATGTAAGGTGGTTTGCCTCAGAGTCCTTTGAGCTTTATGGAAAGCTTGCCCCAAGTCTTTTCGCCCTAGTGGGAATTGCCAATGACAAAAAGGGAAGTGGAGCCGAACACCACACTCCTGAATTTGACCTAGATGAAGATAGCCTTGATTATGGAATATTTGCTATGGTCAAGTTTGCTACAAGCTTTCTACCTAACAATTAATTTTATTTTTTTCCTGGTTTGGGTATAAATGATAGTGAGAGAGAATTAGGAGGATAAAATGACAATTCAAGTTAATCAAGAAGCAATAGACTTTACATTAAAAGATCAATTTAAAGAAGGTGTTAAACTAAGCGACTTGAAAGGAAAGAAGGTAATTCTTTCTTGGCATCCACTAGCATACACATCAGTTTGTACTGACCAAATGAGATCACTTGAGAGAAACTACGAAAGAATCCAAGAAAAGGGAGATACAGTAGTTATAGGACTTTCAGTAGATCCATTCCCTGCCAAGGCTAAATGGGCAGACATCCTAGACCTAAAAGATCTTAAGATAGTATCAGACTTCTTCCCATATGCAGAAGTAACCAAGGCTTATGGTCTCTTCAATGAAGAAAACGGCGCAAGCAAACGTGCTAATGTTATAATAGATGAAGAAGGAAAAGTTAAATGGGTTAAGGTCTATGGAGGAAGCGAACTTCCTGATATAGAAGAAGTAATAGACAATCTATAAACATTCAAATCTCGCCCTTATTGGCGGGATTTTTTATTTACCAAATTTTGTTAAAAAAATGATAATTAAAGATAATGCGAATCATTCTTGACAAATTATAAAAATGATGTTATCATAATCTTGTCAGGATAAGTCTACAGCTTAACAGAATGATTTATCTAAATAAAATATAATTAAGGAGACAAATATGAAAAAGAAAAATACTATAGCGCTAACAGCGATTCTTTCGTTTGGTTTAATCTTAGCAGCTTGTGGAAATGATGAGGCTAAAGATAAAGAAGCTAATAATAAGGCACAAGTAGAAGAGAAAGCTGATACTGAAACTAAAGATAAGACAAGAAAAGAAAATGATGCAGAAAAGAAGGAAGAAAATACTTCTGAGCAAAAGATGGATGAGGTTTCCCTATCTGATTGGGAAGGAAAGTGGAACTCAATGTCTGCTTATCTAGATAAAAACGAGGTCCAAGAAGCTTTTAAAGATTTAGCTAAGAAGGAAAACACAGATGAAGAAAGCGCCAAGAATGCCTATGTAGAAAAAAGACACTGCGATTTTAATGGTCTAGAGATTGAAGGAAATAAGGTTAAGTTCTACAATGAATTTCCTGATGAAGGCAAAGAGGTCACAGCAGAAGTTGAATATAAATATGTTGATAAACAAGAAGTGAAGCACGGAAATCACATGCTAGAATGGGATATATTTGAAGCAGTAAGCCCAGATGCTGAGTATAAGTACCTACTTATGATGCCAATCCACGGAGAGGAAAGTTTGACACATTTCCATATGAGATATGGTAATGATAAGGATGAACTATTAGGAGAAGAAAAATGGTTCCCAACATTTGTTAAGCCAAATACAACAGACCAACAAATCATGGATGAAATTACAGAATAGATTTTGTAAGTGGGACTATTGCAGAATGAATAAATCGTACTGTTATCGTTAGAAGAACCTCCACGGAAATTTTGCCTCCATCAGCCGGCAGGCACCACTAAAAATTACCTAAGAGAACCTTCTAACGATAGTACGATGATTATTCATAGTTTTGCAACAGCCCCTTTTCTTGTGAGGAGAATAATGAAGAAAATAAATAAATTAATATATCTACTGATTCTTGTTTTCACTCTGAGCTCTTGTAATAAAGCAGAAGAAGATAAGGATAAGCCATTAATCTATACATCCTTCTATCCGATTAATGACTTGACTAGTAAAATTGCTGGAGATACGGCAAATGTTAAATCCTTTATGCCTGAGGGTAAGGAAGCCCACTTATGGGAGCCTTCACCAAAGGATATGAAAAAGCTCGCCAAAGCAGACCTACTAGTCGTTAATGGAGCGAATATGGAGCCATGGCTTGAAAGTGTAAGAGAAAATCTTCCAAATTTAGAAATATTAAAATTGTCAGATTCGGTCGATCTAATCACCTATAAGGGCCAGGCTGCAGTCGGAGATTTCCAATATATGGCAAGACTCGACTTGACCGACAAAACTCAGAAGTTCGACTTTGCCCATACCCACGAGGATATGATGAGGGTAGCCTTTATAAAAGATACCGGACTAAGAGGAGAAGAGCTTGTAAAAAAGGCTAAGGAAGTAATGAATCAGAAAGGAAATCTAGTAGCCCAAAAATCTACCATTGAGGTAGAAGAGGGCAAGGTCTATGGTCTAGAGATGGGCCATGAGTCAGGAGAAATCTTCTACAAGATGCCTGAAGCAGGATCATGGATTTTCATATCAGATAGGATAAGTGAGGACCTTCTTCCATACTATTTGATGGATGAAAATGGAAATTTGCTAAAAGATGATGGCAGGGAAGAGTCCCTTATGGAAGGCTCATCATCAGGTTTCGATAAGATAAGCTACGATCCTCATTCCTGGCTTTCTATTGTAAATGCCAAAAAATATTTAAACGCTATTCAGGATAAATTGATAGAAAAATATCCTGAAAATGAAAAGATCTATAAGAAGAACAAATTAAAATATGTCGACCAACTTACAGATATCGACGCAGAATATAAGGAGAAATTTAAAGAACTTGATCAGAGAGAATTTCTCGTAATCCATTATGCCTACCAATATCTGGCAAGAGATTTCGATTTGATCCAATATCCTCTCCAAGGACTAACCAGCCTTGAAAGTCCAAGTCTGAAGACTATAAAAAAGGCGGTAGAGTTTGCTAATATTAAGGGAATAGACACCATATTTTATGAATACGGTAAAAATCCTAAGGAAGCAAAGGCCTTAGCCGAAGAACTACATGGAAAGACAATGCCTTTAGCATCGATGGAATTTGTGACTAAGGAGCAAGAAGAAGAGGGAATGGATTATATTGATCTAATGAGGATGAATCTTGAAAACTTATATAATTCTATGAAAGGAGGCACTGATGAAAGCAATAGAAATTAAGGATTTAAGCTTTGCTTATAGGAAAGAAAATGTAATCAAATCTTGCAATCTAGAAGTTGAATCTGGAGAGCTTGTATTAATAATAGGTGGAAATGGATCAGGAAAATCAACCCTTGTCAAACTTATGCTAGGAGAGCTAGAGCCTGATAAGGGAAGTATAAAGATTTTGGGTAAGGATATTGCAAAATATAAGTCCTATAAGAAAATTGGCTACGTTCCCCAAGTCAATGTCGTAAACAAAATCGCCTTTCCTATAACTTGTTTGGAGCTTGTGGCGCTCAATCTCTATGAAGATTTTGGCTTTATCAAAATCCCTAAGAAAGTCCACTATGACAAGGCAAGGGATATACTAATCAAAATGGGCATGGAGGACTTTATCAATACTCCGGTAAACGAACTATCTGGGGGTCTTGCCCAAAGAGCAATGATTGCCAAGGCTATGATAAATATGCCAGAACTTTTAATCTTAGACGAGCCAACTGCAGGTGTCGATAAGGAAAATAAGGAAATGTTCTTTAAGACACTAAAAAAACTACAGGAAGATTTGGGTATAACTATAGTCATGATTACCCACGAGCTTAAGGAAATGGAGGATATACAAATGACCAAGACCCAGTACAGGATGAATGAAGGGAGGTTGACTTTATGTTAGAATTTGCCTTTATGAGAAAGGCCCTGCTTTCGGGATTTCTCTTATCTATAATGATCCCTCTCATAGGGATTGTCATGGTCAATAGGAAAACTTCCATGATAGGTGATGCCTTATCCCATACGGCCCTTACAGGAGTGGCCATGGGACTAATATTAGGTTTTGATCCTCTCTTAGGATCAGCTATGGTATGTGTAATAGCTGCCTTCCTTATAGAATTTATTAGGAAAAAGCTCCCTCAATATGGGGATATGGCAACAGCCGTTATCATGAGTACAGGCCTAGGAATTGCAGCAATCCTTTCTGATTTCGCTCCGGGAGGTAATTCTTTTGAATCTTATCTATTCGGTTCAATTTCATCAGTTACAAGTGCAGATGTATTAAACACTAGCCTTATTTTTATCTTGGTTCTTGCCCTTTGCATAAGTAGATACTCAGCACTTTTGGCAATTTCTATAGATAATAATACAGCCAGGCTTGCAGGAGTTAAGGTAAAGATAATAGATATGATATTTACTTTCCTATCTGCTGTAACAATTGCCCTTGCGGTTAAAATTATAGGAGCCTTGATGGTTACAAGCCTAATAGTTCTTCCAGTAGCAACTAGTTTGATTATATCTAGATCTTATAAGCAAACTTTCTTTGTAACTATAATTCTTGGAATAATATATATGATGGCAGGAATTATTCTTTCCTTTCATTTCGATATCAAACCAGGAGGAGCCATTGTAGTAAATGCAGTTATTGGAATGTTAATCTTTGCCCTATATAAGAAAATGAGAAAAACTAGAGAATAAAGACATAACTAGCGGATTTATTTCTGCTAGTTTTTATTTGTAAAAGAAATTATGGGTATAAATAGGATAAGGATTAGACTTAATATAAGGAGAATTAAATGACTGATTTAGATAAAATTATAGAAAGACAAAGAGAATACTTCTATGGAGGCTTCACCAAGACAGAAGACTTCAGAAGGAAAAAACTTGAAAGGCTAAGAGATTTGATAGATTTATGCGAAGAAAATATTCTCCACGCCCTGGACATGGACTTAGGTAAGGCGAACTTTGAAGCCTATGTAAGTGAAATCTCCTTTGCCAAGGAAGAGATAAAATTCGCCATAGATAATCTAAGTGACTGGATGAAGCCAGTTAGGGAAAAGACTCCTCTTACTGCCATGCCTGCCAAATCTTACAGCTTGTATGAGCCTTTGGGAGTAACTCTTATCATCGCTCCATGGAACTATCCTTTCCTTTTGGCAATCGATCCTCTGATAGGGGCCATTGCTTCAGGAAATACTGTAATTCTTAAGACATCTTCAAAGACCAAGGAGACATCTAGGCTTATCAGATCTATGATAAATGATTATTTCGAGGAAGAATTTATCTATGTTGTAGATAATGACGAAGTTAGCCATGAAGAACTTCTCGAAGGAAAGTACGACCATATCTTCTATACTGGAGGTAAGAGTGTCGGCAAGCATATTATGAAAAAGGCTAGCGAAAACCTCACAAAAGTTACCCTAGAACTCGGTGGAAAAAGTCCTTGTATAGTTGATAGAACAGCAGATCTCGATAATGCTGCTAGATCCATCATGTGGGGTAAGACCTTAAATGCTGGACAGACTTGTGTAGCACCAGACTATATCCTAGTTGATTTAGCTGTTAAAGAAAAGTTTATAGGAAAATTAAAGGAAGGTATGATAGATTTTTATGGCCTAGACCCACTTGCTAGTAAGGATTACGGAAGAATAATTAACGAAGACCATCTCGATAGACTTCTAGGACTTATCGAAGGAGAAGATATAATAGCTGGAGGGATTTACGATAGGGAAAATCTCAAGCTCATGCCTACAATTGTAGATGGAGTGGACTTTGATAGTAAGCTTATGGAAGATGAGATATTTGGTCCAATTATTCCTATCTTGACCTACGATGATATAAACCCAATCCTATACAAGATTAAAACCATGCCAAAGCCTCTTGCCTTCTATCTTTTCTCAGAAGATGAGAGACTTATAGAAAAGATTATGTATAACATGGAGTTCGGTAATGGCTGCGTTAATGATTGTATAATTGAGATTGCAAGTCCTTATCTAGAATTTGGTGGAGTAGGGGAAAGCGGTATGGGAGGATATCACGGCTACAATAGCTTTGTGAATTTCTCCAACAAAAAAAGCATAATGGAGACTCCATCAAGTATGAAGCCAAACATAAAATATCCACCTTATGAAGATGGGAAATTAAACTTTGTTAAAAAAGTGCTTTAATTACAATAACGGGAGATAATATAAGCCCATTAGTCTTTTGCAAAGGAAACAAATATTTCTTAGAATACTTCTAATATGAGATATTTATCTTAATAAAATTTTTGAATGAAAAAACCAGGCCCATAAAAAGGTCTGGTTAATTTAATTATTTATTTTTGCTATCCATATCAGCCTTGATAGCCTTAGCAAGTTCTGCGATTTGGTCAACTTGTTCCATTTTTACACCAGAGTTGATCTTTACATCTTCTCCTACATAGTCAAGTTTGGCTGTTGATAGAATTTCCTTAGAAATCTCTAGACTTCTTCCGCCCCAAGACCAGTTGTTTAGGAAGGATACAGATTTATTAGTAAAGCCTGTTCCAACAAGCTCTCTGAGGAAGGCATCCATCTTGTAATATAGTCCTGAGTTGTAGTTGATTGGTGCAAATACTGAGTGAGAGAATCTGTGGCAGTCGCTAATTGGATAAGAAACATCCCAGTCAGCAACGTCATAGATCTTGATGTTTTCTACACCGAGCTCTGCAAGCTTAACTGCAAGGATATCGGCTGCTTCTTCGGTATCTCCATACATTGATGCATAAACAATAACTACACCGTCTTCTTCTGCTGTGAAGGTTGACCAGTGGTTGTACTTGTCCATGATGAAGTTGATTGATTCTTCATCCTTGTATACTGGTCCGTGAAGAGGAAGGATGGCATTTATTGGAAGTCCATCGATTTTCTTGAAGGCGTTTTGAACCATCTTGCCAAACTTACCTACTATATTAATGTAGTATCTTCTAGCTTGTTCTAGCCAGTCTCCCTTGTGGATGACTTTGGCTGCATCGATATTTCCTTCGATTACGTTAAAGGCACCAAAAGCATCTGCTGAGAAGAGGAGACCTTCTGTTGTTTCGTAAGTCATCATAACTTCTGGCCAGTGAACCATAGGTGTGAAGACAAATTTAAGATTTCTCTTACCAAGATTTAGCTCATCTCCATCTTTAACCTCGTAGTATCTGTCCTTAAACTCGTCATTGTAAAATTGCTCATAGAACTTAAAGGTCTTTGCATTACCAACAAGCTTAGCATTTGGCCATTCTCTCATACAAAAATCAATGTTTCTGCAGTGGTCTGGCTCCATGTGCTCGATTACTATATAGTCGAGGTCTTCTCCGTCAAGACTTGCCTTGATATTGTCTATATATCTTCTAGTGAAGGCAGCGTCAACAGAGTCCATCAAAACATTTTTCTCATCCTTGATAACGTATGAATTGTAGCAAACGCCGTTTGTTAACTCAAACATATTTTCGAATCTGTCAATTCTTCTATCGTTAACTCCAACCCAATAGATATTATCTAGTACTTCAATAATATTATGCATTCTAACTCCTTTGATAATTTATTGTTAATTAAATTATACCAGATATTTAAGAAAAATAAATTATATATAAATGATTATTATTACCAGTGATAATCTAAAAAAAATTAATTTTTATATTTTGATAAGAAAGTATGTTAGAAATAAATTATTTGGGTATATATATTATGAAAACAATTACATGAGTTTTTCTAGTGCATATAAATTATTTGTAAGAATTAGAGAGTAGACAATCCGAGGATTATGAAAATTATGAAATCCTTAAAGTAATTAGCACTAACATAGGACAAATGTAATTTATTATGAATTTTAAAGGAGATATAATGGGATACAATTTACCAAAAGATTTAGAAGAATTTAGAAAAGTAGTTAGAGATTTTGCTGAAGAAAAGATTAGACCAATTGCTTTTCACTTAGACCAAACTAAAGAATTTCCAAAAGAAATAGTAAAACAAATGGGCGAGATGGGACTAATGGGTATACCATTTCCAGAAGAATACGGTGGAGCAGGCCTAACTAACCAACACTACGCTATAGCTGTAGAGGAGCTTTCTAGAGTAGACGGTGGTGTAGGAGTAATTTGCTCAGCCCACACATCACTTGGTACATGGGGACTTAATGAATTCGGTACAGAAGAACAAAAGGAAAAATATCTAAGACCTCTTCTAACAGGTAAGTCAATAGGTGGATTCGGACTTACAGAAGAAAACGCAGGATCAGACTCTGCTGGAACAGAAACCACAGCTGTTCTAAAGGGAGATCACTATGTATTAAATGGTAAGAAGATATTCATTACAAACGCTCCAGAAGCACAAACTTACCTAGTAACAGCGGTTACAACACCTGGTAAGGGTAACCATGGTATATCAATGTTTATCGTAGACAAGGACTTCGAAGGATTTACCTTCTCTGAGCCATATGATAAGCTAGGTATCAGATCGTCAGTTACTGCAGAGCTTCACTTTAAGGATGTTAAGGTTCCAAAAGAAAACCTCCTAGGTGAAGAAGGTAAGGGCTTCAAGTACGCTATGATGATTCTAGATGGTGGTAGAATTGGTATTGCTTCCCAAGCTCTAGGTATAGCTCAAGGTGCTTATGAATCTGCCAAAGAATACGGACTTGCTCGTGAACAATTTGGTGAAGCAATCGCAAGAATGCAACACAACTCATTTATCTTAGCAGATATGGCGACAGAACTTAAGGCAGCAAGACTATTAATCTACGATGCAGCTAAGAAGAAAGACGCTCACGTACCTTACGGTAAGGATGCTGCAATGGCTAAGCTATATGCATCTGATATGGCAGAGAAACTTACAAGCAAGGCCCTACAACTTTACGGTGGATCTGGATTTATCAAGGGAGTAGATGTAGAAAGATACTACAGAGACTCTAAAATTACACAAATCTATGAAGGAACAAACGAAATAATGAGACTAGTAATCTCAGGATACATCCTTCCAAGACCAGCCAAAAAGGATAAGAAGAAAGAAGCTCCAAAGAAAAAACAATCCCAAGTAGGAGATAGAAAACTAGAAATCTTCAAGGGAGACGAGAAAGAAGCTGCTAAGAAATTAGTAGAAGCCCTAAAGGCTGACGGATTCACATTCGATAAGAAAGACGTGGACCTAGAAGGAGCAATCGAAGAAGCAGACTCAGTAGTAGCTGCTGGTATGGGAATTGGTGAAGAACAAAACCTAGAAATGATCAAAGAACTTGCCAAAGAAACTGGATCAGTACTTTCATCATCAAGACCAGCTTCCCAAGTTAGGGGATACGTTCCAACAAATAGATTTATCGGTCTATCAGGTAAGAAATTTGCTGGTAAACTATACATCGGTGTAGGTATCTCAGGAGCTATGCAACACTTAAGAGGAATTCCAGAAGCTGGAACAATAGTTGTAATCAACAACGACGAAAGTGCAGCATTCTTCGACAACTGTGACTACGGTATTGTAGGAGACTTCCACAAGGTAGTACCAGCCCTAATAGAAGAAATCAAAAACGCATAAGAGAAATTAAAAGGAGGCCGCAAGGCCTCTTTTCTGTGCAAATTTTTATCATTTTCAGTTTAAAAAATACTTGTTAGAAAAATATTTTGTAAATTAGAGATTTTCAGCTATAAATTCCTTTAAGGCTTCTATCAAATCATCAGAAGTCTTGTAGATTCTTGGCTTATCGAAGGCATTTCCGTCCTTATCTACATAGGCAAGGCCTGTAATAAGTTTGTTGATATAGAGAAAGTCGTTTTGGAAGACGTCTTTTTTGATCTCTCTTAGTTTGTCATCCCTATCATTTCCAGTAAGCCTAATATCTGTATAAAGTTCAAATATTGGTATTCCTCTCTCGAAAGCTATGCCCATCTCGCCTGCAAGACCAAGATCCTTAGTATCCATTAGGGCTATAAGTAGGTCGCTTTCTTTAAGTCTCTTATAATCAGCTAGTAAAATATCTGCCCCACTTGCAAAGCCTGCAGACTTATCGTTTATTTCTAAATTATCTGCTGGGTTGTAGAGGTCGATTTTTTCCTTAAATTCATTTTCCAAAGCATCTTGGACCTTTTTTGCTTGAAGTCTTTGGCCTTCTGTAAACAAGTCACATCCTAAATATATTTTCATAATTTCGCCTCGCTTTAATTATATCAGATAAAAAAATTTACTAAAACACCTTTATCAAATATAATAGAAGAAGAGGTACTTATGAAGAAAAATATTAAAATACTAGCGACAAACTTTGACCTTGAATTAGGTCAAGTAGATAAAAATTTAGACAAAATTAAAAATATAGTTAAAAATGCAGAAAAAGAAGGCGTAAATATTATATCCTTCCCAGAACTCAGCCTAACGGGAGCTTCTTTGTATGATTTCTACAAGGAAGACCTTCTAATAAAAAGGGTAGAAGAAGCAATACTAGATCTTCTTGACTTTTCCAAGTCTTATGATTTGCTAATAAGCATGGGAGCTCCTTTAAGAAGTGAAGGAAAGATTTATAATACTGTAATCTTCATTAAAAGTGGAGAAATCCTAACAAGCTTTGTCAAAGAAGAATTAAAAGACTACGAGAAGATGATATTTTCTACAGAAACTCCAAACTATTTCACTCTCGGATCTTACGATCTCCCTGCAGATATCATATCTCCAGTTGAAGTTGGTGGACTTAAAATCGGTGTGGCCATAGGGGAAGATGAGAAGTTAAATAGTCCAAGTTCGCTTTTCTTTAAGGAGAAGGGAGCAGACATAATCCTAAACCCAAACGCCTATGAGAAACAAGTCTTGTCTAAAGAGCAGACTCTAGAAGATATAAAGTTCCTATCCAAAAACACAGTTTACGTATCTACTGGAAGTGGCTTAGGCGAATCAAGCACGGATACAGTATTTCAAGGACTTAATCTTATAGCAGATAACGGAGAGATTATCTCTGTTAAGGAAAATGAGGGAGTTTATTATACCAAGACCTTTGATCTAGATGAAAATAGCCCAAACTCTTTTACTAATTTTACAAATGAAAAGATAAGGGTAGACAAGTTCCCATATCTTCCAAAAAAGGAAGATGAAGATATCTTTGTAAGAGATGTCTTGGAAATCGCAGCCTCCGCTCTTCTTACTAGGATGAGGAAAATAGGGGTAGAGGATACCTTTATAGGAGTATCTGGAGGCCTTGATTCTACCATGGCTCTTTTATTCCTAGACTACGCTTATGAAAAGGCGGGAATATCCAAGGAGAAAATCCACGCCTACACCATGCCAGCCTTTGCTACAAGCAAGAGAACTAAGTCAAACGCCAATCTTCTTTGTGAAGCTTTGGGAATTAAGCTTACCGAGATTGATATATCAGAAGCTGTGAAGGTCCACCTAGCTGATATCGGCCACGACCTAGAAAGCCAAGATACAGCCTATGAAAATGCCCAAGCTAGAGAAAGGACCCAAGTTCTCCTAGACCTAGCCAATATGTACGGGGGAATTGTGATTGGAACTGGGGACTTATCTGAATGCATGCAGGGATTTGCGACCTTTAACGGGGACCATATCAGTAACTACGCCCTAAATTCTACCTTGACTAAGACCCACCTTCGCTTTATTGTAGGTCATATTGCTGAAAATACTGAGATAAAAGGACTGGGAGATGTACTAAAGGATATAATCGACACACCAATCTCTCCGGAACTTAAGAGTGTAGATAAGGGTACTATTAGCCAAAAAACAGAAGACATAATAGGCCCTTATGAGCTAATCGACTTTTTCATCTACCATCATCTAAAATATCACAGGAGGCCAAGAGAAATCTATGATCTAGCAAAACTTGCCTTTGGGGATGATTATGAGGATGAGATAATTAAAAAATGGCTTGTTTCATATTTCAAGAGATTTAGTGCGTCACAATTTAAGAGGGCAACTGCTGTAGATGGACCAAATATCACAGGTCTTTCAACTTCTCCAAGACTTGGATATAAGATAGCATCCGATATGGCAAGTGGCTTATACTTGGATGATTTAAATGAATAAGAGAAAATTGGGACTAGGACTTTTGGGAGCAGGTCTTGGCCTAGGCTATTATATCAATAGACAATGTTTCTACGCCGAGGAAAAAAGAGTGACCCTATACTCGAAAAAGGCAAAAAGTCCTATCAGGATTACACAGATATCAGACTTTCACTCTAACGTCCTTGCCAACCTAGGAGAAGTTCTTAGAAATATTAATGACTTCGACCCTCACTTTATTATCCTTACAGGAGATATAATAGATTATGGGACTGAAAGAAAGATAGAAAGGTCAGTATTTTTCCTAAGGCATCTTATGAGTCTAGGATATCCTACCTACTATATAAGTGGCAACCACGAGGAAGCAGGTCCCAATCTAGATGTATTTGCAAGTAAGATAAAAAAGCTAGGTATTGTATATTTATTTAATGACCAAAGATCTTTCTATGTAGGGGAAAATAAAATAAATCTCTACGGTCTGGGCCACTATGCAAGATTTTACGAAAAATATAAGCCCGAGGAGGATGCTATCAATATCATCCTAAGCCATCTATCAAGGGATGTAAGGGCAGAGGGTACAAGGGACTTTGACTTTATCTTCTCGGGTCACACCCATGGTGGACAAGTGAGACTTCCTCTAATTGGAGCTCTCATAAGTCCCGGCGAGGGCTTTCTTCCAGACTATGATTCGGGAGAATTTCCCTATAAAAATGGTATAATATATGTCGATAGTGGGCTAGGAAATACCTTCCTGCCATTGAGATTCCTAAACCCAATAGGGTTTTCCAATATCACTATCGCAAATGGGTCTGTAGTTTAGTGGTAAAACAAGGGTGTCCGAAGCCAAAGATGGGGGTTCGATTCCCTCCAGGCCTGCCATTTTAGTTCGCTTCGTCGAGCTTTTTTCTTTTGGATATAAATTGCTAATTACAATCTGTACCTTAATGAATAGCTGTAAAACATTGCTAAATTTTCATTAAAGTATATAATAATACAATAGAAAACATTAGAAAATAGAAAAGAGGTTCTTATGAGACTTGGAGTTAGAGATAAGATTTGGATAACAGGATCTCACGGTAGACTCGGTTCTACCATCTACAGATACCTTGATCCAATCGATGCAGAAATAGTTGCAACAGACAAAAACGAAGTCGATATTACAAATCAAAAGGAAGTTTCCACCTTCATAGAAAGACTTAGACCAACCATAATTGTAAATGCGTCAGGTCTAACTAAGAAGAATGAATGTGAGAAAAATCCAGACGAGGCATATCTTTTAAACGCAATCGGCGCTAAAAACATAGCCATAGCAGCCAACCGTCACCAGACCAAAATCGTCCAACTTTCGACAGGAGATGTCTTCGATGGTAATACAATAAATCCCTTCAAGGAAATAGATACGCCAAGACCTAATACAGTCTATGGCAAGAGTAAGTTTTTGGGAGAAGAATTCGTAAGGAATTTCTCAAACTACTACTTTATAATCAGAGTATCTAGACTATATTCTAGGGAAAATGCCTTTGTAGAAAACATAATTGATCAAGCCAAAAAGGGAAAAGTTGTGATGCCAAAAGCTAGGATATCATCACCAACACCAGCCTTCGAGCTAAGTAAGTTCCTAATAGAATTAATCAAAACAAGTAACTTCGGTACCTATCACGCTTCATGTGAGGGCTACTGCTCCCACAAGGAATTTGCCCAAGAAGTAATGAACTATATGGGACTAGAAGCGGAAATCGAGGAAGTAATTGATGAAAGTAAAGTTGACATGGTACCAAGCTTTAGAGGAATTAGAAATTACTACCTAGATATAACAGGTGGATATAAGTTTAACGACTGGAAATCCGCTTTGCACGAATACATTGACAAGGAGGGACTGAATGGAAAAAAATAAGAAAAAGAAACTAGGACTCTCCCAACAAATATTTATAGCCTTAATTGCAGGACTTGTAGTTGGAATACTAATTCACTACTTCATGCCAGCAGGCCACTTCCGTGATGATGTACTAGTTGAAGGAATATTTTACACCATAGGGCAAATTTTTATCAGACTTATGCAAATGCTAGTAGTTCCACTAGTATTCTTCTCTATAGCAGACGGCTGTAGAAACTTAGGAGATACAGAAACTCTGGGTAAGGTTGGAGTAAGAATTGTAGTATTTTATATTTGCACTACTGCCCTTGCAATCTTCCTATCTCTAGTACTAGCAAATATCATTAACCCAGGTAAGGGAATGAATATGAGTCTGGGAGCTAATGAGTTTGAAGTAGACGGAGGAGAAGAATTCTCCCTATCAAAAACAATCCTAAACTTCGTGCCAACCAACCCAATTGGCGCCCTAGCTAATGGAGAAATGATACAAATTATTATATTTGCAGTAATAGTAGGTCTACTAATAGCTTCTATGGAAGATAGACTAATCACTTTGGGAAATGTCGTAACAGAAATGAACGATCTAATGATGGGAATGACTATGTGGGTAATGAAACTTGCCCCAATTGGAGTATTCTTTCTCATATCAAGGACCTTTGCATCCCTTGGCTATGACGTAATCATCTCTATGCTATCATATATGGCGACAGTACTAGGTGGACTTCTCGTACAACTAATCCTTGTCTACATGGTCTTACTTACAGTCTTTACCAGAGTCAATCCAATAAACTTCCTAAAGAAGTTTGCTCCAGTTATGACCTTCGCCTTTTCCACTGCATCAAGTAACGCCACAGTTCCAGTAAATATCAAAACCCTAGAAGAAATGGGAGTAGATAGAAAAATATCATCATTTACCATCCCCCTAGGAGCAACCATCAACATGGACGGAACTGCAATCATGCAGGGAGTTGCGGTAGTATTTATTGCGAACGCCTATAATATTGACCTAACAGCAGCAGACTTTGCTACAGTAATACTTACAGCAACAATAGCATCAGTAGGTACAGCAGGAATCCCATCTGTCGGACTAATCACCCTATCCATGGTACTTCAATCAGTAGGCCTTCCAGTAGAAGGAATCGCCATGATCATGGGAATAGACAGAATCCTAGACATGGCAAGATCTGCCATAAACATATCAGGAGATGCTGCAGGAACAATAATAGTAGCAAACTCAGTAGGATCCTTTGATAAGGAAAAATATATTAGGAAAGTTGAAAAATAATAATGAATCGGCAAAGCTAATCAAAGCTTGCCGATTTTTTGTTGGGAAATAATATATTTAATCTATTATAAACTATAATAATCTAATTATAGATTATTATTTAGAAAGAACTAGTTTAACTTATAATATATATGGATTTTAAAATTTTTATTATTTTTCAATTGAGTAATATCAAAATATTTTCATAGGTCAAAGTCAAGAGAAATATTACTTAATTTTACATGGCTAGCTTATAATAAATAAATTTAATCATCACTCCTTTAAAGAAGTTATAACTTGTAAAGTCTATCTAAGAAAAATCCATACTTACATAAAATAGACTTTTTTAGAAATAATCTTACAAGCTCTATTTTTATTATTTTCTTTTCATCTGACACTCAGGACATACGCCTGTGAATTCGAAGTTGTGACCGTTTATTAGAAAGCCTGTTTCTTTTTCTATATTTTCTTCTAGTAAGTGGACTGGGCAGTTTTCTATGACGAACCTCTTTTTGCAAGACGTGCAGGTTATGAAGTGCTTGTGCTCATCGTTGTTTAGCTGATAGTAGCTAATGCTATCGACGTTGGTTGTCTTTAGTAGGATTTCTGCTTCTTCTAGTGTGTTTAGGTTTCTGTAGATTGTGGATAGGTCAAGTTTGGCCTTATCTTTTATTATTTCGTAAATTTCTTCGGCAGAAATTGGGTTTTCTTCCTTGGATATTGTTTCTAATATTAACTTTCTTTGTTTGGTAATTCTTAGGTCCTTGTCCTTAAGAATATCTTCTATTTTCAAATTCTCACCTCTTTTCCATTATACTTTCATTTGACAGATAAAGAAATAATAATATAATCATACATGCAAACTAATTGCAAAAAGAAAAGGAGTTTTAAATGAGAGTTAAAAATATAATTGCAGTTTTAGCCTTAAGTGCAGTTCTTGCTGCTTGTGGCAACAATGCCGAAAATGCAAAGACAGATTCTAATGATGCAAAAGAAGAAATGAGTGTAAAGGAAGATAGCAAAGAGGAAGCTAAGTCTAGTGAAGATAAAAAAGATTCAGATTCTCAAAAAGCAAATGAGGAGAATGTAATCTATGCTTCATTTTTCCCAATCTATAATCTTGCTAAGCAAATTGCAGGAGATAAGTTTGAGGTAAAATCTTTTACAAATCTTAAGACAGAAAGTCATGGATTTGAGCCTTCTGCCAAGGAAATTGCTGAACTATCTACTTCAAAGCTTATGTTCGTTAACGGTGCTGGCATGGAAGAGTGGGAAGATGCCGTAAAAAACACTGTAGATATTGATATAGTAAATACAAGTGAGGGAATAGATCTTATAAAGGCAAGCGAAGATGATCACGATCATGAAGACGCAGATCACGATCATGACCATGAAGATGCAGATCACGATCATGACCATGATCATGAAGATGACGAGGAAGGCCACGAACATCACCACCACCATGGCGAATTTGACCC
>NZ_JALEIL010000002.1 GCF_022770135.1 Anaerococcus sp. | reverse complement strand
ATATAAACTTATCAATTCTTATTATTTCATCTGCAATCATTATCATATTAATATTATATCATTTAAGGGGGTTTTCTTAAACTATTTCATTTTATGAACTAAATTTTTGAAATTTGCAAATAATTAGATTTATCCTATAATTATCTTAGTAAAAGAAAATGTAAAGGAGACTTAATGAAATTTATTTCTTGGAACATAGATTCTCTAAATGCTGCCCTAACCAGCGATTCCAAAAGAGCAGTAATGAGTAGAGATGTTCTATTAACTATAAAAAACGAAAACCCTGATGTAATAGCCCTTCAAGAGACCAAGCTTCCAGCAAATGGACCTAGCAAAAAGCATATCGAAAAGCTTAGTGAATTCTTCCCTGAGTATGATTATGTATGGATTTCCTCAAGGCCAACTGCTAGAAAGTCCTATGCGGGAACTATGACCCTCTACAAAAAGGGCCTCGATGTAAAGGAGTCCTTCCCAGAAATTGGCGCACCAGATACGATGGATCTTGAGGGTAGAATTCTTACCCTAGAGTTTGAGGACTTCTACTTTACCCAAGTCTACACACCTAATGCAGGTGGCGAGCTTAAGAGACTTCCTCTAAGAGAAGAATGGGATAAGCTTTTTGCAGACTACCTAGCAGAGCTTGATAAAACAAAGCCTGTAATAGCCACAGGGGATTTTAACGTTGCCCATGAAGAAATCGACCTTGCTCACCCTGATACCAACCACATGTCAGCAGGCTTTACAGATGAAGAGAGAAGAGGCTTTACTAATCTTTTAAATAGGGGATTTACAGATACCTTTAGACATCTTAACAAGGACCTTGAAGGAGCCTACACCTGGTGGGCCCAAAGAGTTAAGACAAGCAAGATCAACAACTCCGGCTGGAGGATCGATTACTTCCTTGTGTCTGATAGACTTATGGAAGATGTTATAGATTCTACAATAATAGATTCTGGAGACAGACA
Source organism: Anaerococcus sp. (assembly GCF_022770135.1). Taxonomy (GTDB): domain Bacteria; phylum Bacillota; class Clostridia; order Tissierellales; family Peptoniphilaceae; genus Anaerococcus. The sequence continues at coordinate 9,134 of NZ_JALEIL010000002.1, read as the reverse complement.
AGATCATACGCCGATAATGCTTGAAATTAAATAAGAAAAATCGTCCCTCTTGGGAAGCTAGATTTAATAAATCCTAGTAAGCTCCAAGATTTGGGACGATTTTTATTTGTTAATATCGTTTCATCAAAACTTTCTTAGCTTAAGGATAAGACTACAATATCATTTATCCTTGTTAAAATTTTCTTACATGAGGATAGGAATTATCTTTTTAAGGAAGTTAAAAATTCTCATTATTAAAAATCCGCAGGTAAGCTATCTTACCCACGGATTCTATAGTTCTATTTATTTTTTGGCTCGATTTTGTCCTTACCGCCCATATACATTTGAAGTGGCCCAGGAATTTTCACGCTTCCGTCTTCTTGGATTAAGTTTTCTAGGAAGGCTATTAGCATTCTTGGTGGAGCTACTACAGTGTTATTTAGGGTATGAGCAAAGTAAGTTCCATTCTCTCCCCTTAGTCTAATACCGAGTCTTCTAGCTTGAGCATCTCCTAGGTTTGAGCAGCTTCCTACTTCGAAGTATTTCTTTTGTCTTGGGCTCCATGCTTCTACGTCACATGATTTAACCTTAAGGTCTGCCAAGTCTCCTGAGCAACATTCTAGGGTTCTTACTGGAATCTCTAGGCTTCTAAAGAAGTCAACTGTGTTTTTCCATAATTCATTGTAAAGGGTTTTGGAATCTTCTGGCTTACAGATTATTACCATCTCTTGTTTTTCGAATTGGTGGATTCTGTAAACTCCACGTTCTTCTATACCGTGAGCTCCTACTTCTTTTCTAAAACATGGTGAGTAAGAAGTCATTCTTAGTGGCATTTTTTCTTCTTCATTGATTGTATTGATAAACTTACCAATCATTGAGTGCTCACTTGTACCGATTAGATAGAGGTCCTCTCCCTCGATCTTATACATCATATCTTCCATTTCAGCAAAGCTCATTACTCCAGTAACCACATCAGATCTAATCATAAATGGTGGAATATAGTAGGTATATCCTCGATCGATCATGAAGTCTCTCGCATAAGAAAGAATAGCTGAGTGAAGTCTTGCTATATCTCCTCTTAGATAGTAGAAACCTGCTCCTGATGTATCTCTTGCGGCATCTAGGTCTACCCCATCGAAGGCATCCATGATGTCGATGTGATAAGGTACGTCATAGTCAGGAACGATAGGCTCGCCGAATTTTTCTATTTCGACATTTTCTGTATCATCTTTTCCTATAGGTACACTATCGTCGATGATTTGTGGGATTACTTGCATTCTCTTTTTAACTTCTTTGCCGTACTCTTCAGTCTTGGCTTCGATATCAGTTAGCTTGTCGTTAATCTCCTTAACGTGAGCTTTAGCTTCTTCTGCTTCATCTTTTTTGCCTTGACCCATTAGAGCGCCGATTTCTTTACTTGTCTTATTTCTTTCACTTCTTAAGTTATCTCCCTCAGTCTTGAAAGATCTAAGCTTTTCATCAAGTTCTAAGACTTCGTCAACTAGGACTAGCTTTTCGTCTTGGTATTTCTTCTTGATGTTTTCTTTTACAAGTTCTGGATTTTCTCTAAGTAATTTAATATCAATCATAATTTCTCCTTTAAACAATATAAAAAGACCCTCCCCAATTGGGACGAAGGTCTCGTGGTGCCACCCAAATTATGCAAATATCTTTGCCTTAATTCATATATGCTCAAAGCTAGATTCACTAGTTCCGGTCAAGAGATTTCCACCAGCCATCTCCTCTCTGTCTGCCTTTCCTAGCTACTAGGGCCTTTCCTCGCACTATTCAATTAGTAATATTATACAATAAAGATTTAATTTCTCAACATCTCTATTTTAGGATTTTATTTTTAATCTTAATGTAAATTTAACTACTTTGTGCTATAATTATTAAGTTAAGAATGGAGTTAGTAATGAAAAAGAATTTGTATAATGTAACTATGCTCAAGGCCCTAAGCCTTATAGCCGTTTCAATCTACCATCTTCTAAGCCATAGGCTTTCCGGAGGTTTTCTTGGTGTGATTATTTTTATGATCATATCTGGATTTTTCCTTGAAAGGGCCTCTGGGAAAACTAAAAGCGAAGATGATATTAGAATCTATCTTAAAAAAATAAAGGCACGAATCCTAAAGATTATGTCGCCCCTCTGGACTGTAGTCGCAATTTCTCTCTTATTTGCCTTGATTTTTGCAAGAGAAGTCTTCGATGACAGTATCCTAAGCTCTCTTTCTACGATTTTTGCAGTAGAAAACATCAGGGCAATTGTTAAGGGAATTTCCTACTTCGATAGGAGTGGTAATTTCAACCTCTTTACCCATTTGTGGTACATCTCTGTCTATATCCAGGTCGTGATAATTTATTATCTTATAGATTACCTAATAAATAAGTTTGACCTTGAAGATAAAAGGCTTACTATTTTTGCTGCTGGCACGCTAATATCTACTATGATTAGCTACTATCTCTCCTTTACTAAGGCTCCTGTTATAAGGATTTACTATGGGACAGATACGAGAATCTCAGCATTTTTTATTGGAGTTTGTGCGAATATCCTCTACAGGGAAAATAAAGCTAGGATAAAGGGCATAGATCATAAGAAGCTAGCAAGGATTTTATTAATTCCAATCGTCCTTCCCTTTTTCTTTATCAACGGGAAAAGCCTTTGGATCTACAGGACATTCTTCCTTGCCTATGAACTAATAGTAGCTTTGTTTTTACTCCTAATCTACGATATGGAAATAAAAAATCACATAGCCTACAGGAAGCAGAAACCTATATTTAAGTTTATGATTTGGCTAGGCGATAGGTCCTACTACTATTATTTATGGCAGTATATAATCCAAGTATTTTTCACCTACTTTTTAAGGGCCAGGATAGAAAATAGGATTTTGTTTTACGGCTTAGAGCTAATAGTCCTTGTCATAATTGCTGAAATTTCCTATCAAGTTCGTTTCGCTAATAAGAAGTTTAGGAGTAAGAAGCTTATAGGAAGTCTTCTTCTAATTATAATATTAAATATTATCTCCCTTGCTATTGGAAATAAAAAGCAAGAAGATATGGATGAATTTAAGAAAAACTTCTCTCAAAATCAAGAAGAAATCAAAAAGAGAAATGAAGATGCAAAAAAAATTAAAACAAAAGCTAATTCAGAGAAAAATACCAGTAAGGAAAAGGAAAATCCAAACTTTAAAGAAAAAGCTTACGACGATTTCAATTTTACAGATAAGGAGCTTTCCTACCTTAAGGGAATTTCTATAACTGCTGTGGGAGATTCTGTCCTTATGAATGTCGATTCCTACCTAAGAGACTACGTCCCAAATCTATATCTTGATGGAGAAGTCGGTAGGGATATGCCTGAGGGTCCTGATAGGCTTATGGCAATCAAAAACGATATTGGATTGAATAACATAATCCTCGTTGGACTTGGCTCAAACGGATCTGCAAATGATTCAGACATGGAGGCTATTATGGACATAGCTGACGGCAGGGATGTATATTTTGTAAACACCAGCCATCTTGAATCATATATGGACCAGGTAAACAAAAACATCAAAGCCTTCACCGACAGTCACGATAAGGCTCATCTTGTCGACTGGAGGTCTTTCGTAAAGGATAGGGATGATCTACTAGCAGTAGACAGGGTCCATCCAAATGTCGAGGGAAGTACCGACTATGCTGAGTTGATCTTAAGGAAAATATTAAATGTAAACAAGGTTGAATCTTAGGGCAAAATTTCAAATTTTGCTCTTTTTTATATCTCTACTCTTTACTTTATATAAAAACATAGTTATAATCTTAGTAGTCTTTAATCTCTGTCCTAGATCTCACAAATGGAGATACTAGATAAAGAGTTTAAGTGAAGAATGTTTCTAGCATCATTGATGCAAATGAACGGTATCTATATGAACCGTATCGGAGGTAATTATGAACAAAAAATCAATCAGTAGCAGAAAGCTTGTGACGGCGGCAATGCTCGGTGCAATCACCATAGTACTTAGCCTAACTCCACTCGGTCTAATCCCTTTAGGTTTTATCAATGCGACAACCATGCACATACCTGTAATCATCGGAGCAATAGCTGAAGGTCCTGTAGTAGGAGCCCTAGTAGGATTAATCTTTGGTGTTTCGTCTTTACTAAACGCCCTACTAAGAAATCCTAGTCCAGTTTCTTTTGTCTTCTACAATCCTTTAATTTCAGTTCTTCCAAGAGTTCTAATAGGAGTAACTAGCTACTATGCTTACAAGGCTTGTCAAAACATAGGAGATAAAAAGTTAAAGAATCTTTCCAAAATTTTGTGGATTGCTATCTCTATAGGTCTTATCTACCTACTCTATAAGAATATTACCGAAGGAAAGTCTCTTCTAAATATTATCTTTGTAATAATTCTTCTAGCTCTCGTTATAGGCCTATTCATGTATTCTAGAAAATCTAAGAAAGATTTCCCAATAGCAATTGGCGCTTTCGTAGGTTCTATGACCAACACTATCCTAGTCCTTGGAGGAATCTACTTAATATATGCCGAAAGCTATGTCAAAACCCTAGGCCTACCAATGGATAGTGCAAGGTCAGCCATACTAGGAGTTACAATTACAAGTGGTATACCAGAGGCCATACTTTCTGTTATACTTTCAACAGCAGTAATCAAGGCCCTCAAATCATCAAGGAGATAAAATGCTTTTAGCTATTGATATAGAAAATAGAAATACGGACTTTGGAGTCTTTGATAAGGACAAACTTAAAGCAAGTTTTAGCCTATCTAGCATTAAGGATAGGTCAGCAAGCGAACTTTCCCTTATAATCAAATATCTTTTGCTAGACGAAGGAATAAAGCTTTCTGATATATCTGATATCATAATTTCTTCAGTCGTCCCAGAACTTGATAAGACCTATATGGATATTGCTTATAAAATTTCAAAGAAAAAACCTTACTATGTATCTGCAGGACTTAAGACAGGAATTAATATCAAATACGACAATCCCAAAGACGTAGGAAGCGATAGGATCATAAGGGCAGTAGGAAGTAAAAACAGGTCTGATAAAAATATTATAATAGTCCAAGCGTCCACAATAACTACTATAGACTATATCAATAACAAGAAGGAATTTCTTGGAGGAGCGATAATGCCTGGCATAGACCTCTTCCAAGAAGCCCTGGTGAGGGAAAGTGCCAAGCTCCCTCAGGTTGAAATTGTAAAAGTAGAGAAAATCTTGGGCAAATCTACGACTAAGGCCATGCAAAACGGCATATATTATTCCTACAAAAAGTCAGTAGAAGCCATTATCGAAGAAATTATTGGACAAAATAAACTCGATAAGGAAAATACAGATATAGTCTTAAGTGGAGAATATGCAGATTACTTAGATTTCAAAGACTATAAGATCAAATCTATAGCAAACTTAGGTCTTTTGGGACTTAAAGATATATACGAACTAAATACAAAATAACGAGGAAATAGATTAACTTTCCTCGTCTTTTAATTTTGATAACTATTGAATTTTCGAATTACCCAACAAATTTCAGCTTATAAATTAGAAAAGATACCTGCAAGATTAAAATTATAGGGAGGTCTGCCATAAACTTCTTGTGGCGGGTCTTATGTCTTATTAACTTCATTGTAATATACATAGAAACTGCCCCGCCCAGAGCCCCTATCAGTAAGAGTACATTTTCCCTTATGCGATTTTTCCTAAATTTCTTGCTTGCTATCTTATCATAAATTGTAAGGATTATTCCAAGTATGTTGATAGATATTAGATAAATTAGAACTTCTCTTTTCATAAGATTAATTTAACTACTTTTGTCCAAGGCTTTCTACCTTTTTCAAAAATCTTTCCTAGAGCTTTTATTCTCTCAAAGAAAGACCGAGCCCTGGGTATATAGGCTTTGACCTAGGATTTTCCGTAGTCTAACTTTATTCTTAGCTTTAGCCTCCAGCAGATAATTTTCCTATTGACCCATAGCTATAAAAGACTAATCCAAGCAAGCATTTACTCAGATTAGTCTTTCCTAGGGAGTTTTTATATCATATGTTTTAGTAAATATTCTCTGTCATAATCAATTAGCACAGAGATTGGTATATCTAGGACTGTCTTTGCTCCATAAGATTTTTCTTTGTATAACTTATAGACAGCCTTTCCATAAGCTAGGGCTACAGCTGCAGTAAAGTCTGGATTTCTATCAAGATCCAGGATAAATTCCATCCTTGCTCTTTGATCTTTTGCATTCTCACCTTCTCTTATGACTCTTCCCCCATGAGGCATGCCCTTATGGTTTTTGTTTAAGTCTTCTTGGCTTACGAAGTTTACCCTGGTCTCATAGCCTTCGAAGTAGTCAGGCATGGTCTTTATTTTTCTTTCGATTATCTCTTTATCGGCTCCATCTTCTACTACTACAAAGACTTCTCTAAGGTGAGCCTTTTGCGGAGTAAATTCTGGCTCAAGCCCCTCCCTTACACTTTCTAAGAAGTCTTCTCTTGGAATTGTGTATTGGGCCGCATCCTTTACTCCTTCAATGGCTCTTACAGCGGCAGAGTGGCCCTGGCTTATACCCTTGCCCCAAAAGGTGTAGGTTTTTGCCTTTGGTAGGACAGCTTCAAAAAGAGTTCTCGCTAGGGAAAATAAACCCGGATCCCAGCCTGTTGATATTAGAGAAACTTTCTCGCTTTCTTTTGCAATTTTATCCATCTTTTGATAGTAATCGTAGATGTGCTTGTGGTTGTCGAAGCAATCAATAGTATTAAAATCTCTAACAAGCTCTGGCCCTTGGATTTCTATATCATGATCGGATGAACCACAGAGGAACAATATATCTATCTTATCCTTGTAGTCTTTGATATCACCATATCTTTTAACTTCTAGATTTCCCTCAATTTCTCTTCTTGAAAAGTATCCTACAAGCTCCATCTTATCCGACTCATCTACTAGATAGCCCAGGCTTTTCCCCAAATTTCCATAACCAACTATTCCTACTCTTATCATTTTCTCTCCTATTTATCTAAGACATCAGATATTTGATATCTGCCCTTTTCTTTTCCTACAATGAAGCTTGCTGCCTTCAAGGCTCCCTTGGCAAATATTTTCTTGCTAGCTGCATGGTGGCTTAGGCTTAAGACTTCATCTTCTCCTGCAAATACCACCATATGGTCTCCACTAATTGTGCCAGCCCTTAGGGAAGACATGCCAACTTCATTTTTTTCTCTTGCTTTATTTTCTGAAAATCTATCGTATTTTTCTACTAATTTCCCATCTCTTCCCTCATTAACGGCGGAGAAAAGCATCTTGGCAGTTCCACTTGGGGCGTCCTTCTTGTATTTGTGATGGGCTTCTACAATTTCTATATCGAAGTCATCCAAAAGTCCAGCGAGCTCTTTGGCTACTTTTAGCATAATATTAATACCAATGGAGTAGTTTCCAGACTGAACTAGGGCGATTTTCTCACTTGCTTCATCGATCTTCTTAAAATCTTCATCTGTGTATCCGGTAGTAGCTAGGACTAACTTCAGATTGTTTCCTTTAGCATAGGCCAAAATCGGATCTAGGAGGTCTCTTGAGGAGAAATCTATTATGACATCTGCCTCTTCTTTAATTTTTGAAAAGGAATCATAGATTGGAAAATTTCCTTCCTCTTCCTTTTCAGCAATCCCTGCTACTATTTGGTATTCCAAGCTTTTACTAACAAGCTCTGCTACAGTCTCTCCCATAGCTCCAGATGCTCCTACTAAGATAATTTTTATCATAGAACACCTAGTTTCTTTAGTTCATCTTCCAAAAGCTCTGCTGTCTCATTGCTTGCTGGGCTTAGGGGAAGTCTCATGTAATTATCAGAAATTCCTAAAAGTCTCATCGCTTCTTTTACAGGAACTGGATTTACCTCATTGAACAAGGCTTCTATTAGATTAATATATTTTACTTGGGAAAAACCTGCATCCTTTTCTCTTCCTTCAAGATAATCGTGAACCATCTCGCTAGTTTCCTTTGGCAAGATATTGCTTAGGACAGATATCACTCCGCATCCTCCAACTGACATGAGAGGAACTATAAGGTCGTCATTTCCTGAATATATGGCAAAGTCTTCATCTACCAAGCTTTTGACCTTTATCGTATAGTGGAGGTCTCCTGTGGCATCCTTTATTCCTACTATGTTTTTTATTTTTGAAAGCTCCCCTACAAGTTCTGGATCGATATTTACTCCAGTTCTTGAAGGGACATTGTAGAGAATGATTGGCTTTGTACTTTCCTCAGCTATGGTCTTGAAATGCTTGTAAAGTCCTTCCCTATTTGCCTTATTATAATAAGGAGTTACCACTAGAAGGGCGTCTACTCCTTCTATCTCGCTAACTTCTTTGGAAAACTCGGCCGCTTCTTTGGTATTATTTGACCCCGTCCCAACTATAATTGGAAGTCGTCCTCCGACTTTTTCTATAGTAAAATTAATTAAATCGAGTTTTTCTTTCTTATCCATTGTGGCTGCTTCTGCCGTAGTTCCACAAACAACAAGTCCGTCTACCTTATTTTCTACTTGGTAGGCCAAAAGCTTGTCATAGGCTTCATAATCAATCGTCAAATCTTTCTTGAATGGTGTTGCTAGCGCTGTAGCTACTCCCCTAAAAATCATTGTTAACCCCCATTAGTATTTCTGCATTCATAACTGCATTAGTTGCAGCTCCCTTTCTAATATTATCAGCTATAATCCAAATATTAAGTCCGTTTTCGATAGAATCATCCTTCCTAATTCTTCCTACATAGACATCGTCTGTTCCAGTAGCCATTGTAGGTATTGGATATATTTCTTCTTTGATATCGTCTACAACCTTAATTCCTGGAAAACTTTCCAAATCTTTTCTTAATTCATCAAGGTCAAATGGATTTTTAAGAGATAGGTTGCAAGATACACCGTGTGAATTTTCTACTGGAACCCTTACTGCTGTAGCGGTTATCTTTAGTGATGGATCTTCGAGGATTTTCCTTGTCTCATTTACCATCTTCATCTCTTCTTTGGTGTAGCCATTATCTTCGAAAACGTCGATCTGGGCTAGGACGTTGTTGGCTATCTTGTATTTCCATTTCTTGTTTGTCTTGTTGTAAAGGTCTTCTAGTGCAAGCTCTCCTCCACCACTTACTGCCTGGTAGGTGTTATAGACAATTCTGTCAATCCC
>NZ_JALEIL010000017.1 GCF_022770135.1 Anaerococcus sp. | reverse complement strand
TCTTCGCTATAGGAGAGGCTACCCTTTATAGTAAAAGTGCTTGTAGAAGCATCTGCGAAGGCTTCTTGGCAATATCCTATAGTACCCTGGGCCTTCCCGCCGCTTTCAGAGGCAAGGATCGTCAAGTATTGGCCATTAGCTAGGAAATTTCTGTTTTCTGAAGGAGAGTCCTCTTGGATTTTTTTATCTTCAGAAGGACTTTCTTCTTGCTCCTTCTTATTTTCTAAATCTTCGTCTTTAGGAGCTTCTATTTTTTCTTCCTTTTTATCTATTTCTTCTTTGGATTCTTGATCTTCCTTATTTTTTTCATCTTTAGATACTTGATTCGTATTTTCTGTAATTTCTGCCTTACTATTTTTATCTTCTTTATTTTCTTTATTACTACATGAGCTAATAAATAGAGATAAGGCTAGCATGATAGATATATATTTTATTGATTTTTTCATATTTTCACCTCTAGCCTATTTTACCCCTATTTCGAGTCTTTAGTATATTTATAAAAAATAAACGATTAAAAGTATTAGAAATGGGCTATATATAAATTAGGAAAAGCTTTTTAGATTTGCTTTCGATTTATCCTAAATATAGTAGAATTTCTTAGCTAAGATTAAACTATTTCATAAAAATTTTAGAGATATTAGTAAGAATTTTATAAATATTTTGACAGGTAAATATATTTGACAAATCTTTTTATTAAGGCTACAATTTAAGTAGATGACAATTATAAAAGGAGGATTTTATGCTTTTTAAGACAACAGATCAACATGAGGCCCTACGTAAAAAAGTTAGAGCTTTTGCTGAAGAAAAAGTAAAACCAATAGCATTCGACCTAGATCAAAAGAATGAATTCCCAGATGACATAGTTAAAGAAATGGGAGAATTAGGATTCTTAGGAATACCTTATCCTAAAGAATACGGTGGTCAAGGTCTTGACGTTATTTCTTATGCAATCGTTGTAGAAGAATTATCAAGAGTAGACGGTGGTGTTGGTGTAATTTGTTCAGCACACACATCCTTAGGTTCATGGCCAATTTTTGCTTTTGGTACAGAAGAACAAAAGAAAAAATACCTAACTCCACTTGCTAAGGGTGAAAAACTCGGTGGATTTGGACTTACAGAAGAAAACGCAGGTTCAGATGCTGGTGGAACAGAAACAACAGCAGAACTTGATGGTGATAATTACATCCTTAATGGTAAAAAGATATTTATTACAAATGCTCCAAAAGCTGATACATATGTAGTATTCGCAGTTACTACACCAGGTATAGGAACACACGGAATTTCAGCTTTCATAGTAGAAAAAGATTTCGAAGGCTTCACCTTCTCTGATCATTACGACAAGCTAGGTATCAGATCATCTTCTACAGCTGAGCTTCACTTTGAAAATGTTAAAGTTCCAAAAGAAAACTTACTAGGCAAGGAAGGTCAAGGATTCAAGATTGCTATGGCTACCCTAGATGGTGGTAGAATTGGTATAGCATCCCAAGCTTTAGGTATAGGTCAAGGCGCTTATGAATCTGCCCTAGCTTACGCTAAAGAACGTGAACAATTCGGTCTTCCAATAGCTCACTTACAAGCAAACACCTTCAAACTTGCTGATATGGCAACTCACCTACACGGTGCTAGACTTATGATTTATCATGCAGCAGAATTAAAAGAAAATCACGAAAGATATTCTGCAGAAGCTGCTATGGCTAAACAAGTTGCATCAGACCTTGCTATGAAGATAGCAACAGAAGCTGTACAAGTCTACGGTGGTTCTGGATTTATCAAGGGTGTCGATGTTGAAAGATTCTTCAGAGACGCTAAGATTACACAAATCTATGAAGGAACTAACGAAATCATGAGAGTTGTAGTAGGTGCTAACACTGTAGGCCGTGCTCCAAAGATGAAAAGAGCAGGGGGAAGAGGCAAGGATGCCGGCCCAATAGCAGGTCTACGTAAGAAAGAAATCTACACAGGAGATCCAAAAGAAGCAGTTAAAAAGCTAGTTGCAGCTCTTAAAAAAGACGGATATGACTTCACAGTTGGAATCGATCCAAATACACCAATCCCAGAAGCACAAAGAGTAGTTGTAGCAGGACGTGGTATTGGTGAGAAGAAAAATATGAAACTAATCGAAGATCTAGCTTACCAAGCAGGTGCAGCTATTTCATCATCAAGACCAGTTGCAGAAACACTTAAATACGTTCCACTAGAAAGATACATCGGTATGAGTGGTCAAACATTTAAGGGTAACCTCTATATCGGAGTTGGAGTATCAGGAGCAGGCCAACACTTGAAGGGAATGAAAAACGCTTCAACAATCGTTGCAATCAACAGCAGCGCTAATGCTCCAATCTTTAATAACTGTGACTACGGTATCGTAGGAGATGCTATGGTAATCCTTCCACTACTTATCAAAGAACTTGATAATGGAGAAGAAAAGAAGCCAGCACCACCAATGAAGAAGATGAAAAGATCTAAACCAAGAAAAATGGCTCCCAAAGAAGATATTTACGTGGATTTGGGATCTGGTTACGAATATGACCCAGAAGTAGGCGATCCTACACAAGGAGTTGAACCAGGAACACCATTTGACAAATTGCCAGATGAATGGGTAAGTCCAGTTTCTGGAGAAGCTAAAGAAGAATTCATCAAACTAGAATTCCCAGAAGACAGAAAGTAGTAGGAGGATTTAATGTATACAGTTAGAAAAGTAACAGATGATTTATATTATGTAGGTGGGGACGATAGAAGACTTGCCTTATTTGAGAATATATTTCCTATTCCTCAAGGAGTCTCTTACAACTCATACCTACTAATGGACGAAAAAACAGTACTAATCGACTCAATAGATTGGGCAGTAACAAGAGAATATATGGTAAACATAGCAAGGGTTCTAGATGGTCGTGACCTTGACTATATGATAATTCACCACATGGAACCTGACCACTGCTCAGCTATAGAACTTATGCTACAAAGATATCCAAACATGAAGATAATCTCTTCTGAAAAGGGAGTTATGTTTATGAGACAATTTGGTTATCACGTAGATGATAGATATATCGAAGTAAAAGAAGGCGATACCTTTAGCTTTGGTAAACACGAATTTACTTTCGTAGAAGCTCCAATGGTTCACTGGCCAGAAGTACTAATGAGCTATGATAGCACAGACAAAGTGTTATTCTCAGCAGACGCTTTCGGTTCATTTATAGCAAACAATGGTAGACTATTTGCCGACGAAGTAGATTGGGACAGAGACTACCTAGACGAAGGACGTAGATACTACACAAATATCGTAGGTAAATACGGTACATTCGTACAAAAAGCCCTAGAAAAAGCTGGTGGCCTAGACCTTAAATATATCTGCCCACTTCACGGACTAGTATGGAGAGATAACTTCGGCTATATTATCGACAAATATGTTCACTGGGCAACCTATGAGCCTGAAAAAGAAGGTGTATTAATCGTATATGCATCAATGTATGGTAATACAGAATTTGCAGCCCAAGCCCTTGCAAGCAAACTATGCGAAGCAGGAATTACAGATATTTCTCTAAGAGACGTATCAAATACAGATGTTTCTACTCTAATAGCTGAAACATTCAAATACTCTAACCTAGTGCTTGCATCTGTAACCTACAACCTAGGCATCTATCCAAAGATGAAAGACTTCCTAAACGATATGGCTGCTCTTAACGTACAAAATAGAGCTGTTTCAATCATTGGAAATGGTACATGGGCTCCACAAGCAGCAGAAAAAATGGAGAAATTCCTTGACGAAGAAATGAGACTAATGGACGTACTTCCAGAAGGACTCGATATAGTATCAAGCCTTAAATCATCAAAAGAAGGCGATATGGATGCTATAGTTGAAGGAATCAAAGACTCTATGAAGAAACGTAGAGAAGAAAAAGAAAAGGCTGCTTCACAAAAGAAATAAATCAAGTATTATATATTATGCTGTTTAACTCAGAAGACCTCCCAGGTATGGGAGGTTTTTGCTTTGAAAATTTATGTACTAGTATCCTAAAATAAAAAGCTTGTAAAATTATAATACAATAGTGGATTTAGAGCGTAGCTTACCAATTTAACCAACTTATGTTTTCTAAAACATGATTGCTTTAGTATTTTTGCAAAGTTTTAGATAGGAAGCTATAAGAGCTTTGATAATTAGAGGTATTCTGAAGGATATAATTATTCTCAAATTAGCTACATTATAGAAAATAAGAGTAAATTAAGTTTTAAGCCAATCTAAAAACTCCTAGGTCATTAAGATCTAGGAGTTTATTAACGGAGAGAATATGCTATTTAATTAATTTCATAAATTCATCGTAGACAGCTTGGACTTGTGGCCCTATGATCACTTGGACAGCCTTAGGGCCTGGTTTCATGATACCAGCGACTCCTGCTTCCTTTATTCTTTCGTCATTGACCTTTTCTTGGTCGTGGACTGTTAGTCTAAGCCTTGTTGTACAATAGCTTGTGGTGTCGATATTTTCCTTGCCACC
>NZ_JALEIL010000012.1 GCF_022770135.1 Anaerococcus sp. | reverse complement strand
AAGAAAAAAGAAGAAGATGCGGGCATGGCCTTTCATACATATACAGATAGCGAGCTGATCCTTCTTTTGATTACGAGATATTTCGAGGGAGATATTGTAAAAGCTATAAGACGAGCTATGGAAGATTTAAGGGGAGCCTATTCATGTGTGCTTTGTATGCCGGATAAGATAGTAGGCTTTAGGGACTACAATGGAATAAGGCCTCTTATGATAGGTTTTGATCGTGAAACTACGATTATAGCAAGTGAGAATTGCTCTATAGAAATTCTTAACATTGATGATTATAGGGATATAGAAGCAGGAGAGATTGTAGTTTGCGATAAGGACGGGATTAAATCCTACAAGGATGATAGAAAGGTAGATTGTAAGCATTGTATCTTCGAGTATATCTACACAGCAAGGCCTGATGCTAATATCGAAGGAACAAATGCCTACATGTTTAGGAGAAGAAGCGGCGAGCTTTTATACGATCAGGCTCCTGTGGAAGCTGATCTAGTCTGTCCTGTACCAGATTCTGGTACACCTTCAGCTATAGGATATGCCCAAAGATCTGGGATTCCATTTGCAGCTGGTCTTGTAAGAAATAGATATATGGGAAGGACCTTCATAAAATCAGACCAAAAGGAGAGGGAACTTTCTGTAAGGCTTAAGCTAAATCCACAAAAGTCGGTCCTTAACGGCAAAAGAATTGTACTGGTAGATGATTCCATAGTAAGGGGGACAACAAGTGCCAAACTTATAGAAAGGGTAAGAAAAGCTGGGGCTAAGGAAGTTCATCTGAGAGTGACTTCGCCTCCTGTTACAAACCCATGTTACTACGGAGTCGACACTCCAGATAAGAGTAAGCTAATAGCGGCAAATCTTTCGATAGAGGAGATCAATAAGAAGATAGGAGCAGATAGTTTGGAATTTCTAAGCATTGATAATTTGATGAAGCTTACAAATAATCCAGATGATTATTGTAATGCTTGCTTTACAGGCGACTATCCAATAAGAAGGGAAGTGAAATGAGACTTGCAGTATTTATTTCAGGAACTGGGTCTAACTTAAAGGCTCTTATAGATGCTGAAAAGGAAAATTATTTTGAAAGCCAGATTGAATTAATAGTTTCAAACAAAGATGCAAAGGGCCTTGATTATGCTAGGGAAGAAAACATTGCCTATCTAATAAGCAAGGACGAAGATGAGATTCTGGAAGAGCTAAGTGATAAGAAAATAGACCTTATAGTTCTTGCAGGATATTTGCCAAAAGTTAGTAAGAAGATCATAGATAAATACAAAATAATCAATATCCATCCTTCACTCCTACCTAAATATGGTGGCAAGGGATTTTATGGAATGAATGTCCACAAGGCAGTATTTGAAAATAAAGAAAAGATTAGCGGAGTTAGTATTCATTATGTAAATGAAAACTTAGACGATGGAGATATTATTCTTCAAAGAAAAGTTGACATAAGTAAGTGCGAAAGTGCTGAAGAAATTGCAAAGACGGTCCTAGAAGTAGAGCATAAGAGCTTGAAAGAAGTAATCAAACAATTGGAGGAGTTAAATTGAGAGCTTTACTATCAGTTACTGACAAGACAGGAATAGAAAAACTAGCCAAAGGGCTTAGCGACTTAGGAGTAAGTCTTATATCAACAGGTGGCACATACCAAAAAATTAAGGAAAGTGGAGTAGATGTATCAGAAATCGAAGAAATAACAAACTTTCCAGAAATCCTAGAAGGAAGAGTAAAGACTTTATCTCCTTATGTTCATGGGGGAATTCTTTATAAGAGAGATGACTCCGAGCACTGTGAAACTGTAGAAGAATTAAAAATAAAACCGATTGATATAGTAGTTGTCAATTTATACGAGTTTCAAAAGGCTCTTAAGAAGGGAAATCCAGAAGAGATAATCGAAAATATCGATATCGGTGGTCCATCAATGGTAAGGTCTGCTGCCAAAAATCACAAGGATGTACTAATCGTAACAGATCCAAGTGACTATGATGAATTAATCGAAAGACTTAAAAATGATGATATCGACCTAGCTTATAGGCAAAGGCTCGCTATGAAGGCCTATAGCCTTACAGCCTTCTATGATTCAGTAATAGCAAGATACTTCACCAAACTTACTGGAGAAGAATCTAAATATAAGACCTACGGATTTGAGAAAGAATCTGATCTACGTTATGGGGAAAATCCAGGACAAGCGGCAAGTCTTTACAACGATCCATTCGTCACAGGGCTAATGGAGAATATAGAAGTAATCCACGGCAAGGAAATGAGCTATAACAACTACAACGACCTAAACCCAGCCCTAGAGCTTGCCCAAGAGTTAGGAGAAAATGCAGTAGTTGCGCTAAAACACCAATCACCATGTGGAGTAGCTGTAGGTAGTGATGTCTATGATTCATATATCAAGGCCTTCGAGTGCGACAGCCAATCTATATTTGGAGGAATCCTTGCAGTAAATGGAGTAGTTGATGAGAAAGCAGCTTCAAAAATGCATGAAATATTCTTAGAAATAATAGCAGCTAGAGACTTTACTAAAGAAGCTCTAGAAATTCTTACAAAGAAGAAAAATGTAAGACTTGTCAAAGTCGACTTTGCTAATGAAAGTGTAAGAGAAGAGATAAGATATCTCAACGGAAAAGTCCTTATCCAAGAAAAAGATTTCGGAAAAGACGAAGTAAATGTAGTAACTGACAAAAAACCAAGTGAAGAAGAAATCAAAGACCTCTTGTTTGCCCAAAAGGTTGTAAAATATGTTAAATCAAACGCCATAGTCGTAGCCAAGGGCATGAAAACACTAGGTTGTGGGGCAGGCCAACAATCAAGAGTTTGGGCCTTAGAGTCTATCAAAGACCACTTTAAGGATAGGGACTTTGAGGGAGCAGTCCTTGGATCAGATGCCTTCTTCCCATTCTCAGATACAGTAGAGCTTGCCCACGAGATGGGAATTAGCTCAATTATTCAACCAGGTGGATCTATAAGGGACGAAGACTCAATCGATAAATGTAATGAATACGATATGAGCATGGTATTTAGTAAATCACGTCACTTCAAACATTAAGGAGCAGCAATGAGAATTTTAATTGTAGGATCTGGTGGAAGAGAACATGCCTTAGGAGAAAAAATTAAGGCAAATGATAGGAAGCTTTACTTTGCTCCAGGTAATGCTGGGACAAGTGAAATTGGAGAAAATATCGATATAGGGGCTACTGATATTGAAAAACTCCTTGAATTTGCCCAAAAAGAGGAGATTGATTACACAATAGTGGGACCAGAAGATCCCCTCTGTATGGGCCTAGTAGACAGATTCCAAGAAAATGATTTAAAAGTTTTTGGAGTTAATAAGAAGGTTTCTAAGTTTGAATCAAGCAAGTCCTATTGCAAGAAATTTCTAGAAAAATACGGCATAAAGACTCCAGCCTATCTGAGATGTGAAGATAAAGATGAAATCCTAGCTTATGGGGAAAAGCTAATAAATGAAAAAGGAAAACTCGTCCTCAAAAGAGATGGTCTCGCTGGAGGTAAGGGAGTTTTCATTATAGATAAGATAAGCGAGTTTAGGGAGAAAGTTGACGAGATTCTTGCCATGGATAAGTTCTTAATTATTGAAGAATTTGTAGATGGATTTGAGATGAGCCTCCTTGCCCTTACAGATTCATCTACCATAATTCCTCTTCCAACAGCCAAAGACCACAAGAAAATCTATGATAAAGAAATGGGTCCAAACACTGGTGGAATGGGAACATATGCTCCAAATGTTGAGGCAGAGGCCTTTAAGGAAAAGATAAGCGAAGAAATTCTTCCTAAAATCATAGAAGGATTCAAGAAAGAAAATATCGACTACAGGGGAGTTCTCTTTATAGGCTTTATGATAAACGAATCTGGAATTTATGTCCTAGAGTTCAATGTAAGATTCGGAGATCCTGAAACCCAAGTCGTATTAGAGCTTATAGATAATGACATCCTGGACTTACTGATGAAAACTTCTTCTAAAAAGCTAGATCAAGTTAAGCTTAAAATAAACGACAAAAAAGCAGTCTCTTTGGTTCTAGCATCAGAAGGATATCCTCTATCCTATGAAGTCTCAAAGGAAATAAAATTCGAAGACGGAATAAAATCAAAGATAATCCATGCTGGAACAAAGAAAGAAGAAGGTAAGATTCTAACAGCTAGCGGAAGAGTCCTAAATGTTGTTTCCGTAAGCCATAGCTTCGATGAGGCTATAGCCAAGGTCTATGAAGACGCTGAGAAAATCCACTTCGATGGTAAATACTACAGAAAGGACATTGGTCCATCAGTTAAGAGAGTCTACGTCAAGAAAAAAGACGCTTATGACTTTGAGTCCAAAAATCTAAGAGAAAAAATACAAAATTCTCTTGGGATTAATCTTGAGGGTATTAAGATTTATAAAAGATATGACCTAGAAACTAAGGATAAAAATATAGAAAAACTTCTCTACACAGTCCTCGCCGAAGCTCCAGTAGATACAGCTTACGCCTTTGATGAAGCCCTTAAGCTTCAAGAAAGCTTTAAAAATACTATAGTAAGCGAATATCTTCCAGGTCAATTTAACCAAAGGGAGCAAGGCGTTTTAGATACAGCATCGCTTGTAATAGATGATCCAAATCTCCTAGTAAGGGCTGCTACAGTTTATGAAATTAGTGGAGTAAGTCCAGAGGACCTTGTAAAGATAGAAGAATTTATTATTAATCCAGTTGATTCTCATAGGGTAAATCTTTTGGGAATTCCAACAAGCCTTAAGCTAAGCCATGAGAAGAATCTAGAAAATATAAGCTATGATGGCTTTAGAGACTTTGATGATGATAAACTAAGAAATTTCATAGAAGAACACTCCTTGGCTATGAGTCTTGATGACTTGAGGATGGTTAAAGATTATTTTATAGAAGAAGATCGAGATCCAAATGAGACTGAAATCAAAATCTTAGACACCTACTGGTCAGACCACTGTAGGCATACGACCTTTAACACCTATCTAGATATAAATATCGAAGCAAAGACCCTTCTTGATGAGTCTATTAAGAAATCCTTCGACAAGTATCTAAAGATGCGTGATGAGCTAGGCCTTACAAAGCCAATTAATCTCATGAGCTTTGGAACGATCCTTTCTAAATATATGAGGGCCAATGATAATTTCGATGATCTAGAAGTAAGTAAGGAGATTAATGCCTGCTCTGTCTTTACTAAGGTTAGGGTCCTAAAGGATGGTAAGGAAAGCTTAGAAGATTATCTACTAATGTTTAAGAACGAAACTCACAACCATCCAACAGAAATAGAGCCATTTGGTGGAGCATCCACTTGTCTTGGAGGGGCTATAAGAGATCCACTTTCTGGAAGAAGCTATGTCTACCAAGCCATGAGACTAAGTGGAGCTGGAAATATAAAGGAAGCTTACGAGGATACCCTAGAGGGAAAACTCCCACAAGCAAAGATTACCAAGGAAGCGGCTTTGGGATATTCTTCCTACGGCAATCAAATTGGCCTTGC
>NZ_JALEIL010000005.1 GCF_022770135.1 Anaerococcus sp. | reverse complement strand
AGCAGCAAGGGTATTACTACCCTCATCGCCATATTTGTGAGCATCTGGCATTTCTCCAATGCCCACAGAATCTAAAACTATTAAAAATACTCTCTTTTTATTTTTAATAAGATCCTCTAATAATCTGACTTATTCTCTTCGCCCTTAAGCATCTTTATAGCTGAGCTTGTTCCTATTCTGTCGCAACCTGCTTCTATGAAGGCTACTAGGTCTTCTTTTGTTCTAACTCCACCAGCTGCTTTTATTTTAACATTTTCTCCTATGTGTTTATTAAATAGAAGTACATCTTCCATCCTAGCTCCGTCCGTACCAAAGCCTGTGGATGTCTTGATATAATCAGCTCCTGCCTTAGTAACTGCTTCGCACATAGCAATTTTTTCTTCTTCTGTCAAATAGCAAGTTTCTATAATTACCTTAAGGATCTTATCTCCTACAGCTTCCTTAATAGCTCTTATCTCATCTTCTACCTTCTTGTAGTCTCCGTTTTTAACATCTGAGATATTTACGACCATATCTATCTCACTTGCTCCATTGGCAAGGGATTGTTCTGCTTCTACAATCTTTGATTCTCTTAGATTGTATCCTAGAGGGAAGCCAATTACTGTACAAATTGTTAGTTTATCACCATATTTTTCCTTAACTCTTTTTATATATGTTTGTGGTATACAAACTGAAGCTGTTTGATATTTCACTGCTTCATCACAAAGTTTCTCTATATCTTCCCATTTAGCAAAAGCTTTCAATAAAGTATGGTCTATGTGACCGTATATTTCTTTGTTTTCCATTTTCCTCTCCTTACTTGTTAAAGGTTTTCCTCGTGTCTAGACTAGTATTTCCTTTTGATAATTCTATATTACATCAGTTTTGTTATTTTGTCAACATAAAATGTTATAATTTTACCATTATTTTATCAAGATGGTCACCAGCTCTTAATTTATAAGATATTTAGGGTACAATTAAGCTAAAGGTGGTTGGAGTATATGGCTAAAAAAGACGAAAGATTAAATAAGATAATAAGCATAGTCAAGAATAAAAACGGGTCTTCCATAAAGGAATTGGCAAGTGACTTGTCAGTCTCTGAGATGACTATAAGAAGAGATATAAAAATCCTTGAAGAAAATAACATTATAGAGGTCTACCATGGGGCTGTTGTTTATAACCCTTCATTAAACAACCCTACCATATCGCAGATAGAGTCGGACTATGACCTAGATCAGAATTTGAAGTTAAACAACAGGCAAAAAGACTTGATTGGAAGAAGGGCTTCTAAGCTAATTGCTGATGGAGATATTGTAATAATAGATACTGGAACTACTACAGATAAGCTTTCTAAGTATATTTCTAATGATATTTCCTCAACATGTCTTGTTTTTTCATCAAATAACTTCCTAAATTTGATGTATAAGGATAATATCGACCTTATTCTTGCAGGTGGATTTTTCCACAGAAATACAGGAATGTTTGAATCCCAGGCTAGCCTTAATGTTATTGAAAACACAAGAGCAAACAAGGTCTTCCTATCAGCAGCTGGAGTACATAAAAATTTGGGTATAACTTGCGCCAACTCCTACGAGTTAGCTACTAAAAAGTTAATTATCAAGAATTCTCTCGAGGTGATTTTGCTCGTAGATTCAAGCAAATTCGATGCAGTAAAGGCCGTTCATTTTTGTGAAATTGATGATGTTGATATTGTTGTAACAGATAAAAATATAAAAAAAGAATGGATTAGTTATTTAAAAGAAAAGGGCATTAGAGTAATAATAGCCGACAAATAAAAGGCAAAAAAGGCAAGAGTTAAACTTATAAGCTTTGCTCCTGCCTTTTTTTTAAATATAAAATCTCAATCTAATGAATTACTCACCATCAATTACTGTATCAGAAAAGCCAATCATCAAATTCAAATCAGAATTTTCCATTTGTAGGATTCCGTATTCTACCAGGCTTACTTCTGGATTATCCTTATATCTTTTATCTGGACTTCCGTCTTTGTTTGTGTGCTTGTAGGTTTTTTCTAGGATTGTTGCATCTTTTGCGACTCTCCCTTCCTCCTTGAAGTCTTCTGCCCTAAGATCTACCCTTAGGTCCTTATAGTCAATTGCCTTAAGGTCCTTGTTTTTCGCAAGTAAAAGAGCATCTGGCAAGAAGCTTATGCTTATACCATCAGCTTTAAGGCTTATTATATCTACATTTGTATCTATTCCATTAGGAAGGCCCTTTACTAGTCTTAGAGGGCTTCTATCTAGGATTAGATCATTTTCTAGATCATTTATTAGAAAGACTTCATCACTTTCTAATATCCCAGCCAAAAGCTTATTGCTAAGGTCGTATTCTTCCTTGGATCCTTCTTCGAAGTCATATTCTAAGCTTACTGGTTCTGGATTTTTCTTATAAAAATAAAGAATAGCACCTATTATTGTAAGGCCTATGAATAAGGGATTTATAAAAAATAAAAATATTCCTACAACAGAAAGAATAAGGCCGACAAGCTTGTAGGGTCTTTCTGCCTTTCTACTTTCTAGAACATCTTCCAGGGCGGTCGACTGGATATTCTTAAAGTCGATAGGAGATTTTTTATTTATTGTTTTCCCTTCTTTATTTTTATTATCTTTCATATGATTTTTCCCAAAATCATTTAGGGGATTTTTAAATTCTTTCTGATAGGATAGGCCCGTTCCAGGGATATAGGCTGTTCCTCTGATATTTCCCTTAGCAGTTTTGGTTAGTCTAAATCCCTTTCCTCCCCAGGAAAATCCTAGACCAGTCTTTGACATGTTTATCCTAAAGCCCTTGCCTAAATTTATACTTTTTCTAAATCTTATTCCCATAACTTCCTCCTTTGATAATTATATCAAATC
>NZ_JALEIL010000149.1 GCF_022770135.1 Anaerococcus sp. | reverse complement strand
AATAATGGGCCTTGCTAGAGTCATCATGCCGAAGGTGGCTGGTATTACTAGGGCAAGGGTTAGGATTAAGGTGCTTGCTGTCTTTTCCTTCATGGCGTCTATTTTCCCTTCATTACCAAGTTTTGCGACTTGGGGGAAGGTGATGGTAGCTATGTTTATCGTGACGACTTCTACTATGAAGTCGAGCATGTTTTCTGTGTAGAATACCTTGGCCACTGTGTCGATGCCGAGTAGACCTGACGCCATGGATTTATCTATTAGGACAGAGATCTTGTTAGCAGCGTTAGATATGATGATTGGAATCATGATGGCAAGGAGGTACTTGATGTAGGGATCCTTGAAGTCGAGCTTTCTCTCATAGGAAAAGCCCTTCTTCTTGCTGGCAAATGGGAATCTGATAAACTGGATGATGTTTCCTATAAGGGCTCCTATGATGAGGATATAGGGATTGTCGAAGACTCCCGTAAGAAGGGTTGCAGAAATTACAAATATATTTAAGATTATCTCTGTGACTACTGGGTCGATGAAGTTATTTCGCACGTTGAGAAAGCCTCTGATGACCGCAGAGTAAAGGAAGGCAAAGATTGATACCGCCATGATCCTGGTAAAGGATGTAGCCATGTCGTGGGTTTCGCCTATAAGTTTGGGTGAGAAAATCTTAGATATTGGACCTGCAAATATTATTATTAGGAAAAAGATAATAGCACCATAGACCATTAGGACATTGATAAGGTTTGAGGTAAAGCTATTGGCCTCACTTTCTCCCTTATCCGTACGAATCCTAGTGTAGACTGTGATGTAGGCAGAGACAATCCCTGTTATGACAGTGTACATCATGATATCAGGGATGGTGGTGGCAGTGACGTAGATGGACTTGATATCCCCTGCGCCAATGACAGCTGCCATAACAGATTCACGGACAAAGCCAAATATTTTTGATAAAATTGTAATAATCATCAACAAGATTGTGGTGTGTCCCATATCTTTTCCTTTTTGTTTGCTTGGGTGTTTTTAGTTTGTGTTTGTTTTATTAGAATAAACTATTTTTTGTGATACAGTTTATTGCATGAGGCTTCTCCACGTTGGTCGAAGCAAGGGAAATTGTAGAAAAGCGAGCTTTCCATCACCCTTATATCGAGCGTTAGTCGAGATATCTCTTTCTATAATTCAAAGTTTTTAATTAATTGAACTTTTTATATAACACGTGAGACCTCTCCGCTTCGGTCGAGGTAAGGGTAATAGTTGGAAAGCAAACTTTCCTTCCCCATTATATCGAGCGTAGCCGAGATATCTACCTGGATTTCATAGATTACTTAATCTTTTCTATTTACATGTCATCTTAGACTGTAGACCTCTCGTCACTCATTTCATTCGCTCTGTCGAGGTGGAGATTATATGTTTCCGCTGTATTTCGAAGTATAATATTAACTATTTTTTAAAAGTAACACGTGAGGTTTCTCCGCTTCGGTCGAAACAAGGGAAACGGAGAGAAAACTCTGTTTTCTTTCCCCTTATATCGAGCGTAGTCGAGATATCTCTTTCTATAATTCAAAGTTTTTAATTAATTGAACTTTTTATATAACACGTGAGACCTCTCCGCTTCGGTCGAGGTAAGGGAAACTGTAGGAAAGCATAACTTTCCTTCCCCTTATATCTAATGGGTCTGGCCACAATGAACATAAGTGAATTGATGGCAGCCCTTAATCGAGGCTTTTCGAGGCGAAGTGCAACTAAGCCCGCAAACTACCGTCGAGCGTAGTCGAGATATCTCTTTTAGCCTTTAAATAATTATTCTTTAACTTTTTCTTAATAGGCTTCTCCAGTCCTCTACTAGCCGGACGGGCTTATCCTCGAAACAAGGGAATTTGTAGGAAAGCATAGCTTTCCTACCTCCTTATGTTGAGAGTAATTCGAGATATCTCTTTACTTATTATTTTCCTCAATATTATTATGAATATTTTCTATGGAGTCCTTGCTTGGGACCATCATGTAGAGGCTTGCGTTTGGCATTAAGTAGGAGTCAAGGTCCATGGTTCCTTTTCCTTTTAGGGCTTCGCTTTCTATTTGCCATTCGCCTCCATCGGCTAGTTGTTTGTTGACTAGCTCTATCATCTTCTCGTATGGCACATCTGTGTTGACTGATTCTAGGGCTATATCTGCTATTTCATTGAAGTTTAGGAGCATTTCAGTGCTTAGCATTTTTCTTATGATTCCTGTTAGGACTCGGGTGTGGTTTTTCCCTCTGTCGAAGTCTCCCTCTTCTAGATTGTATCTTTCTCTAGAGAAGGCAAGTGCCATGTCTCCGTCCATTTCTATCTTTCCTTGAGGGAAGTCATAGCCTCCATGGGTTGAAGTAAAGGCTGTTGGGTTGTCCACTGTGATTCCTCCTAGGGCGTTTATTAGATCTACTAGAGTTGTGAAGTTGACCTTGCCATAGTAGTCGATCTTGATATCTAGAAGTGCCTCTATACTCTTGATTGAAGTATCTACTCCGTAAAGACCAGCGTGGGTTAGCTTATCGTACTTGTCCCCTTCCCCTCCTATGGATAGGTAGGTATCTCTTGGGATAGTTGTGATTAGGATTTTCTTCTCTTTTGGGTTGACACTTAGGACCATGTTGACATCAGACCTTGATACGTTGGATAGACTACCTGATGTGTCAATTCCTGATAGGAAGATATTGAAAGATTGATCCTCTGCGACTTCTTTCTTTTCTTCCTTCTTCTTCTCTACACCTTTCACTAGAACAGACTCAAGTACACGGGTTTTCTCTGAAAATCCCTCGATTGTCTCATCTAGGATTGGCCTAAAAGATTCGTTAAGAAGCATGACCTCAGCATCTCCATCTAGTAGGGCTGTGGCAGAAGCTTGATAATTGTCGAAGTTTCTTTCAATTAATTCCTTTTTGTAATCTTCCTTGTATTTTGCAAAGGCCTTGGTGGAATTTTCCTTATCCATGTCTCCTGCTGTGGCGATTTCCTTATCTCCTATGTCTGCAAGGCTTTTAATTTCAGAATCCTTCAATACAACAAAGCTCATCTCGTTGGTGTCCTGGACAGGCTTGTTGTTGATTTCTGAAACGGTCTTG
>NZ_JALEIL010000118.1 GCF_022770135.1 Anaerococcus sp. | reverse complement strand
GGGCTTGCTTTTTCTATAAGCCTTCCCTCCTTTAGGATAATTATCTCATCTGCCATAGCGAAGGCTTCATTTCGATCGTGGGTTACAAAGATAGTCGTTATCTTGAAGTCCTTTTGTATTCTTTTTATTTCTTCTTGCATTTTATTTCTCAAATTATAGTCAAGAGCAGATAGGGGCTCATCCATTAAGAGGAGCTTGGGTTTTACAACTAGGCTTCTGGCAAGGGCTACTCTCTGCTTTTGCCCGCCGGATAGCTCGCTTTCATATCTTCTCTCAAATCCCTTAAGACCAACTTTTTCTATTACATCTAGAGCTCTTTCTTTTTTCTCTTTTTTGCTTAAATCCTTGGCCTTAAATTTGAGCCCATACATTACATTTTCTAGGACATTCATATGAGGAAATATTGCATATGATTGAAAAACTGTCGATACGTCCCTTTCTTCAGGACTTTTATTACTTATATCTTCCCCATCGATTATAATTTCTCCTACATGGTCCAAGAAACCTCCGATAGAATGAAGAATAGTAGACTTGCCAGAGCCTGAAGGGCCCAAAAGGCACAAGAATTTTCCCTCTTCCAGGCCAAAGGAAATGTCTTTTACAGCATACTTGTCTCCGTATTTTTTACTTAAGTTTTTTATTTCTAGATACATCTTTCCTCCTTAGTCCCCTTGTCAGAAACTGGATTAGTAGGTTAAATACCAGGCAAATCAAAAGAATATATAGGGCAATTACTGATCCCTCGTTGTATTTACCACTATTAATAACATCAAACATCACTAGGGTCATGAGCTTTTTGGATGGGTAGACCAAAAATATAATCGATCCAACAGTAGTCATTGTTGTTGTGAAGGCATTGATTAAACTTACCCTTATGCTCTCTCTACTTAGAGGGATAATCCCATCCCTTACTTCATAGAAGGATCCTCCTCCTAGGTCTCTGATAGCCTGTAATAAATTCCTGTCGATTGATTTCATTGACGCATTGAATAACCTAGTCGAAAAGGGCAATTGCTTGAAGGTGACGTTAAGGATTACAATAGCGCTCGTTCCAGTTAGGTAGAAGGGCCTTCCCCTAAAGAACAAGAGATAGCCCAGACCGAAAAACATGCCAGGAATTATATAGGGTAAGTTGGCAAAATAATCTATTACTTTCATGTATTTGACCCTCTTGATTATCAAGAAATATCCTATAAGCATGCTTAAAAGGCTGCCGCCTAGGGCTGATATTAATGAATAGCCTATAGACCTTAGAGTAATAGAGTTGATGTATCTACCAGTATCCTTGAAGTTATCGAGAGTAAAGACCAAGCTTCCTCTTTTCATTTTCGTAAATGCAGTAAAGATTATAGATATATAGAGAATACTTAAGACAAGAATCAAGAAGATAGATACAAGAGCTATTATGTAATACAAGATAGTTTTTTTGTAAAGCTTAAGCCCCCTAGCTTCATTGCTTAGTCCAAGTTTAGTATTAGTTTCCTTATTTCTAGCAAAGATAAAATAAATTACCAGGGTCAAAAATAGAATTATTATATTCATTGAAGCTGCGATAGAGAGATTCCCATTGGCTATTACCTCGAAGTAGGCCTCTAAGGCTAGGACAGAAAACTTGCCCCCTATAATATTGGGAGTGGCGAAGTCCGCTATAGACTTAAAGAAACTAAGCATAAAGACAGTGTAGATCCCATTTTTCATAGAAGGAAGGAGGATATCAAATATAATATTATTAGTACTAGCTCCAAGACCTCTCGCAGAATCAATTATCCTCTGATCAATTTTTTCCAAAAAACCTACAAGAAGGAGGGTGTTTAAGGACAGAAAGGATACTGTCTGCATGGTCATAATCCCCCGCATATTGTAAGGATTGATGGATAGACCTAGGAGGTCATGGCTAATAAAACCACGCCTGCCAAATAAATTTATGTAAGATAGGCTAGTTACAAAGGGTGGGGAGATCAGGGTTATGGATAAAATAGTAGTTATAATCGTCCTTATCTTCTTATCTGATAGATAAAAGAAAAGACTCACAAAGACAGAGCTTAGGACAGAAAGGATGCTAGTTCCTAAGGAAAGTTTAAGGGAATTTCCTATTAATTTCTTCATCCCCAAAACTTTTATGAAATTTTCAAGACTAAAGCCAGACTCGAGAAAAAATGCCTCTTTAAATACATAGGCAAAGGGCATTAGGATAAAGATTATTACACTTAAACTTAAGATTGTCGGCACTATTAGGGATTTTAATTTTTTAATCAAGTCATATTCCTCTTATAAAAAGAGCTCTTACAAGCAAACTATATAAGTCTATTTTGTAAAAGCTCCTCACTTATTATTCTTCGCTAGCCTTATCCTTGGCTATTTCTTTGAATTTATTTAATATTTCATCTCTCTTTGTACCAAATGTTGATAGGTCCTCGTCGACTAGCTTGTCCTTAGGAAGACCTAGATCAAAGCCCTCTGCTCCTTCGACGATTAGTTGGTTAGTATCCTTGCCGTCGATTTCTGCGATCATCTTTTGTGCTTCTTTTGTCAACATAAAGTCCTCAAAAGTCTTGGCTACATCGGCATTTTCACTATCCTTAAATACCGCAACTCCTTCTGGCACCCAGCTTACTCCATCTTCTGGATAAACTACAGAAAGTCCATTATCCTCAGCAGCATCGAAGGCCTTTTTGTCTACAGGAATGATTCCAATAGCAAATTCTCCTTGGGCAGTCTTCTCTTGAGGGTCTTTTCCTCTTTTTGAATAGAAATCTATATTTTCATTGATTTTTTCAAAAAGATCCCAGCCTTCTTCTTCTCCATAAAGGTCGAGAAGTCCCTTAAGGGCTGCATAGTTTGTCCCAGAGATTGCAGGATTTGACATGATTATCTCTCCCTTGTACTCTTCCTTGGCGAGGTCTTTCCATGTTTTTGGAGCTTCTAGTCCCTTTTCTTCAAGGATTTGATCATTTACAATAAAACCTACTACTGTAAGACCCTTGGATGTGTAGTAACCTTCTTCATCTCTAAATCTTTCTGGAACCTTATCTGTCATTTCTGACTTGTAGGAATCAAGGAGGCCATCTTCCTTAGCTGCCATAAAGGCATCGAGTCCGCCGCCAAACCATAAGTCTGCCATTGGCTTGCCTTCAGCCTTTGTCCTAGTTATAACTTCTCCAGAAGACATTGATAAGAATTCTACCTTAGCTCCTGTTAGTTCGCTGAACTTATCGAACAAAGGTACATAAGAATCGCTTGTAGCGACTACGTTTAGATTTCTTCCTTCAAAGTCAGGAAGGTCTATTTCAGCTTCTCCTGCTTCTTTCTTATCTTCGCTTTCCTTATCGTCTTTCTTTTCTTCGACCTTAGTCTCGGTCTTTTGGTCTTCGTTTACTTCTTCTGTCTTCTTATCGGCATTTCCACAAGCACTTAGGGAAAAGATCATAATCATCGCCATTAAGAATCTCGTAATCTTCTTCATTTCCTCTCCTTTATCTGTGATATATTACTATTATAGCATATACGATAGTTTTATGAAAGCGATTCGCAAAATAAAAGCTTTTGCTAATTTTTAATTAATTAGTAAAGTGATTAAGTCATTATTAGATATATTTATTTATACAATACAAGAGGAGGAGTTAATTTGTTAAAGAATAAAAAATTTGCGATTATTTTTTCGATTTTCGCTATGTTTTTGTGGGGCTCAGCAATCCCTACTATAAAGACAACCTACCTAGAGCTTGGAATCGGGGCAAGCGACACTGGCCAAAAGATTCTCGTAGCTGGAATCAGGTTTTTCATGGCTGGTATCATAACCCTTATTTATTTTCTTATTTTCGATAAGAATTATAAGGATATTAGGAAACTCGATTGGAAGTTTGTCATAATTTTAGGTTTGATTCAGACTAGTATCCAGTATCTTTTCTACTATATAGGTCTGTCAAACACTTTCGGGGTCAAATCTTCAATCATCCAAGCAGCAAATTCATTTATAGTAGTTATATTTTCCGCTCTACTTTTGCCGGAAGATAAGATTAATTCGAAGATGATCCTGGCTCTAGTCATAGGAACTATTGGAATTATTATCACAAATACTGGAAAACCAATCGGTGGAGAGGCTATGAAGCTTACCGGAGAAGGATTTATCATAGTTTCTACCTCAATAAACGCCTTGTGTACAGTTCTTGTAAGAAAGTACGGAAAGGGCATGAATGGATACCTTCTTACAGGACTTCAGTTTTTTGTAGGTTCTATAATCTTAATTATAGTAGGAAGAAGCCTTAGTGGAGGATGGATTTCCTTTACAGGCAAAGCGGCTATCCTCTTAGTTTATGCAGCCTTCATTTCAGCAACTGCCTTTACTATTTGGACCCTAGTCCTTCAAAAACACTCCGCAAACGAATTTGGGATATATAAGCTCTTTATTCCTCTTTTCGGATCTATCCTATCAGTTATAGTTCTAGGAGAAGTCTTTACCCTAAGACTTGCCTTGGGTATGGTCCTAGTTTTATCTGCTTCTTTGATTTTAAATATTAATAAGAAGAGAAATTAAAAAACTCTTACTAAGTAGCAAAAGAAAAAGGTGATGAGCAGGATAATTTTCTGCTACATCACCAATTTTTTATCTTAATTCCATTATTTCTTCTATCTCAGAAGGATTTATTCCTACCATAGCTTCTCCTAGGTTTTTGCTTACTTCAAGGAGAACTTTAGGATCCTTATATCCTGCTACAGCCTTTACTATAGCCTTGGCTCTTTTTTCTGGATCGCCTGATTTAAATATACCAGATCCAACGAATACTCCTTCAGCTCCCAATTGTCTCATAAGGGCAGCATCTGCTGGAGTTGCTACTCCACCTGCAGAGAAGTTTAGAACAGGAAGTCTCTTATTATCTCTTACATATTTTAATAAGTCATAATCAACTTGAAGGTCTTTGGCCTTTGTGTAAAGAGCATCATCAGTAAGGCCTGCTACTTCTGCTATTTGTGAATTGATTTTTCTTAGGTGTCTTACAGCTTGGACTACATCACCAGTTCCTGCTTCTCCCTTAGTTCTAATCATTGAAGCACCTTCTTTGATTCTCCTAAGAGCTTCTGATAAGTCCCTTGCTCCACAAACAAAAGGTGTTTCAAATTTTGCCTTATTTACATGGTTTTCATCATCGGCAGGAGATAGAACTTCTGATTCATCTATGTAATCAATTCCTAAAGCTTCAAGGATTTGTGCTTCTACAAAATGACCAATCCTAACCTTAGCCATGACTGGAATAGAAACTGCATCCATGATTTTTCCTATCATTTCAGGATCGCTCATTCTTGAAACTCCACCAGCAGCTCTTATATCTGCAGGGACTCTTTCAAGGGCCATTACTGCAACAGCACCAGCATCTTCTGCTATCTTTGCTTGCTCGACGTTAATAACGTCCATGATAACTCCGCCCTTTAGCTTTTCGTTTATCTCAATAATTTTTTTATCCATTTTTCTTCCTTTCGTAAAACATTTCCACCTACACTATACAATAAATGTAAGATTATGTTAATTTTCTATCCTTTTTTTATAAGAAAACCACTAACTTGTAAAGCATAGTAGCTGTATGATTATTTTGCTATTACAAAACTTATCAACTTTTTACAATAAATCTTGTATATTACTACTTTAACTTGTAATATACCATTAATATTAGTATACTATGAGTGACTAAAAGAATAGAGTTCATCATTTTGGACATATTAAAAGACTGGAGCGTCCGCTCCAGTCTTTTTTTCTTGGCTAGTTACTATTCATCTTCATTACTATCTAACTATTTATAAATATAGTGACTAATTACATTTGCCATGATAGAACTTAAGAATAGAGTAGACCCTGACATGGATCTATCATTTCAGATACCCCTTCCTCTTACCAGTCTAGGGATAGGAAATCCTATCTTATACTATAAAATAGGTATTTATAGTGTTTTTTATATGTTATGTGTATTGAAAAATATTAAATGTACAAAATACATATTTAAAATATCAAAAACTTAATAAACTTATCTTATTTCATGAAATCGTGAGTTTGAAATCAAGTAATTCATTAAGATACCTTTAATTATTGTAGATAAGGATGTACTTTGCCTAGAATATAAGGAATTATCATACTTTACTAAAGTCAAAATATATTTGGTCCGGTGATTTTTCTAAAAATTTAAGGATTTAGTTTGACTTTTAATTTAGAATGATTATAATTATATTTAGAAGAGTGATAATGATTATTATAATTATTTTAATCTTTTGAACTCTAAATATAAACTAAGGAGAATATATATGGCTTTTATAGGAAGAAGATTACCAGAGTTTAGTTTAGGTGCTTATGATCCATCTAAGGAAGAATTTGTTACTGTTACTGATAAGGACCTCCTAGATAAGTGGACTGTCCTAATATTTTATCCAGCAGACTTTACTTTTGTATGTCCGACAGAGCTTGAAGATATGCAAGAATCATATAAGGAATTAAAGGAACTTGGGGCTGAAGTTTACTCAATATCTGTAGATACCCACTTCGTTCACAAGGCTTGGCATGATAACAGTGAGGCCATCGGTAAGATCGAATACACAATGATTGGTGACTCAAACAAAGACCTTACTAGAGATCTTGACCTACTTGACGCATCAGGCAAAGCTTTAAGAGCAACTCTTGTTGTTGATCCTGAAAATATAATCCAAACTATCGAAATCAATGCAGATGGAATCGGTAGAAAGGCAAATGTAAATATCAACAAGATTAAGGCAGCTAAGTATGTTGCTTCTCACCCAGGCGAAGCTTGTCCTGCTAAGTGGGAGAGCGAAGAGGATGCTACCCTTACTCCAGGACTTGACCTTGTAGGAAAAATCTAATATGTTAGATCAAAATTTAAAGAACCAGTTAGCCCAATATCTTGACTTATTAAAAACAGAAGTCGTTATTGGGCTTTCTGTTAATGATGATGAAAATTCCAAGAAGCTTAAAGGCTTTATTGATGACGTAGCAGGCCTATCTAATAAAATTAAGGTCGAGGAAAAAAGGCTTAAATATACTCCTTCCTTTGACCTTAGAGGAGACTTTGACCATGGAGAGATTGTCTTTGCAGGCCTTCCCCTAGGCCATGAGTTCGCCTCATTTGCCCTTGCACTCCTTCAAGTGGGAGGAGTTAGTCCTAAGCTTGATGATAAAAGCAAGGCTAGAATAGAAGCCCTTGATGGTAAGATGGATTTTGAAACAGTAGTTTCTCTTTCCTGCCACAATTGCCCAGACGTGGTTCAAGCCTTCAATATAATGGCGATTCTAAATCCAAATATTAACCACACTATGATTGAAGGTGGTATGTTTAAGGACTTGGCAGAAAGCCGTGATGTCCTTGCCGTTCCTGCTATCTTTAAGGACGGAGACTTCTTTGAAGGCGGCAAGCAATCTATGGATAAGATCCTAGATCTTTTAGGAAGTGCGAAAGATACAAGTCACTTTGAAAACAAGGATATCTTCGATGTTCTCATAGTTGGTGGAGGCCCTGCCGCTGCAACTTCTGCAATTTATGCAGCAAGAAAGGGACTTAGGACAGGACTTGTAGCTAGTGAATTTGGTGGCCAAGTCAACGAAACCCTCGCCATAGAAAATATTCCTGGCTTTAAATATACAGAAGGCCCTGATTTTATGAATCAGATGAAAGATCAAGTCCAAGCCCTTGGTGTGGACATCATGACAGGAGCTTTGGCAAAAGATATAAAGAGGAATGACGAAGAAAAAATCATTGAAATAACCCTAGATAATGATATTTCTCTACAAGCAAAAACAGCTATTCTTGCGACAGGAGCTAGGTGGAGGCTTATAGGAATTCCTGGAGAAACTGAGTTTAGAAACAAGGGAGTTGCCTACTGCACCCACTGTGATGGTCCCCTCTTTAAGGATAAGCCAGTAGCAGTAATTGGAGGCGGCAATTCCGGTGTGGAAGCTGCAATTGATCTTGCTAATCTTGCCAAAAAGGTTACAGTTATAGAGTTTCTCCCAGAGCTTAAGGCTGACAAAATCCTCCAAGATAAGCTAAGAAGCCTAGAAAATGTAGAAATAATAACCAACGCCCAAACGACTGGTCTTTATGGAGATGGCAAGGTTCAGAGCCTAGAATTCACTGATAGAGTATCTGGCGAAGAAAAGGACATAGCCATCGACGGCTGCTTTATCCAAGTAGGCCTTGTTCCTAATACGGAGTGGCTTGATGAAAGTGAAGTTCAGCTAAATAAACACGGTGAAATAATAACGGACAAGAATGGCGCAAGCAATGTCGAAGGGGTTTTTGCAGCAGGAGATGCTACAGAGACCGCCTTCAAACAAATTGTAATAGCTGCAGGCTCTGGTGCAACAGCAGCCCTAGGAGCCTTCAACTACTTGATGGTAAACTAAATCACTCCCCTAATAGACCCACTCACTTCTTATAAGCTAGTGGGTTTATTTTATTTCATAAAATCATTTACGGCTGGAAGTTTCCTAATATTTTTATTTATGGCCCAGTAAAGAGCAACCAAAAGAATTATGAAACTTCCTATAAAAATCGCTTTTGAGCTTGATAAATATTCTCCAAGAAAACCTCCGACCAAGGCCCCGACAGGCGCCATAAATGTAGATATACCAATCATGGCCCCCATGGCCGAACCAATCTTCTCACTTGGAACAAGCATCTGGACCATAGTTTGGGCATAGACATTAACTATTCCTACTACAAACCAACCAAGAGCGTACAAGGCGACTGCAAGCTTAATATTTGCAGCAAAGTAGGAAAGAGATATCCAGGCTAAGGAGACTATGAGCATTCCATAAACATAAAGTTTACCTAAAGATACTTCCTTTAGCTTTGGAAGACCTGCAAACAAAGAACCAAGGAGGACGCCTAGCCCCATTCCTGCAAGCATCAGACTATAAAAGATTTCATCTCTAGCAAAGGCAGGTAAGACTGCACTTATAGATGTGGCAGAGAAATTTATAAAGACCACTCCAAGGACTAGGGCAAAAATCCTAGAATCCTTAAATAAATCTAGACCTTCTTTAAGACTCTTGAAGTGATTTTTAATGGCAGAATCCCCTCCTTGATTTTCTCTTTCATTATAATGACTAAGCTTTTTGGATAAGAGACAGAACAAAAGGCCAGTCAAGATAAAACTTACGCTATCAGCATAAAAAGCAGTCATAAAGCCAAAGATTGCTATAATAAAACCTGCTAGGGTATCAAAGATTGCATTTGAGCCTTGGTAGGCCATAGTCATCAAGGAATTTCCTGTTACAAGCTCTTCTTCTGAAAGAATCTTAGGCAATAGAGAAATCTGTCCAGGATAAACTAGCTGGTTAATCAAGGAAATTATTGGCATAAGAACCATAATGTGGTAGACATTTAATTTTTCCAAATAATACAAGGCAGGAATTATCAATATCAAGATAGCTTGGATAAGTTGGGAGAGGGTCAAAAACTTCTTCATATTAATCTTATCTAAGATTGGGCTTAGAAGTAATTGAACAAGGGCTGTTGATGAGGCTAGAAAAAGGGTAATACCTGAATAGATAGTAGACCCACTCATCTGGTAAACCAAGAGAGTTGAAGCTATTGCATAAAGGCTATCGCCAAAATTTGTAATTAATCGTCCTAGAAGCAGGACATAGAAATCTTTGTTTTTAATCATTTTTAACATTCTCCTTATATTTAACGTTTAGTTTTTATTGATAGTTGTGTATTTTTTTACCAGTAAGCTTCTCCTTACTGGCTTAAGATATTTATAGATTTGTATTTACTTAGCTGATATATCCTCCTTTGCTTTTTTACTAATTCAGTAAACAAATTTTGTAATTGAATTTATACAAGATGATTCTGAATTATTTATCACAAGACTTTTAATTTTTAACGTTTAGTTTTTGTTGACAGTTGCGTATTTTTTACCAGCAAGACTCTACTTGCTGGCTCTAAGATAATTTATAGATTTGTACTTGGAAGCTTTCACCATCTCCGTCATCTTCCCTGTATTTTTCTATTAATTCATTTAAGTCTTTTTCAAAAGACTCATAAGATTTCTTAGGGATTTTGAAGGTGAATTGCTTTTCTTCCAAATTGTTATTAAATATTTCGCTATTTGGTATAAAGGCCTTGGCTACTGGTAGGAAATATTTTTGGGTAATCCCATTTATAAGCTCTGTATCTACTACCTCGACAATTCCATTTTGTTCTAGTATTTTAAGGTGGTAGTGGATCTTGGACCTGCTAACTCCTAGGGCATCCGACAAGTCCTGAGCTGTCTTAGGCGTGGCTCCTAAAGTCATAATAATTTTAAGCCTTATGGGATCACTTACTATATTTACCTCTTCTAAAGTGTCCAATATATGAACTTCTTTCATAGGACCCTCCCTTCTTCTCTTTGTTATTTATAATATAGCACTGATTTACCCATCTGTCAAATTTTCCTTAACGTTAAATTCTTTTATTTGAAAACCACTAGCTTGAATTACTAGTGGTCTTATATTATTCTCCTAATTTTTCCTTGTAGGCTTTGACTAGGTCGTCTTCTGTTATATCTTTCGCCCTAAGGTCTAGGACGATTTCTCCCTTGTTTAGCATTATTATCCTATCGGAGTATTTTACCACGTCTCTTAGGTTGTGGGAGATTAGAAGAGTTGTCATATTTTCCTTATCTATAAGGCTTCTTGTCATGTCCATTATGTTTCTACTGGTCTTTGGATCAAGGGCTGCTGTGTGCTCGTCTAATAATAAGAGGTCCGGCTTTTTGGCTGTCGCCATAAGAAGGGCTAGGGATTGTCTTTGTCCTCCTGAAAGTAGGCCCGTCTTGGTGTGGAGTTTATTTTCAAGACCTAGCTTTAATTTCTTGAGCCTTCTTACTATTTCTTCTGTATCCGAACTTTTCTTAAGAGATCTTAGGCCGAATTTCTCTCCCTTTTTTAGGGCTAGGGCCATGTTTTCGTAAATATCTAGGTTGGTCGCCACCCCGTCTTTGGGATCTTGGTTGACCTTGCCCATATATTTGGCTCTTTTTTCCTCGCTAAGTTTGCTGATCTCTACCCCATTTACTAAAATCTGTCCCGAATCTAGGGGAAGGCTTCCGCTTATTAGATTCATCAAGGTAGACTTACCGCAGCCGTTAGGCCCTATGATGGTTGTAGCTAGGCCTTCTTCGATCTTTAGGGAGAAGTCCTTAAATATTGTATTTTCTTCGTTTGTGCCTATGTTGAAAGTTTTGGAAATGTTTTTAATTTCAAGCATTTTTAACCATCCTTTTATATTTTCTATTGGCTAGGTAATTGTTGTAGGAAATGAAGCCTATAACAATTAAAGCTGTGATAAGTTTTAGGTCGTTTGGGTTAAGTCCCAAATAAATTGCAAGGCCTGATATAATCCTATAGACAATTGCTCCAAGTATTGCTCTTGAAGTATCCCTTAGCATATCTCTAGACTTCATCAAGGTATCTCCAATAATAATTGAGGCAAGACCTGTTACTATCATGGCTGTTCCCATTTGTATATCGGCAAAGCCTTGATAGTTGGCCATTAGTCCTCCGCTAAGACCTATGAGAGCATTGGAAAGAATTAGCCCCACCATGATAAAGCTATCAGGATTTTTACCTAGTTGTTTGACAAGCTTTCTGTTATTTCCTGTAATTTTAAGTAGATAGCCTGTCTCACTTCTTAGATAATAATCGATAGCAAGTTTAATTATTAGAGTTAAGCCTAGTAGAATTGGCCATTTGGGAAGGCTTCCAAAGATATTTGGATTTCCTGCTATAGGGATATTACTTGCTCCTCCTATCCTTAAGTTTATGGAATAAAGGACGGTTAGGGTTAGGATTCCTGAAAGAAGTGGGTCTACCTTGATCTTTTTGTAGAAAAAGTAGGTCAAACATCCTCCAACCCCTCCACAGATTATTGCTCCTAAAATTCCAAGATAAGGACCCAGGCCCTTCTGGATTAGAACTGCTGCAACAAAAGCTCCCAAAGGATAGGTTCCTTCGAGCGAGAGGTCATAATATTTTAAGAATTTGTAGCTAAGCATGTAGCCCATGGCAAGAATTGCAAATATTAGTCCTATTTCTATACTTGCTCCTAGTGATGATAATAAGCCGGTCATTTCTTCTCCTTAGTCTATTTTTTCTGCATTCTTTAGTAAGTCTTGATTTAAATCTACTCCCAAAGTCTCAGCAGTTTTAGTATTTACAAGAACTTTAAGATTTTCTGCCTTCTCGTAAGGAATGTCCTTGGCACTTTTCCCGTTTTTAAGAATTTCAGCTGCCATTGCTGCCGCCTGACTTCCAAGTTCTCTGTAATTAACTCCCTCACTCATCAAGGCTCCATTTTCTACACTTCCTTCGTCATAGGCGATTGATGGGATGTTTTCCTTGGCTAGGGCCTCGCTTATAACTGGCATAGCATTTACAACTACATTGTCTGTCACAGTAACCATAGCGTCGATTTTGCCCTTAAGGCTTGCTATGGCTTGAGGAATGTCGTTTATGGATGAAACTCCTTGTTTTTCAAGCTTGAGTCCTCTTTCATCTAGGGCCTTTTCCAAGGCTTCGATTTGAACTTGGGAGTTTTGCTCGTTGGTATTATACATTGTGCCGAATACCTTGGTGTCTGGATATAGGCTTAGGAAGTCATCTATAAGCTTTCCTGCTTCTACATAATCAGATACT
>NZ_JALEIL010000116.1 GCF_022770135.1 Anaerococcus sp. | reverse complement strand
TTAAGGATTTAAATGGAAATGGAGTTCTTGATCCCTACGAAGACTGGCGTCTTCCATCATCTGTTCGTGCCAAGGATTTGGCTTACAGGATGACTATAGAGGAGCTAGCAGGAAATATGATGATTAAGTCTCAAAGAATGGGTCTTGCCCAAGAAGATAAGGAAAAGACAAGCCACGATGGTCTTCTTGATGAGGAAGTTTACGAGGATAAAAATATCTTTATAGGTCAGATTAACCACGGTTCCACAGGACACATAATCGACAAAAACCTACGCCACTTTATCTTAAGGGATAACTTCTCAGAAGAAGAAATAGCTGAGTGGACCAATGCGATGAACGAAGTGGCTGAAAGTTCAAGGCTAGGTATTCCTGTTATTATAGCCTCCAACTCAAGGAATGAAAATGCTGAAAGAACCTTTGGTATGAATGATGCAGTAGGAGTTTTCACAACATATCCATCAACCCTAGGTCTTGCAGCAGCTTACCTTGGAGATAAGGCGAGAAACTACCATCCTGATGGAGATTATGAGTACTCAATCTTTAAGGAATTTGGAGAAATAGCTAGGGACGAATGGAAGTATTCTGGTCTTAGAAAAGGCTATATGTATATGCTTGATACTGCTACAGATCCTAGATGGCAAAGATTCTATGGAACCTTGGGTGAAGATACAGAACTTATTACAAAGGCAGGAGAAGACTTAATCGAAGCCTTCCAATCAGATGAACTAAACAGCGAATCAGTTGCCCTTACCATGAAACACTTCCCAGGAGGAGGAGCTAGGGAAAATGGCTTTGACCCGCACTACAAGGAAGGGAAATTCAACGTATATAGAACTCCTGGTTCTCTAGAAAAATACCACCTACCACCATTTAAGGCAGCTGCTGAGAAAAAGGTTTCATCAATTATGCCTTACTACTCAATCCCTGCCCATGACAAGTCAGCAGTCCAAAACTATAAGGGAAGTAAAATTCCTTTTGAGCCAGTAGGATTTGCCTTTAACCAATACTTTATCCAAGATATCCTAAGAGGAGATATGGGCTTTAAGGGCTATATCAACTCAGATTCAGGAATACTAGATAACATGGCATGGGGTATGATGCATCTAGAAAAACAAGACCGTGCAGCCTGTGCTATAAATAATGGAGTTGACCTAATATCTGATACCAACGAAGTAGAATGGATAATAAAAGCCTACGAAGAAGGTAAAATTAGTCGTGAAAGATTAATCGAAGCAAATATAAGACTTCTTACAGAAATGTTTGACCTAGGCCTATTTGATGACAAAACTTATGTTGACCCACAAAAGGCAAAAGACTTTGTAGCAGATGAAGAAAATAAGAAAAAGGCTTACTCTGCTCACCAAAGATCAGTAGTCCTACTCAAAAACAAAGAAAATGTCCTACCTATGAAGGATAAGGCTAAAGTCTATGTCGACTTCCTCCACAAGGAAGCGGACAAGGCGGAAACATTTAGAAAAGAAGCTATCGAAGAGTTAAAAGATAGAGAAGATATAGAGATTGTTGAAGATGCGAAAGAAGCAGAATGCATTTTTGTACAAATCACACCAAAATCAGGCAACTACTTCTCCGCAACCCCAGGTCTACTAGAACTTGATCTTTGCGAAAACAAAACAAATAAGGCGACAGATGGTACAGAATACACAGAAACAACTGTTGCAAATATTGACAAGCTAGGAGAGTATAGGAAAATTGCCGATGAGAATGGGACTAAAGTTATAATTTCAGTTAACTCAACCATGCCTTGGTTATTAGAAAAGGCTGAGAAAAACTCAGA
The DNA here is from genome assembly GCF_022770135.1 of Anaerococcus sp. GTDB lineage: Bacteria > Bacillota > Clostridia > Tissierellales > Peptoniphilaceae > Anaerococcus. The sequence goes on along the minus strand of NZ_JALEIL010000116.1, from coordinate 4,822 downwards.
TGCCCTCTTAGCTCACTTTGAAACATTCACCTCTGCCCAAATGGATGTACTAACAGGAAAGTTCGGCCCAACAGGCAAATTACCATTCACCTTCCCTAAAGGAGAAGAAGTGATTGCAGTAGATGAAGAAGGAATTTGTGTAAGTCCTAACGACGTACCAGGCTATGATAAAGATAAATATATGCCAGAAGGAATGACTTACGCCTACCTAGATGAATGTGGCAATGAGTACAAGCTTGGATTTGGTTTAGGATATTAAGATTATAGAGCTTGCAAGAAAGGAGCCCATATGTTTAAGAACTTTATAAAGAAAATACCAGCGGGGAATATGATGGTTCCTTTGATTCTTGCAGCTCTTATCAATACTTTTCTTCCAAGTATCTTGCACTTTGGTGTTTTTACTGAGGCTCTTTTTACAAATCAGGGAATGAAGACCTTGATGGGGATCAATTTGCTTGCGGCAGGTTCTCAGATTAGGCTTTCTTCTGTGGGAGAGATTTTTAAGAGATTTTCTGTTATAGCTCTAGCTCGAATAGGGGCTGGCTTATTGATAGTTTTCCTAGTTTCTTCTATTTTTGGCAGGGAGGGGATATTTGGTATCTCTATCCTTGCTCTGGTTTGTGCTTGCCTTAATCATAACAATTCTGTCTTTATTACTTTAAATATCGACTACGGGGATGATTTGGATCAGGCTTTGGCAGGCTTTACTAGCCTTATCACAGGTCCTATGCTTTCTATGTTGGTTCTCGGTATGTCTGGTATTGCCGATATTCCTATAAGGGCTATGATAGACGCTCTTCTTCCTGTATTTATTGGTATGGTGATTGGGAATATAGACAGGGCTGTTTCTAAGTCCCTTAAGCTTGCCCAGAAGGTCATTATTCCTTTTTTAGGATTTTCTATGGGATCTGCTATTAATCTGAGAGATATTTATAGGGCAGGATTTTCTGGAATAATTCTTGCTTTTATAGTGATTTTTGTGATAGGTTCTCTTACTGTTTTGGCAGATGTTTATATAGGCAAGAGACCAGGCTATGCGGCTTGGGCCCTTTCTTCAACTGGGGCCAATGCTGTTGCTGTTCCACAAATTATAGCAGAGATAGATCCAACTTATCTTCCTCTTGTAGGAGTGGCGACAGCCCAAGTGGCAGCATCTGCGGTTATTACTATAATACTTACACCTCTCATCACTTCGTGGCGGGCTAGGAGAAGAGTAAATAATAATTAATTAACATCATTCAAATCCAGTATTTATACGGATTTTATTAATTATTTTAAATTTTTATTAGAAAAAATTTGACAAATTAAAGAGATGGTCTTATAATATAGTCAACAGTAATTATTTAGAAAAATTATGAAAAAAAGAGTAGGCTTATGGAAGAGCACAGAGAGTTGGTCTTTGGTGAAATCCAACCTTGAAAGTAAGTTCGAAAATCATTTTTCTTTTGCATGTCTGAACTAAGTAAGATGTGTCGCCATGGTTGGCGTTATCAAAACCCGGCATTGTTTGATGCTTGAGAGCTTATATTTCTATATAAGAATAAAGGTGGTAACGCGGAATTTTCGTCCTTTGTCTAATGTTTAGACAAGGGACTTTTTTAATGAATAAGTATTGTTAATATAATTTATGGAGGAAATAATGAAAAAATTATCAAGAAGTCAATTTTTACAAGTGAGCATAATGCTTTTCGGTCTGTTCTTTGGGGCAGGAAACTTAATCTTCCCACCTCTATTAGGTAACATGGCAGGAAAGGCAACCTTTATTTCTCTATTAGCATTTAGCGTTACTGCTGTAGTATTTCCTGTTTTAGGAGCCATAGTAGTAGGAAAGACTAATGGTCTATCTAACCTAGCTAATAGGGTAGGTCCACTATTCGCCCTAGTTTTCACAACGGCTATATATTTATCAATAGGACCAGGGCTCGGTATACCAAGAGCAGGATCAGTTCCTTTCGAAATGGCCATAGCTCCATACATACCAGAATCTTTCAATATGAACCTAGCAAGATTAGTTTATACTTTCGTCTTCTTTGCTATAGCCTTAGCAATATGCCTAAGACCAAGCAAGCTTGTCGAAAGAGTAGGTAAGTTCCTTACTCCAGCCCTCCTATTATTGATAACATTTATGTTCTTCAAGATAGTGACAATGGATAAAAGTGTTGCAGCTCCTACAGGAGATTATCTAACTGCTCCAGTGACAAAAGGATTCTTGGCAGGTTATGATACAATGGATGCCGTAGCAGCCCTTAACTTCGGTTTCGTAATAGCCCAAGCTATAAGAAGATTTGGAATAGAAGATGAGAAAGAAGTTACAAGATATGAGGTAAAGGCGGGACTTCTCGCAGGTAGTGTATTGTTTGTAGTTTACATGATGCTTGCAAGTATAGGTATGATAGGAAGTGCAAAGTTTGTTGGTCTTGAAAATGGTGCCCAAGTTCTTACAGAATCTATAAAACTTGCCCTTGGAGATTTCGGTCTAGTTCTACTAGCCTTCATATTCACCCTAGCTTGTCTTACAACTTGTGTTGGTCTAATAAGCTCTGGTGGAGAATATTTCGAGAAGCTATTTAACGATAGACTATCCTACAAGACTTGGGTATGTATATGGACCCTATTCTCATTCATAATGGCAAACTTCGGCCTAAACAAACTCTTAGAGTTTTCTGTACCACTACTACAAATAATATATCCAGTTGCCCTAGTTCTAATAGTTATGGGAATAAGTCAAAGCTTCCTTAACTTTACTAGAGAATCATACCTTGCAGCAGCAGCTGTATCAGTTGGACTTCCTCTAGTAGAAGTAATGGATAAGACCTTCCACCTAAGCCTAGGACCTGTAACAAGACTAGTACAAGGCCTACCAATGTATGACACAGGACTATCTTGGCTCTTACCAACTGTAATAGTAGTTGCGTTGACAAGCTTACTCGTTAAAGTATTTGTTAGAGATGTAGAAGTAGAAAAAGTTAGACAAAAATATTAAAGGAAAAAGAGTGCGAATCTTAAGTGATAAGCACTCTTGTTTTTTGAAATTATTTAGCAAAATCAGAAAGCTCAACAAAAACAGGCATGCCATTTTCGTATCTTTGCTCTACTTCTCCTTGGATAAGAGGGAGGGCGTAGGCTGTGATTTTTTCTCTTAGGATCTTTCTATCCTTTAGCCAAGCTTCTGGGATTTTCATTTCCTTGTTGGCTATTAGGTCTGGTTCTACCTCTGTGTAGAAGACCTCATAGGATTTTCCTTCTTTTCTTCTAAGAACTGGGATGAGATTTGTTTTATCAAGACCTAGCTTTAGGGCCAAGTAGCCTAGCTTAAAGGCTTCGTCTGCATCTGTTTTTGAGATGTGGTTGGATGTTCTTTGGACTATATTTAGCTCTACTGCCCTTGATTTCACTCCGAGTTTATCTCTAAGATAATCTGCTAGTCTTTGGGCAACTCCGCTTACTATAGGGTGATTGAATCCATCGTCACTATTGGAAAACATAGGCTTATCAAGGTAGGAATCTGTATCTCTGAAGCCTTCCGCCATGGCTATGATGAGGTTTTTCTCTGTCTTTAGCTTCTCCTTGACCTCTTCTTCGATTTCCTTAAGGGACTTGCTCTCTTCTGGGACATAGACAAGGTTGACTAGTTCTTTGCTATATCCGTAATCAGCTAGAAGAGAAGAGGCAGCAAGCCAGCCTGCATGGCGGCCCATGATCTCTACTATGGTAACAGATTCGAGGTCGTAAATATCGACATCAGCCCTGATAGTTCTTAGGCTTTGGCATATGTATTTGGCAGCAGATCCAAAACCAGGCGAATGATCCATACCATTAAGGTCGTTGTCTATGGTCTTTGGACAGCCTATAACATTGATTCCTTCGATATTATTAGATAAAATATAGGCGTTTAGTTTCTTTACCGTATCCATTGAGTCATTGCCGCCTATGTAGACAAAAACATTGATTTCTTTTTCTAATAAAAATTTGAAGATCTTCTTATAGATATCATCATTAAGATCTTCTGGAAGCTTGAATCTGCAAGATCCTAGGATAGAAGAAGGACGAGCCATGAGCTTTTCCTTAACCCTTTCTCGTACAAATTTTTTCTTATCGACTTCCATAATATCTTCCTTGATAATTCCCTCAATCCCATGAAGACTTAGGTAAATATTGTCGAAGTTATTATCAAGGGCTCCCTGGATGACTCCAGCAAGAGATGAGTTGATAACGCTGGTAGGTCCACCTGACTGGGCTATGATACAATTCATAAATTACTCCTTTTACTTAAATTCACTACTAGTATACAAAATTTCTTTCTGTTTTAAAAGCTTTGTTACAAAATAAACTTTTCTATATAGTGTGCTATCCCGTCTTCGTTATTGGAAAGAGTTACGAAATCGGCGATTTCCTTTATTTCCTCTACGGCATTTCCCATTGCAACACCGACGCCTGCAGCCTCTATCATTGAATAGTCATTCCTCTCATCTCCGAAAGCATAGGTCAACTTGCGGTCGATTTTATAATAATCGGCAATCTCCATAAGGCTAGTTCCTTTACTAATTCCCTTTGGCATAATTTCATAGTACCAAGGGGTTGACTTAACTTGGGTGCTTACATCGCCAAATCTTTCATAAATTTTCTTTGAAGGTGGGTCAATCCTAGATGGATCTTGGGAAAGGAGGATATTGTTAGGTTCGAAATCAATATCGTCTATCAAATTCTCCCTTAGGACAATCTCCATATTAGTCAACTCTGCTGTCTCATGAAGCCAATAAGTATCCATACTATTGGTAAAAATCTTTCCCTCATTGTAAATCATTATATCTATATCGAGATC
>NZ_JALEIL010000109.1 GCF_022770135.1 Anaerococcus sp. | reverse complement strand
TCTTCTATTAGATTTTCCAAATTGTCTAGAGAGTTTACGTCCAAACTGTTTTTGAGGGCCTCTATAGAAAAACCTAAATTTCTAAGTCGTCTTAGGATGAGAAGGGTCTTTAGACTTTCCTTGCTGTAATATCTGTAGCCTGTTTCATTATCTCTGTAATCAGGGCAAAATAGTCCTATTTTATCGTAATATCTCAAGGTTTCTTTGGGAATATTGCACATTTTTGAGACTTTACCGATAGTATAGTGATCTTGCACTAAGGCCACCTCCTTTTGCCAATTTTATTTTATGAATTACAGATATTATATCATAAAAGCAAATATTATACATAAAAAACTGCCAGATAATACTGACAGTTTTTATCTTATGCTATTAAGTTTACAACAGACATAGCAAGCGGCATAAGCAATACAGTTATGATACCTGCGACAGCTATTGAAAGTCCGCTCATAGCGCCTTGGATCTTGCCGATTTGTCTAGCTTGGCTAGTTCCAACAGCGTGGCTTGCGGTTCCTATTGCAACACCTTGGGCAACAGGGTCTTTTATTTTGCATATTTTTAGGATGCTTGGTGCCATAGCAGCTCCTATTACACCCCTAAATACAACTATCATAGCAGTGAGGGCTACGATACCTTGGTATTCATCAGTAAGTGATATAGCTATAGCTGTTGTGATTGATTGAGGAACTAGAGATGTAATCATCTGTTCATCAAATCCAACTACTTTTGACAAGATTATAGCCAAAAGCATTGAGAAAATCGAACCTATTAGGACTCCGACTAAGATAGGAACTAGGTTAGCCTTTAGGGAGTCAAGGTTTGCGTATAGGTCCAAAATCATCGCAACAGTAGCAGGAGCGATGAAAAATGCTATGAAATCTCCGCCCTTTTTGTAACTTTCATAAGGTATGCCAGTTACTGCAAGAAATCCTATAATTAGAAGGATTGCTATGAGGAGGGGATTGGCAAGTGGTTTTTTTACTTTGCTATTTATCCATTTTCCTATTTCATAGGCAGCAAATGATAGGATTATACCGAAATATGAGTTATCAAACATTATTTCTTCCTCCTTTGTAGTAATTGAACAACGATACCTGTTACGGCCATTGTCAAAGCTGTTCCTATGGCAGTGATAATTAAGAGTTTGGCAATTTTACCTTGGATAACATCGTAATTTGCCATTATACCAACGCCAACTGGAACGAAAAGGAAGGCTAAATTGTGTAAGATACCATCTGAAGTCTTTTGTACGTCCTCAGGCTTTAATATTTTAAAGTTAAGGGCTATAAAGAGGTAGATCATACCATATACAGCCTCAGGTATAGGGAAGTTGATGAAGTGTCTAGTGATGACACCTAGGAATAAACATACGCAAAGAATTACAAACTCTTTTAGATAATTCATTGCTACTCCTTAATTTTATTCTAGTCCTATAACCTTATCTGGGTTAAGAATCATATTAGGGTCAAATACTTTCTTGATTCCTCTCATTATTCCTGTGTTTAAGTTTCCTTCAAATTCCTTTAGATATTTAAGCTTACCAGAACCTACTCCGTGCTCACCTGATAGTTTACCACCGAGGTCGTAGGCTTTCTTGTAGATTATAAGCATGAATTCATGTACTTCGTCCTTGAATTGGTCAAGCTTGTCGCTTTCGTTAGAAAGTGTATAGATGTGTAAGTTTCCGTCTCCTGCGTGTCCGAAGCTTTGTACGTCAAACATATATTCTTCTGCAGTTTCATTTACAAATTCTACATATTCTGCAATCTTTGTTATAGGAACTACAACGTCACATTCGTCAAGGAGTTCGTATTGTGATTCGATTGCTTCAAGGAATGAACTTCTTGCAGCCCATGCTTCTTTAAGTTGTGCTGGAGTATCAGCTACTAATACGTCGATTGCTCCATTATCTGTAAGAACTTCTGCAGCTCTTTCCATTGTATCGTAAATACCGTCTTCATCATCACCATCAAATGTGATAAGTAGGTAAGCATTTACATCTGTGCCTTCGATATTCTTAGGGAAAGTTTCTTTTCCGATGTATTTTTCAGAAGCAAGAACTATCTTTCTTTCCATAAATTCGATAGCTTGTGGGTTAAGGTTAGCTTGGAATAGTTTTGGAACAGTTGCTATACAGCTGTTTAAGTCTTCAAATGGAACTATTAATGAAATAGTTGTCTTTGGAGCTGGAACTATTTTTAAGGTTAGCTCTGTTATGATCCCTAGAGTACCTTCAGAGCCAATCATAAGATCTTTAAGTGAATAACCTGTTGATGATTTAGAAATTACAGCACCAAAGTTAGTAATTTCTCCATTAGGAAGAACAACTTCCATAGCTCTTACATAATCTCTTGTTGTACCATATTTAACAGCACGCATACCACCAGCGTTAGTTGCAACGTTTCCGCCTAGAGTTGCGAATTTTTCACCTGGATCAGGTGGGTATAGGTAGCCTTTTGATAGACAATCTTCAGCCAAATCGTTTAGTAAAACACCAGGTTGAACTCTAACTACCATGTTATCAACATCATATTCAATGATTTTGTTCATGGTTTGCATGTTAATCATTACACCCTTTTTGATAGCAACACCAGCACCCGTTAGTCCTGTACCAGCTCCTCTTGCTATAACAGGAACTTTGTTTTCGTTACAGATTTTCATTACTGCTGCTACATCTTCTTTTGATGTTGCATCTACTAGACAGTCTGGATATCCATCACCATAGATAGGCATCTCGTCATGGAAGAAGTCTTCGTTTACCTCATCACCAACATAAACTTTGCCAGAAACAGCATCTTTGATTTGTTGGATAATATCATCTGATATTGCGTTATAATTATTCATTTGAACCTCCTATAAATAATATGTAATAAATATCATTTAATATTTATGCTTAGATTATATCACAAGATTTTGATTTTGTAAAAATGTTTTCAAAAAAATTTTTAAGACTTTAAAATCTACCATCGTTGGAAATTAAACATTATACCGCTATAAGGTTTTTTAATAGGAAAACAATACAAATATCTCTGTAAACGATTGACATAATTGTTTTTTGTGATATCATGGTTAATGAAGATAGAAATAAGCTGATATCTATGAAAATATGCTTTAATATTGTATAAATATACTTATTTAACTAATAAATCATTATTTTATGTACTTAGATAAGGAAAATGTTTATATATATAAGGAAAATAAATTTCATGGACTTAGGTTTTTATAAAATCTATATTAAAATTTTGTAAAAACTTAAAAAAGAGCTTGACATTTGTCGTTAACATTGTTAATATAATAACATAAGAATTAGTTAAGAATATATCAATTTTGATATATTATCTACGAAAGTTTTATAAGGAGAGATTATGTATAAGTTAACTGAAGAACAATTAGAAATGAGAGACATGTTCAGAGACTTCGCTCAAAAAGAAGTTGCACCACTCGCAATAGAAGTAGACGAAAAACACATGTTCCCAGAAGATAACGTAGCAAAAATGCAAGAGCTAGGATTTTTCGGAATTCCTTTCGATGAAGAATACGGTGGAATCGGCCTTGACACACTTACATATGTTCTTTGCGTAGAAGAGCTTTCTAAAGCATGCGCAACAACAGGAGTTATCGTTTCAGCTCATACATCACTAGGTGCTGACTGTATAAACAAATTCGGTAGCGAAGAACAAAAAGAAAAATACCTAACACCACTTGCTTCAGGTGAAAAACTTGGTGCCTTTGCACTTACAGAACCAGATGCAGGAACAGACGCATCAGGACAAAAGACAGTTGCAAAACTTGATGGAGATCACTACGTACTTAACGGATCAAAGATATTTATAACAAACGCAGGTTATGCTGATACTTATGTTGTATTTGCAATGACTGATAAAGAACAAGGAACTAGAGGAATCTCTGCATTTATCGTAGAAAAGGGAATGGAAGGATTCGACTTTGGTACGGTAGAAGATAAGATGGGTATCAAGGGTTCATCAACAATGGAATTAATCTTTAGAGATTGTAAAGTTCCAAAAGAAAACCTACTTGGCGAAGAAGGCAAGGGCTTTAAATACGCAATGCAAACACTAGACGGTGGTAGAATTGGTATTGCAGCTCAAGCCTTAGGTATAGCTGAAGGTGCTCTTGATAAGGCAGTTAAATACGTTAAAGAAAGAAACCAATTTGGAAGACCTCTAGCTAAATTCCAAAATACACAATTCAAACTTGCAGAAATGGCAATTGACATTGAATCTGCTCGTCACCTAGTTTACAAAGCAGCAACACTTAAAGACGCTGGCGAAAGCTACACAGTGGCAGCAGCAGAAGCAAAACTTAAAGCATCAAGAGTTGCTATGGATGTTACAACAAAAGCAGTTCAACTACTAGGTGGTTACGGCTACATCAAAGAATACGAAGTTGAAAGAATGATGAGAGATGCAAAAATAACAGAAATCTATGAAGGTACTTCAGAAGTAATGTTAATGGTTGTATCTGGCGCATTATTAAATAAATAAGATCGATAGTTACTTAGAATAAAAGGGGGATATATGAATATTTTCGTATGTGCGAAACAAGTTCCAGACACTAATGAGATCAAAATAGATCCTATAACAAATACACTTATTAGAAAGGGCGTTCCAAGCATCCTTAATACTTACGATGCATTTGCTCTTGAACAAGCTCTAAGACTTAAAGACAATGATCCTGATATAAACATCGTAGTAATATCTATGGGACCAGGACAAGCAGAAGCAATGCTAAGAGATTGTCTAGCAGTTGGAGCTGATAAGGCGTACCTTGTAACAGATAGAAAATTTGGTGGATCTGATACACTTGCTACATCTTACATTCTAGCTAACGCTATCAAGGCAGTAGCAGAAAAAGAAGGCGAACCTGACCTAGTTTACTGTGGTCTCCAAGCAATCGACGGAGATACAGCACAAGTAGGACCAGAACTTGCAGAACACCTTGGACTTCCTCAAGTTACACGTGCTTACACAGCAGAGCTAAATGACGAAGGAATCAAAGTATTACAAGAGGTAGAAGGCGGAGCTCAAAACGTACAATGTGTACTTCCAGCCCTAATCACATTTACAAAATATGGTGACGAAGAGCTTAGATATCCAAAAATCAAAAACAAACTTAAAGCTAAAAAAGCTGAAATCGGACAAATCACATTCGATGACTTAGAAGCTACCATTGACAAGACAAAAATCGGTCTTAAGGGATCTCCAACTAGAGTTAATAAATCTTATGCTCCAGACAGAACAAAAATTGCGGTTATGTTTGAAGATATGGAAGCTGACGAAGCTGCAACTAAGTTAATGGAAGCTTTAGTAGATCAAAAGCTTATTTAAGGGGGAAGTATGACAGATTGTAAAAACCTTTGGGTAATAGTAGAAACAAATGAAGAAGGAAAAGCCTTAAATGTTGGATTAGAATTACTAAATCCAGGCAGAAAAATGGCTGATGTACTTAAGGAAAAATTATATGCAGTAATTATCGGTGCAAATGCTGATGATGCAAAAGAAGAAGTTAAAAAATACGGCGTTGACGGCGTAATTACAGTAGAAGGCGAAGAATATAAACAATACAACACAGATATATACACAAATGCTGTATGTAAACTTGTTGAAAAACACAATCCAAATGTAATCCTAATCGGAGCTACAAACGTAGGACGTGACCTAGGTCCAAGAATTTCTTCAAGACTTGGCACAGGACTTACAGCAGATTGTACAGAACTTGACGTTGACTTTGAAACAGGAAACGTAAAATGGACAAGACCTGCCTTTGGTGGTAACCTAATGGCACAAATCCTTTGTCCTGATTCTAGACCACAAATGGGTACAGTACGTCCAGGAGTGTTCTCTAAAGAAGAAGTTGGAGCAAAAGACGAAATAGAAGAAATCTCTGAAGAAATCAAATACGACGGAGAAATTAGAACAAAAATCTTAGACTTTATTCCAAGAGATGAAGGAGAAGAAGTAGATCTTGCTGGTGCAGAATACATCGTATCAGGTGGACGTGGACTTGCTGATCCTGCAAACTTCAAGTTAATCGAAGAATTGGCAGAAGCCTTAGACGGTACAGTAGGTTCATCACGTGCTGCAGTAGATGCTGGTTGGATTTCTCACTCTCACCAAGTTGGACAATCAGGAAAGACTGTTGGACCAAAAGTATATATAGCTGTAGGTATCTCTGGAGCTATCCAACACTTGGCTGGTATCGGAGCAAGTGATACAATCATAGCTATAAACAAAGACCCAGATGCACCAATATTTGATATTGCTGACTATGGTATTGTTGGGGACTTATTTGAAGTAGTTCCAAAACTAACAGAATTAATTAAAGAAAGAAAAGCTAACTAGTTAGCTTGTAGGATAGTAGCTGCTTAGAAGATGATAGTTGAATAAACATCAGATTATAAGCAGCTAACTATTAAAGCTAATTGATAAAAAAATATCATAAAATAAAGACTTAGTAATAATTTATTGCTAAATAGGAGGCGATTATGGAATATAACACAATCAAGTACGAAGTTGATGGCTTTATAGGGAAGCTTACAATCAACAGACCAAAAGCTCTTAACGCTCTAAACTCAGAAGTTCTTGACGAACTTGATAAAGTTTTATGTGAAATCAAAGAAAACAAAGATCTTAGAGCTCTAATAGTAACAGGTGAGGGAAGAAGCTTCGTTGCAGGAGCAGATATCAAGGAAATGTCAACACTTTCTCCACTAGAAGGAAAAGCTTTCGGTAAGAAGGGGCTAGCAGTATTTAGAAAGCTAGAAAGCTTAGAAATTCCAACAATAGCAGCAGTTAACGGCTTTGCTCTTGGTGGTGGATGCGAACTTGCTATGAGCTGTGATTTTAGAATCGCAAGCGATAAGGCTCTTTTCGGCCAACCAGAAACAGGACTTGGAATCCTACCAGGCTTTGGTGGAACACAAAGACTACAAAGATTAGTAGGACCAGGATATGCAAAATATCTAATATATACATCATCAAACATTAAGGCTGACAAGGCTTTAGAAATCGGTCTTGTTCAAGAAGTAGTTCCTGCTGAAGAACTAGAAGAAAGAGTAGCAAAACTTGCTTCAAAAGTAGCTTCTAACGGACCTGTTGCAGTAAGACTTGCAAAAGAAGCAATAAACGTTGGCGGACAAGTTGATATAGATTCAGCTATAAAGATTGAAGAAAACCTATTTGGTCTTTCATTTGCTACAGAAGATCAAAAAGCAGGAATGAACGCTTTCTTAAACAAAGAAAAAGCTGAGTTTAAAAATAAATAATCGGGTAACTATAAAGTAGAGAGAAAAATAAAGGAGTAATTATGAAAATTGGAGTAATAGGTTCAGGTATAATGGGTGGCGGAATTGTTGAAGTTGCCGCAAAATATCACGAAGTAGTAGTAAGAGATATCAAAGATGAATTCTTAGAAAAAGCAAAAGCTAGAATAGAAAAAGATTACAGCAAGCAAGTTTCTAAGGAAAGAATGACAGAAGAAGAAAAAGACAAAGCAATCGCTAACATTTCTTACACAACAGAAATTAAAGATTTGGCTGACTGTGATGTAGTTATTGAAGCTGCAACAGAAAATCCAAAACTTAAAAAAGAAATCTTCAAAGAACTAGACGAAGTTGTAAAAGAAGACGCAATACTTGCATCAAACACATCTTCTCTATCAATAACAGATATTGCTGCTTCAACAGGTAGAGCAGATAAAGTTATTGGAATGCACTTCTTTAACCCAGTACCAGTTATGAAACTTGTAGAAGTAATTAGAGGATTACACACAAGTGACGAAACAAACAACACTATCATAGAACTTGCTAAAGAATTTGGCAAAGACCCAATCGAAGTTAAAGAAGGTCCAGGATTTGTTGTAAACAGACTTCTAATCCCAATGATCAACGAAGGAATCGGTGTTCTAGCTGACGGACTTGCAAGTGTAGAAGATATCGACAAGGGAATGAAACTTGGTGCAAACCACCCAATGGGACCTCTAGCTTTAGGAGATCTTATAGGCCTTGATACATGTCTTGCAATCATGGAAGTTCTATACAATGAATTTGGTGATAGCAAATACAGACCAAACCCACTACTAAAACAAATGGTTAGAGCAGGAGACCTCGGAAGAAAAACTGGTAAAGGTTTCTACGATTACAGCAAATAAACAAACAAGAGAAGTATAGATTCAAAAAATAAAAGGAGATAAAATGACTAGAAAAGTAGTAATAGCAAGTGCAGCAAGAACACCAATAGGATCATACGGCGGAGCATTAAAATCAGTTAGTGCTCAAGATTTAGGAATAACAGCAGTTAAGGGAGCAATTGAAAGAGCAGGAATCAAACCAGAAGATGTAGATGAAATGGTATTTGGTTGCGTACTTCAAGCAGGTCTTGGACAAAACGTAGCTAGACAAATTTCTATCGGAGCAGGAATCCCTAAAGAAAAACCAGCAATGACACTTAACATTGTTTGTGGTTCAGGACTTAGAAGTGTATCTCTAGCAGCTCAAATGATTATGGCAGGAGATTCTGACATAGTTGTAGCTGGTGGTACAGAATCAATGTCAAATGCACCATATCTACTTCAAAACGAAAGATGGGGAGCTAGAATGGGCGATAAGAAGGCTGTAGACGAAATGATCAAAGACGGTCTTTGGGATGCATTCAACAACTATCACATGGGTATGACTGCAGAAAATATAGCTGAAAAATACGGACTCACAAGAGAAGAGCAAGACGAACTTGCTGCAATGAGCCAAAATAGAGCTGAAAAAGCAAGAGCAGAAGGCAAATTCAAAGACGAAATAGTTCCAGTAGAAGTTAAAGATAGAAAAGGTAATTTAACTGTTGTTGATACAGATGAACACATCAGAGAAGGCGTAACAGCTGAAGGTATTTCTAAACTTAAACCAGCATTCAAGAGAGACGGTGGTAGTGTAACAGCAGCTAACGCATCAGGTCTTAACGATGGTTCTGCAGCACTAGTAGTAATGAGCGAAGAAAAAGCAAAAGAATTAGGCGTTAAGCCACTTGCTACAATCGTAAGCTACGCTACAGAAGGTGTTGATCCAGCTATCATGGGTACAGGCCCAATCCCAACAGTTAGAAAAGCACTAGAAAAAGCTGATCTAAAACTTGAAGATATCGACTTAATCGAAGCTAATGAAGCATTCGCTGCTCAAGCTCTATCTGTAATTAAAGAACTTGGATTAAATACAGATATAGTTAACGTAAACGGTGGTGCATTAGCTCTTGGACACCCTGTTGGAGCAAGTGGAGCAAGAATCCTTACAACACTTCTTTACGAAATGCAAAAGAGAGATTCTAAAAAAGGTATCGCAACCCTATGTATAGGTGGTGGTATGGGTACTGCTGTAGTAGTTGAAAGATAAGAATTAATAATGATGGAGGGTGTAGGCTTACACCCTCTTATTTTATCTAAAACACCTGTAAATTAAAATAAAGATTAAATAAAAGTGATTGATAATAAATATCAAGTAGAGAATAAAACAAAGATTTATGGGTATAATATATATTGAAAACGATTTTAATATAAAAAGGGGTTTAAAATGGATTTTGAAAAAATGTATCAAGATAAACTAATAACTGTAAAAGAAGCAGCAGGTCTTGTAAAAGACGGCGACTGGGTTGAAATGGGATGGGGAGCCCTAGTACCAGTTGACTTTGATAAGGCTCTTGCAGCAAGAGTAGACGAATTAAAAGATGTAAAAATTAGAAGCGGAGTTGTTCCATATAACCTTCACATAGGTCAAGCAGACAGCACAGGAGAACATTTTATCTATCATTCTTGGCACTCAACAGGTCCAGAAAGAAATCTAATCAACAACAATAAGTACGGCGCTTATTTTATTCCAATTAAATACTCTGAAATAGAAAGATATATAGCTGAAAATGCAAATAAGGCAGCTGTATCAGTTATCCAAGTTTCTCCAATGGATAAACATGGTAACTTTAACTTTGGTCTATCCGCATCTCATGCCCTAACTTCTTTTGAAAATTCAGATAAAGTTGTACTCGAGGTAAATAAAAACGTACCAGTTGCTCTCGGTGGATTTAGAAATTTTATAAATATTAAAGATGTAGATTATGTATATGAATCAAGCAACTATGATATGTTAACTCTACCAAGTGCAAAATTCGGTGAAGAAGAAGTCCAAGTAGCTAAATATGTTGTAGATAATCTAAGAGACGGGGATACTCTACAATTAGGTATCGGTGGTTTGCCAAATGCTATAGGTAGTCAAATTGCTAAATCTGACCTAAAGGATTTGGGTGTTCACTCAGAGATGTATGTAGATAGTTTCATGGAAATGGCTCAAGCTGGAAGAATTACAGGTAAGAAGAAAAATATAAACCCTGGTAGACAAGTCTATGCCTTTGCAGCAGGAAGCCAAGATATGTATGACTATATCGATGGTAACGAAGAGCTTATGGCAGCACCAGTGTCATATGTAAACGATGTTGATGTAATAGCATCTCACGATAACTATGTATCTATAAACACAGTTCTTGAAGTTGACCTATGGGGACAAATCTCAGCTGAATCTGCAGGAAGTAGACACATTTCAGGAGCAGGTGGAGCGCTTGACTTTGTACTTGGAGCATACAGATCTAAAGGCGGCAGATCATTTATTGCTCTCAAATCTTCTAGAGTTAACAAGGAAGGTAAGAGAATTTCAAATATCGTTCCAACTTTCAAACCTGGTACTCAAGCTACAGCTGTAAGATCCAACACCCACTACATTGCAACAGAACAAGGTATAGTAAACTTCAAAGGTCTATCAACCTGGCAAGCAGCAGAAGCCCTAGTTAGCCTAGCTCACCCAGATAATAGAGATGAATTAATCAAAGAAGCAGAAAAACTAGGAATTTGGAGAAAATCTAATAAGTAAGATAATTTTAAAAAGGGGCAGTTGCAGAATGAATAAATCGTACCATTATCGTTAGAAGAACCTCCACGGAAAGTCTCAATAAGCCGACGGGCTAATCGCCTCCATGAGCCGGCAAGCTCCGATTGGCATACCGGCCAGCAGAGGTAAAATTTCCTAAGAGAACCTTCTAACGATGATACGATGATTATTCATAGTTTTGCAACAGCCCCTTTTAAGCTTATTAAACCTTTTGTTTTACCAAGTTAGATTTAATTTTTCTATATACAAAGCTAATTTATTAATTAAAATTCCTCCGATTATAATAAAATTTCTATTTTAATAACTTAATGTTTTAACTTTACTTAAGTTAGTAATAACTAAAATGCCTTATAAGACATCCTGTGATCAGGGGAGATTAGTATAAGTTTATTAAATTTCTCATAATAACTATAGTATGAATTTACTCATTGCAAGTTTTCAGATTAGTAAGTCTCTCATATAGGGGCTTAAGGTAAATTTCGCTTTTCTTTCCTTTATCCATAAGCTTATCCATAATTTCAATCATCCATACCAATACATACTTCGATAGATAAAAAGCTTGAATACCATTTGCAAGAATTGACCTTCTGCCGTTAATTACAATATCGTTTCTGATTTTATCAAAATAAGTCAGAAGTTTATTTCTATTTTTATCATCTTCTATAAGTTTTTCTATTAAGTAGGCCAAGGCTAATATGTATTTATCCCCTATAGGATTTATAGTAAATTCGATAAAGCCTTCTTCATTTAGGAAGATATCTTCTTTAATTTCCTTATCCTTATAAAATTTTCTGTATTTATCCTCATCAAAGGGGAAAAATTCTGGATATAGGCCATAAGGGAAGTTAGATTTTGAGATTTTCTCTTTAAAAAATTCTAGTTCTTCGATCGATGAATCGAAACAAGCTAGGAAAATGGGAGAAAGGATTACAAAAAGCGCGAGCTTCTCATGATCCTTATCACTAGTAATCAGGAACTTAACTTCACTTAAGTCATTGTCATCTCTAACTTCTTCAAGTTTATCCTTTAAATCGGACGAATTATTATAAGTATATGATAAATTTCCAGAAGTTAAGACTTTAATCATTTTCATTGGGTAATATCCCCATATTTGCCCTTAGTTGCCTTTATAAAATCATCAGGTCTAAGCTTTAGGCCGTGGCCGATTTTACCAGCAGATACCTTAATTATCTCGTGATTTTTGGCTTTTTCGTCTAGTACTACAGGGTAGTCCTTTTTCATAGCAATCGCTGTTGTAGCTCCCCTCTCGTAGCCAACGGTTTTCTTAAGGTCTTTTAGGTGGAGCATAGAAAGGCTCTTTACTCCGCAGGCTCTCGCTGCCTTTTTGAAGTCAATGGAATCTGCCGCTGGTATTACCAGGACGAAGACTTCCTTGTCCTTAGAAATAGTCGCAAGAGTCTTATAGACTATATCTACATCCTCGTGAGTTTTTTCTGCTATATCTACTGCAGAAGTAAAGTCTCCATCTAGCTCATAATCAACGTGCTCGTAATCTATATTCAAATTGTCTAAAATTCTCATAGCATTAGTTTTAATTTCTTTTTTCATATTAGCTCCCTTCAAAATAATTATACGATAAATTTATAATTGACAAGATTGGGTATATATTTTAAAGATAGTAAGGGAGTTTGTTATGTATGATGATATCAAAGTAAATTATGTAGGAGAAAATTGCTATAGTTTGGAGCTTGGAGAATATCTTTTGGTCTTCGATTATTGTAATGGAATACTCAATATTCCAGATGATAAAAAGACAATATTTTTTGCCACAAGCAACAAAGATGGCCACTACACTCAGGAGATTTTGAAGCTTTTTGATATGGATAATTTTAGCTATGTCTTATCCTCAGACATTGCCTACGATAAGGGAGAGGGCAATGTCATTTATCTAAATAACGATGGGCTTTCAGTAGAAAATCTTAAGAACTTGTACAAGAAAAAGAATGTGATTTTCGTAAATTCATCAGAAAGTTATAGAATAAATAAAGATATTGAAATATTAAGTTTTTCATACAGGGGATCTGGCCTAAGCTTTATTGTAAAAATTTTTGACTTTTCTATATTTTACACTGGAGATTCTATATTTTTTGATAAGGGAGAAGAAAGTATCGATCGTATAAATTATCTTTATGGAATATTTGAAGAAGAAGGAGAGATAGATTTAGGATTTTTCCCGATAAGAACAGATGGGGGAGAAGAAAGTTTCTCCTATCCAAAAAGCTTCATCGAAATCTTTGATCCACAGATATTTTTCCCCCTAAATATCGATGAGGACTTCGAAATGAGCAAGGCTTTTGCCACAAATTTTTCTTATGAGCCTACAGATGTAAGGTCAATCGAGGAGGATAATCAAGAATTTGAAATAGACATGGATGATTGGGAATAAGATAGTAGCTGAGCTAAGAAAGAGGTATAATAAGCCATAATACTTTATTTAAGACAAGGAAATTATCCACCTAGGTGGAAGAATTAATACTTATTATGGAAACATCTTTTATTCTTTGATAAATTATTACAAATAGATTTACTTGGGTTAAAGAGTTTTAAGATAAATATAGGCGAGTATGTAAATTCGCTTTCTTAATGGAAAATTTAAAAGCTAGGATATGTATGGACTAGCTGTGGTATGGATACAATAAATAGTACAGTTTAAAATCGAACGTATGATACAATAAACAATAAGAAAACATAGGGGGGATTTTAAATTGGCTAGACACTACGAAGAAGACTTTAAAAAGCAAATAGTAGAAATCTTTAACCAAG
>NZ_JALEIL010000103.1 GCF_022770135.1 Anaerococcus sp. | reverse complement strand
AAATCAACCATGCCCATAAAGACAGCTATTATGTAACCAACTATAAGACCAAAGAGAACAGAAAGTTGTTTCCAAAAGCCCTTAGCCAAAGAATTAAAGGATAAACAAGAAATTAAAGTAATAGTTCCAAGAAGAAGATTTCTAGTAGAACCAAAATCACTAGCCCCATTGCCACCACCAAAAGATGCTGCACCGACGCTTAGTAGAGAAAAACCAATCGCTGTAACAACACAAGCTGAAACTATTGGCGCTATAAACTTCCTCCAGTATTTTGCAAGAAGACCCAAAGTCCCTTCTATAATACCGCCGACAATGATTGCCCCAATCATAGTTTCGTAGTTAAAATTAGTAGAAACATAAATTAAAGATGCCAAAAAAGTAAAACTTACTCCCATGATAACTGGAAGTCTAGAACCGATTTTCCATACTGGGTAAAGCTGAATAAGAGAGCCAAGACCTGCTACGAACATAGCATTTTGGATAAGAGATGCTAGGTCAATATCAAGATCAGGATTTGCCGCTGTTGCTGCCCCTACGACAAGAATAATTGGAGCAAGATTTGCAACAAACATAGCCAAAACGTGCTGGATACCAAAAGGAATCGCCTTGGCTATAGGAACCTTGCCATCAAGTTGGTAAATATTGTCAATACTTACACTAGAATTTGTTTCAGATTTCATAGAATCCTCCCTTTCGTTTTCTATACGAATAATTGTATCACAAAATATTTTACTGTAAAATATTTATTTACTTAAAACAAAAAGGAAGAAGATTCGGATAATCTTAAGCTGATTTTCTTCCATAACTAGTATTTTCCACTTAAAAATAAGCAAGGAAAAACGCCACTTTCATGGCGCATTTCACTTTTATTCCTTATCCATCATTTCTCTTTCACGCTCTTCTTCTTCGATAGTTTTCTTTGGAAGAATTATATTTAGGAAGAAAACTACAAGAGTTGCAAGAACAACTGGTGATGAGATAAATATCATTCTAAACCATTCTGGGAATTGTTCGATTGCTACTGGGTTTACTTGGGTAATTCCCATACCTAGGGCGATTGCAAGTCCTGTTATAGTTACATTTCTTACACTCATCTCATCTGATGTGATTAGTCTCATTCCACTCATGGTAATTTGGGCAAATACTGTTACTGTCGCTCCACCTATTACAGCTTGAGGGACAGAAAGCATTAGAGCACCAAACTTTGGAATAAATCCTGCTATAAGGATCATAGTAGCAGTAATCTTAAGCACGTGTCTTGAAACAACCTTTGTTAGAGATACTATACCTACGTTTTGTGAATAAGAAGCTGTAGGAAGTCCTCCAAAGAAGGCTGATATCATATTTGTAAGACCGTAGCCCTTGATTCCTCCCTCAAGTTCCTTTTCTGTTGGTTGTCTATCAAGTCCACCAGTTGTGGTAGAAGAGAAGTCTCCTACTGCCTGGATGGAGTTTACCGTAAACATAACCGCCATTGTGATACAAGCATCTAGGTGGAAGTCTAGGCTAAATGGCATAACTTTTGGGATTGTAAGCCATGCTGCATCAGATAGCTTAGAGAAATCTACTATACCAAAGGCAAGAGAAGCGATGTAACCTGCGACAATTCCTATAAGAATTGCAGAAAGCTTCACAAGACCCTTACCAAACATATTACAAATAAGAACAACTGCAAGAGTAATGAAGGCTACTATCCAATAAACCATAGCTCCTTGGTTAGGGTTTCCATTTCCTCCTGCCATGTAGTTTAGGGCAACTGAGTAGAGAGAAAGACCTATTGTAAGAACAACTGTTCCCGATACCATTGGTGGGAAGTATTTGTAGAGCCTTTTGATATTCATTCCCACAAGGAAGGCTACCAAACCACCTACTATCTGGGATGCGAAGACTGCACCTATACCGTATTTGACTGCAACTGAGTTAATAACAGGTATATAGGCAAATGACACCCCCATTATCATAGGAAGCCTTGATCCAAGTCCAAGTTTAACTATTGGGTAAAGTTGGAGGAAGGTAGCAAGGGCTGCCACAAACATTCCTGCCTGTATTAGATAAATTGACTCTGCCGCTGTTAGGGCATGTTCTGTGTTAGCTAAGGTATTTGTCAAAACGATTGCAGGTAGAGTATTACCTACTATCATAGCCAACAAGTGCTGAAGGGCTATGGGGAAGGC
>NZ_JALEIL010000083.1 GCF_022770135.1 Anaerococcus sp. | reverse complement strand
TTATTATCTAGAATATATTAAGAACTCATTCACCTATGATTATTCTAATGGACCTATTGAGGGGGTTAACAACTTTGTTAAGGTATTAAAGAGGATAGCTTTTGGTTACAGGAATTTCGCCAATTTTAGAACAAGAATATTCATTACAAGAAATTTATTAGCTAACTAAAAAATTCAGGGATAGAAAATCTATCCCTGATTAAGAATTTGGTTGATTTTTATTTACCAACACGATTTGACAAAGAGCCATTTTAAATGCTAGCGCATTTAAAACCCTGCAAGGGACATGGTCACAGGGTTCGAGTCCCGTAAGGGCCACCAAACATCTCAGCTATGGGGTGTTTTTTTTGCCCGCCGTACCGGTTATGAGAGGTCGAACGAAAACTCGCTTACTTCTTAAGCTTCTACGAATACTCGATTCTTGCGAATCTTTTCGTGCTATCGCACTATGTATTCGGCTTAAATAGCCGAAGTCAACGGCTATTTAAGTGCACTTCGTGCTAAGTTTTCGGGATAAAGGTCCATTTAGGACCTTTATCAGGTCCAGGGTTCGAGTCCCGCAAGGCCCACCAAACATCTCACTATGAGGTGTTTTTTTTGCCCACCAACCGGTTATGAGCACGCGCATAACTGTTCTCTGGTGTCTGGTATTTTTTATATACTTTTATGGTTACATTTATTTTAGAGAGATTTTCTTGTGTATCTTAATCTGATATGTAAAATTATAAAGGATAAAGATAGGTCTATCTAGTATAGTGATTTCATAGGAGGGATTTATGGACAAGAAGCTTAAGGAAGAATACAAGACTGTTTGTGAAATGATTGATTTGTATCATAGGAAAAATGATAGGTTTTCTGATGGTGATATTAGTGAGCTTAAGGCTTATGTCAAAAGGAAGCTTTCATCTTGTCCTCATGGATCTAGTAAGCCCTTTTGCTCTTATTGTAAGATCCATTGCTATGAGCCAGTCAGGAGAGCAGAGATTCTTGATATTATGAGATTTTCTGGTCCTCGTTTTATTTTCTATAGACCAGGCAAAGCTATAAAGCATATCTTACATAAATCTAGTTTTATTAGAAAACTTGCAAGTAAAAAGGCTTACAGAAAATATTTTCTGTAGGCCCATTCTTTACTCAATATCTAAGTCTATTGGCTCATCTATCGTTTCTGATACATATTTTCCGTCTTTTTTTCTTTGTTTGACACATTCTGTAAGGAGGTATTCTATTTGTCCGTTTATTGATCTGAAATCGTCCTCGGCCCATTGGGCAATTTGATTGTAGAGTTTCTCTGATACCCTTAGGGGTATTTGTTTTTTGGCCATTAATACAAGCTTCCTGTATTGACTATGGGGCTTGCTTCGTGGTTACCACAAAGAACAACGAGGAGGTTTGATACCATGGCGGCTTTTCTTTCTTCGTCTAGGTCGACTACTCCATTTTCTTCAAGCTTAGCAAGGGCCATCTCTACCATGCCCACTGCTCCATCTACTATCATTGCTCTAGCGTCGATTAGGGCTGATGCTTGTTGTCTTTGTAGCATAGCTGCTGCGATTTCAGATGAGTAAGATAGGTGGGTAATCCTTGCCTCTATTATCTCAAGACCTGCAAATTCTACTCTTTTTTGAATTTCTTCCTTGATTCTTCTAGCTACTATTTCACTAGATCCTCTAAGAGATCCATCATCTGGCTCTCCATCGCCTGTTGTATCGATTTGGTAATGAGGATTTACATCGTAAGGATATTGGCGAACAATGTTTCTTAGGGCTGTATCTGTTTGTAGAGATAGATATTCTTTGTAATTGTCAACATTGAATACTGCCTTGGCAGTGTCCTTTACCTTCCACATTACTGCTATACCAATTTCTACAGGATTTCCTAAATAATCGTTGATTTTTTGTTTGCTGTTATTTAGGGTCATTACCTTTAGGGAAATCTTCTTGTTGGTAGATTGGTAGGAATTAGACTTATCAAAAATCTTTATGCCATCACTCACATCTCCAGATTGGCCTAACTTGGTGTTGGCAGCAGGATTTACCGCAGAAACGAAGGGATTCACATAATAGAAGCCCTCGCCCTTTATAGTTCCAATGTATTTACCAAAAAGTGTTAGTACTAGTGATTCTTGAGGTTTTAGAAGTTTAAGCCCCAAAAGCATAATCCAGCCTAAGGCTGCAAAGACAATTCCTATTACTAGAAATACTATATTTAGGCTTGAGTAATTACCGCTATCGATAATATTTCCATTCACTGCTATTGTCAAAATTGCTCCTGCTAGGAGGATAAGGTAGACCAAAAGCATTAGAAGACCATTCTTCTTTGCCTTAAGGATCTTCTCTTCGACATTGTCAGAGTTTTCGAGTTTCTTTTCTAACTTGTCCATATTTTACTCCTTATATATATTTGATATCATTATGATATCACTTTCATTTCATTTGGTCAATAGGTTTGGATAGATTTTACATAAGCTTTGGGGTAAATATATTCTAGGAGGGGATATGAAATATTTATATAAAAGTATCAGAGCTAAAAACAACGACCTAATCAGAGGAGTCCTAAATGCTCCTGATGATTTTTCCGAAAATAAAAAATACCCTGCGATAATATTCTTCCATGGTCTTATGGATGATAGAAATGGGATTAATTATATGTCTATCCAACATGCTAAGTATCTCACAGCAGCGGGTTTTCTCGTCTATAGATTTGACTTTAGGGGATGCGGGGAAAGTGAGGGAAGCTTTTTTGATTTAACTTTCACTAGACAGATAGAAGATGCCCAGATTATCTATGACTTTGTAGAAAATGAAAAATTTGTAGATAAGAAAAATATATTCATCAGAGCCCACTCCATGGGAGGAGCTGTCGCCATAAAGCTAGCCCAGCTTAAAGACCCTAAGGGCCTTATACTCTATGCACCAGGAAGTAATTATTCCTTGGAGAACTCAAATCTAATAAGGTCGCTAGATGATTTATCCAAAAGTCAGCTACTTGGCGAAAAGGACCTAGGAGGTCTTAGACTATCAGCTAAGATTGTAGAAGATAGCAGGAAATATAATTTCCTAGAAATTGCGGAAGAATATAAGGGCAAGGTCCTTATGGTTAGGGGAGGGAAGGATCCTGTAATAGAAAAAGAATCCATGACCCTCCTAGAAGAGAAGTTCACGGATTGTAAATATATAGAAATAGAAAATGTCGGTCACAACTTCACAAGTTATGAGAAGAGACTTGAGATTTTTGCCTTAACTAATGACTTTATTAGAGAAAATATTTAGAATTTCTTCTCTATTGTGACCACATAAGGGGAGATGTCTTTCTTGTTTGGGTAGGATAATTTGAGAATAGCAAAGTCCTTTGGGTCTAGCTCTTCTAGGAAGTGATCAAGCCTATCTGCTTCAATCTTTCCTTGAGCATGGCCTGGGTAGATAGTTAGAATAACTCTGCCCCTTTTCCTTAGAAGACTTAGGACCTTGTCTAAGCTATCTATAGTAGAATCAGCCCTTGTAGTGATGGTCTTATCAAAATTTGGAAGATAGCCTAGATTATAAACAGCCAAGTCGATTTTTTCTTTTATATACTTATCAATATTGGCGTGACTGTCCAAAATAAAGGTAAAATTATCCCTTGGTCCAAGAAGCTTTAAGGTATTTTCCCTAGCTGCCTTTTGAATATCAAAAGCAACAAGCTCCTTTGCTCCCAATACATCTAGGATAAAGGCTGAATCATTCCCATTACCTGCCGTCATATCCACAGCAAGGTCAATATCCTTATCTCTAATAAGAATCTCCTTAACAAGGTCTGTTACTCTTTCAATCATAATTGCTCCTTAGAATAATTATACTAGTAAGCTATTTTTTTATATTATTGAATTTATGTAAGATAAAATTATAAGTATCAGGGTCAGTCCTTTTAGAAATATCGAGGGCTTCTTTTATATAATCTTCGTAAGGAAGCTTATCATCCATTAGGATAATAGCTTTTGTATAAAGCATTACGGCCGACTTAGGATTCTTTGAATTATTAGCTAGGGCCATATTAATATATTCTAGAGCTCTCTTATTATCTTCCAATACGTAATAAATATTACTAATATTATGGTACAAAATTGCCCTGGCATTTTCATCTAAGACTTCGCTATCTTCTATAAATCTACAAATTCTTAGCCTTTCTTTAAAATCATCTAAACATACTGCATAGTTCATCAAAATCCTATAATCTATATTATCATAATAATTATTATTTAGATCATTGAAATCAAACTTTCCACCTGCATTTAGTGCCTCTATGATTAAATTCTTTCTAAGAGCAGGATTATCTTTGATTTCCATACTCCTAAAAAACATAATCAACTTACTAGCCTTAACCTTCACAACATCTCTAGAAGTTCTTTCTTTTATTTTTATAAGTTCATTAATCTCACGGGACTGATCTTTCCCCTCGTACCTATCTTTGCTATTTAAGGAAGAAATGATGTTTTCAATGCTTGAGCTATCCTCATACATTATCTCAAAATACTTTTCAATCAAATCGACAGACAAAACGGAAGAAAGTTTATCCAAGTTATCCAAATCAAAGT
>NZ_JALEIL010000061.1 GCF_022770135.1 Anaerococcus sp. | reverse complement strand
TTGGCATTATTTAATTTTTTTAAGTCATTTAGCCAAAAAGAAATTGATCAAAATATGAAACTTGTCGATCAAATTCTTGCCCTAGATGAATCAATGCAAAAACTGACAGATGTACAATTACAAAACAAAACTAGTGAATTTAAGCAAAGACTAAGCCAAGGCGAGACTGTTGATGACCTTTTGGTTGAGGCATTCGCTGTTGTTAGAGAAGCAAGTTCTAGAGTTCTTGGAATGAAGCACTATCCTGTCCAACTACTCGGTGGTATTGTTCTTCACAATGGACAAATCGCAGAGATGAGAACAGGTGAAGGTAAGACACTTGTTGCAACCCTTCCTTCTTATCTTAATGCCCTAACAGGTAGGGGAGTGCATGTAGTTACTGTAAACGACTACCTAGCTAAGCGTGACCAAGAGTGGATGGGTAAGGTACATACCTTCCTTGGTCTTACTGTAGGATGTATTGTTTATGGTCTTACAAATACTGAAAGAAGAAAGAACTATCAAGCAGACATCACTTACGGAACTAACAACCAATTTGGTTTTGACTACCTAAGAGATAACATGGTAATCTACAAGGACGACATGGTTCAAAGAGACCTTCACTATGCTATAGTAGACGAGGTCGACTCAATCTTAATCGATGAGGCTAGAACTCCACTTATTATTTCTGGCCAAGGAGATGAGTCTACAGATACTTATGTAAAGGCAAATGAATTTATCCAAACTCTTGAAGGAAGAATCCTAGATCCTAATGAAGATGCTGATATCGATCCATTCGACAGGGAGTTTAAGGTAGAAGATGTAGATTTTCTAGTAGATGAGAAGAGAAAATCTTCCAACCTTACAGAAAAGGGTACTGCCAAGGCAGAGAAGTTCTTTGGTATAGAAAACTTATCTGACACTGATAATATCGAGCTTGCCCACTATATCAACAACGCCCTAAAGGCAAACACAACTATGACTAGAGATATCGACTATGTAGTAAATCACGGCGAGGTTGAAATCGTTGATGAGTTTACTGGTCGTATTATGCAAGGTAGGAGATTCTCTGATGGTCTTCACCAAGCCATAGAAGCCAAAGAAGGTGTTGAGGTTAAGGCAGAAAGTAAGACCCTTGCTACAATTACCTTCCAAAACTACTTTAGAATGTATGATAAGCTATCTGGTATGACAGGTACAGCTATGACAGAAGAAGACGAGTTTAGTGAAATTTACAAGCTTGACGTTGTTGAAATTCCAACTAATAGACCTGTTCAAAGACAAGATGATGTGGACTATGTTTATATCAACGAACGCGGTAAGTTTAACGCAATTATCGATGAGATCAACAAGGTACACGCTACAGGCCAACCAATCCTAGTAGGTACTATCTCAATCGAAGCAAGTGAGAGATTGTCAAATGCCCTAAGAAAGGCAGGAATTTCTCATACAGTCCTCAATGCGAAAAACCACGAGAGAGAAGCTGATATTGTTGCCCAAGCAGGTAGACTAAACCAAGTTACTATCGCAACCAACATGGCAGGACGTGGTACAGATATTATGCTTGGTGGTAACGTAGACCATATGGCGATGACTAAGCTAAAAAGAGAGGGTGTGGCAGAGGATGTGCTTGAGCAAGTAGATTCATTTGCTGAAACTACCGACCAAGCAGTCCTAGATGCAAGAAAGAAATATAGACACTACAAGGATATCTACAGACCTGAAATCAAGGCTGAAGCTGAGAAGGTTAAGGAAGTAGGTGGACTTTATATCATAGGTTCAGAAAGACACGAGTCTCGTCGTATAGACAACCAGCTTAGAGGTCGTTCAGGACGTCAAGGAGACCCAGGTAAGTCAAGATTCTTCATCTCACTTGAAGATGACCTAATAAGACTTAACGGTGGTGAGGCAGTGGCTAAGTTCGTTGAAAAATACAACTATGATGAAAATGAGCCAATAGTTTCTAGAATGGTATCAAAATCCGTAGAACGTGCCCAAACAAGGGTTGAGGCTAACAACTTCGCTACAAGAAAAAGAGTCCTCCAATACGACGATGTTATGAACAAACAAAGAACTATCATCTACAACGAAAGAAGAGAAGTTCTATTTGGTCAAGACATGAAAGAGACTATAGTAGCTATGATCAAAGATGTAATAGCAAATGCTGTTTACACCTTTACCAATCCAGAAATCAAACCAGAAAACTGGGAGATGACAGCCCTACTAAACTACCTACATGGACTTGCTATGCCTGTAAAGAGCCTTCATTTCGAAAACATCAACTCTTACAGCCAACAAGACCTAATCGACTACATCACAGATGCGACCCTTGCCAAATACGAGGATAAGGAAGCGACCTTCGGATCTGAGAACATGAGAGAGGTAGAAAGAGTAATCCTACTTAGGGTAATTGATCAAAAATGGATGGATCATATCGATGCTATGGATCAGATGAGAAAAGAAATCGGTGTAAGGGCTATGGGACAAGAAGACCCAGTTAGAGCCTACACTAATGAAGGTTTCGAGATGTATGAAGATATGACAAGATCTATCCAAGAAGATACTGTTAAGTACATGCTAAGTGTAGAGATTAGACAAAATATCGAAAGAAAACAAGTCCTAAAACCTAGCGAAGAACGTCTAGAAGACCAAGAGGAAGAAGATTTGGAAGGTCTTAACAGAGCAGAACGCAGGAGACTCGAACGTGAAGCTAAAAAGGGCAATATAAAGAAATAATATGAAAGAAATATTTGAATTAAGATCTGATATAGAAGATTTAAGCCAAAAACTAAAACTAATCGGAGACTCTCTTTGACCCAGCTAGCTTAGAAAAAGAGATAAAAGAACTGGAAAAAGAATCTGCTAGTCCAAATTTCTGGAATGATTCTGACAAGGCCCAAAATATAATGGCAGATCTTGCAAGTAAGAAGGACGAGCTCGCTAACTACAAAAAGCTTGAAAATGGCATAGTAGATAATACAGATATGCTTGATCTTGTGGAGATGAGCGAAGAGAAAGAGACGGATACGATAGAAGAAGTCGAAGATTCTCTAAAAAGTCTCGCTAAGCTTGCGACCCAGATGAAGCTTAGGACCCAACTTGATGGGGAATATGACAAGAACAATGCCTATATATCAATCAATGCAGGAGCTGGTGGGCTTGAGGCTACAGACTGGGCGGATATGCTCTTTAGAATGTATAAGAGATACTTCGATAGTATTGGCTATAAGTATGAGATCAAAGATTTAAACAACGAAGAAGCAGGCGGAATCAAGTCGGCTACGATGCATGTTACTGGTCCTTATGCTTACGGATATCTTAAGGCAGAAAAGGGAGTCCACAGACTTGTGAGGATTTCTCCCTTCGATAGCCAATCCAGAAGACACACTTCCTTTGCCTCTGTCGATGTATTCCCGGAGCTTGATGAGAATATCGAACTTGATATCGATCCGTCAGATTTAAGGGTAGACACCTATAGGGCAAGTGGAGCAGGAGGTCAGCACGTAAATAAGACCGATTCTGCCGTAAGGATCACCCACATACCAACTGGAGTTGTTGCGACAAGTCAGGCAGAACGTAGCCAAATCCAAAATAGACAGACTGCAATGAATCTTTTGAAAAGTAAGCTTGTTCAGATCAAAGAAGAAGAACAAAGAGAAAAAATCGAAGACATACAAGGAAGCTACTCCCAAATCGCTTGGGGAAGCCAAATCAGATCTTATGTTTTCCAACCTTATACCTTGGTCAAAGACCACAGGACAAATTACGAGATGGGAAATGTGGAAGCTGTTATGGATGGAGACATCCAAGGCTTTATAGATGCTTTCCTTGCTGATAAATAAATCGGGACTGTTTATAAAATGATAGATGCATCCTGTCAGAGAATTATAGGAAGTTCTCTGATGGGGCACTTTCATAAAGCAGGCCCGCTTTTTAATAAGGAGGAATTTTGAAAGATATAATATTAACAGGTGACAGACCAACAGGCAGACTTCACCTAGGACACTATGTAGGAAGCCTAAAAAATAGAGTAATCATGCAAAATGAGGGAAATTACGACAAGATGTATATCATGATTGCAGATAGCCAAGCCCTCACAGATAACTTCGACAATCCAGGAAAAATTAGGGAAAATCTAATTGAGGTAGCCCTCGATTATCTAAGTGTGGGACTTGACCCAGAGAAGGTGACATTCTTCGTCCAATCACAAGTAACTGAGCTAACTGAGCTTACCTTCTACTTCCTAAATCTAGTAACCCTATCAAGACTTGAGAGAAATCCAACAGTTAAGTCAGAGATTAAACTAAGAGATTTCGAAACATCCCTACCTGCAGGATTTCTAATCTACCCAGTAAGCCAAGCTGCTGATATCCTACTCTTTGATGCAAATATAGTACCTGTAGGAGAAGACCAAGAGCCAATGCTCGAGCAAGCAAGAGAGATTGCTAGAAGCTTTAACCACATCTATGGAGAGACCTTTGTAGAACCAAAAGCTGTTCTTCCAGAGGCGAAAATCGCAAGACGTATGCCAGGAATCGATGGAGGAGCTAAGATGAGCAAGTCCTTGGGCAATGCAATCTACCTTGCAGATGATAAGAAAACTGTAAAGAAAAAAGTAATGAGCATGTACACAGACCCAGATCATATCAATATCGAAGATCCAGGCAAGGTTGAAGGAAACATTGTCTTTACCTATCTAGATGTATTCTCAAAACCAGACCACTTTAAGGAATTCCTTCCTGAATACGAAAACCTAGATGCCCTAAAAGACCACTACAGAAGGGGAGGCCTGGGAGATGTCAAGGTTAAGAAATTCCTAATCAAGGTCCTAGAAGACGAACTAGAGCCAATCAGAAAAAGACGTGCCGAATACGAAAAAGACCTAGACAAAGTATTTACAATCCTAGAAGAAGGAACAGCAAAAGCAAGAGAAGCCGGAAGAGAAAAGGTCGAAGAAGTTAAAAAAGCCATGGGCATCAACTACTTCGAAGACGAAAAGCTGGTAAAGAGCTTGCAGGAAAAATATAAATAAGAATTATTTTCTATCCTTATGTCGAGCGTAAGTCGAGATATCTCAAATGAATTTTTATATCTACATGTCATCATAGACTGAAGATCTCGCAGTCGTGCCTCCTTAGAGATGGCGGTAATAGAAGTTTTGATTTAATTATAATCTTTTAAATTAATTATGATTTTACTATCACTCAAGAGGCTTCTCCACGTTGGTCGAAGCAAGGGAAAAAAGAGAGAAAACTTCGTTTTCTCAGAGCGTAGACAAAGTAACTTCAATCGAAATTTATTTTATCGTTAAGTTACCCTTATCTCGACTAAGAGAGTGAAACGAACGCATGGAGAGATCTCATTAGATTTCTCCGCTCACTCCGTTCGGTCGAAATAAGGG
>NZ_JALEIL010000145.1 GCF_022770135.1 Anaerococcus sp. | reverse complement strand
AGATATGAATTTATTTCCCTTATATAATTCACTTAGAATAGCCTTGGTTTCTTGTTTTTTTACATTTTTCCTTGGTATATTTTTGGCCTATCAAATTAGAAAGTTAAATCCAACAATCAAGGGACTTTTGGATGTAGTCTTGACCTTACCCCTAGTACTTCCTCCAACAGTTGTTGGATTTTTCTTACTTAAGACTCTTGGTCCTAATAATTACATAGGAGAGCTTTTCGCAAGGAGGGATATCAGCTTGGTTATGAGATGGTATTCGGCAATTTTTGCTACTATTATAGTGACTTTCCCCTTGATGTATAGGACCAGCAGGGGAGCTTTCGAGTCTTTTGATATGAATCTAAAATATGCCGCCCAGACTTTGGGCAAGTCCAACACATGGATATTTTGGAGGATAGTCCTTCCCTCTTGCAAGAAGGAAATTCTAGCAGGTCTTATCCTTTCCTTTGCTAGGGCTCTGGGAGAATATGGAGCGACCAGCATGGTATCAGGATATATTCCCAACAAGACCGCCACGATTTCAACTACAGTCTACCAGCTATGGAGGATCGGCCAGGACAGCCTTGCCTACAAGTGGGTTCTCATCAATCTTGCCATTTCCTTTGTTGTCTTGTTATCCCTAAATCTGCTTGAAAGTAAGGAGAAGACCTATGCTAGTTTGTAAGATAAAAAAGGACTTCAAGAATTTCAAGCTCGATGTGGACTTTGAGATGGAAAATGAGAGCCTAGGATTTCTAGGAGCAAGTGGATCTGGGAAAAGCCTGACCCTTAAGGCTATAGCCGGACTTATTAGACCCGATTCGGGTATGATTATCCTAAATGGAAGGACTCTCTTTGATTCAGAAAAGAAAATTAACCTTAGGCCCCAAGATAGGAGAGTGGGCTATCTATTCCAGGACTATGCCCTTTTCCCGAACTTCACTGTAGAAGAAAATGTGAGGGCAGGTCTTAGGGAAAAGCGTGACATCACAGACAAGCTAAAAGAGATGCAAATCTATGATATCAAGGATAAGCTTCCAGCATATATTTCTGGAGGAGAAAGGCAGAGGACGGCCCTTTGTAGGATTCTTGTAAATAAGCCTGATATCTTACTTTTAGATGAGCCTTTCTCAGCCTTGGATGAATTTCTCAAAAACTCAATTGAGGCGGAAGTCCTAAATATTATTAGAAAATACGACCTTAAGACGATTCTGGTAAGTCACAACAAGGACGAAGTCTATAGGATGTGTGATAATATCATAAGTATCAGTAATGGGAAAAGTGGAGATAAGAAGGAAACGAAAGACTTCTTCGAAAGTCCCACTACTCTTACAGAAGCTAAGCTTATTGGGATAAATAATTTCTCGGATTTTGAAATAGAGGAAGACGGAATATTTCTTAAGGCTTGGGGGATTAGACTTAAGTGTGAGATTAAAGCTCATGGAAAGATTTGTGCACTAAGGACTAGGGACATAGTCTTAAGCGATAGGGCCTTAAATGACGATTTTATCAAAATACAAGATTTTCGCTTAATAGAAAATATCGACTCCTTCCTTGTAATTTTAAATCAGGATAATAAAAAGTATGATGATTTGAGGATTGAAATAAATAAGGAAGACTATAAAGAGTTTCACGATGGGCCGAAATATTTTACCATAAATACCGATAAGCTATTGTTTTTGAAAGAGGAATGATTATGAAAGATCAATTTGGAAGAGAAATTTCATATCTTAGAATATCTGTTACCGACAGGTGTAATTTCAGGTGCAAATATTGTATGGGAGAAGATGGAATTAAGCTTCTAGACCACGATGACATCCTAACTTTTGAAGAAATAGTAGAAACGGCCGAGATTATGGCAGGCCTTGGCATAAAAAAGATCAGGCTTACTGGAGGCGAGCCCTTCGCAAGGCGAGGCGTGATGGATCTTATAAAGAAGTTATCTGAAATACCAGAGATAGAAGATTTTGCCATTACCACAAACGGGTCCATGGTCTATGACAAGCTAGAGTCCCTCAAGGAATACGGGATTTCTAGAATTAACTTTAGTCTGGATACACTAGACAGGGAGAAGTTTAGGCTAATAACTGGATCAGATAAATTAGAAGAAGTGCAAAGAACTATAGATAAGGCAATTGAACTTGGCTTTAAGGTCAAAATCAACGCTGTCTTGATTAAGGGTTTCAATGATAAGGAAATAGCCGACTTCGTGGAATTAACGAGAGATTATGACATCGAGGTAAGATTTATCGAGCTTATGCCAATTGGGGCGGACCTTGATTTTGACAGGAATAATTACAAGGAAAATCTCCATATCCTAGATGGCTATAGGAGAAAGGATTTGGGCTTTGACGGAGTGGCAAGGACCTTCGCTATAGAAGGCCATAAGGGTAGGGTCGGTCTTATTTCTCCCCTAAGCCATAAGTTCTGCAAGGATTGCAATAGGATAAGACTTACGGCAGACGGGAAGCTTAAGGCCTGTCTTCACTCGAGGGAGGAGATTTCTATAAAGGGATTAAGTCTTGAAGAAAAGAAGAAAATAATCAGAGAAAGTATTTATAAGAAGCCTAAAAGTCATAGGATAGGTGATTTTGGCTCGGAAAGTGTGCGAACAATGAGTTCTATAGGAGGATAGATGGATAAGTTTAGTCATTTGGATGAGAATGGAAGAGCGAGGATGGTGGACGTATCGGAGAAAAAGGAAACAGATAGGCTGGCTATAGCGACTGCTAAAGTTTTCTTGAATGAAAAGACCTACAAGATGGTCCAAAACTCAGAAATAGAAAAGGGAGATGTCCTAACTGTTGCCAAGGTCGCAGGAATTATGGCTGCCAAAAATACCGCCAATTTGATTCCCATGTGCCATCCTATTAATCTCACTTC
This sequence comes from Anaerococcus sp., assembly GCF_022770135.1. Lineage (GTDB taxonomy): Bacteria > Bacillota > Clostridia > Tissierellales > Peptoniphilaceae > Anaerococcus. Next base: position 409 of record NZ_JALEIL010000145.1, on the reverse strand, counting down.
TATAGAAATCGACTTTGTCATGGATGATAAGACTCACACAATCGAGATAAGGACCTCTGCCAAGCTCAATGCCAAGACGGGAGTTGAGATGGAGGCCCTTACTGGAGCGAGTGTGGCTGCCCTTACGATCTATGATATGTGTAAGGCAGTACAGAAGGATATAGAAATCGGAGAGATCAAGCTTTTAAGAAAGACTGGTGGCAAGAGTGGAGATTACAAGAATGAAAGTTATATCGGTTAATATTAGCGAGAAAAAGGGAACCATCAAAAGCCCTGTCCCTCAAATAGAACTTAGGAAAAACCATGGAATAGTGGGTGATGCCCATGCAGGTAATTGGCACAGGCAAGTCTCTCTCTTGGCTGTGGAGTCGTTAGAGAAGATGAAGGAGAAAATCCCAAGTCTAAAGCC
>NZ_JALEIL010000054.1 GCF_022770135.1 Anaerococcus sp. | reverse complement strand
TCTGCCTTGCTTGTCAAGGCTTGCCTTTACAGTGGAGGAGAAAAAAAGTCTCTTGATAGCACGATTTTTCTTATTTTGCACTTCCAGTCTATCAAGTCTTTCGGATTGCTTAATAAATTCATCCTCAGTGTAGATAACAAGTGACTTCTCTGGCCCCTTGGTGATATAGAAGTTTTCAGATAAATCATCCCTAAACTCACTAGGCATCATTATTCTATTTTTAGAATCTAACTTGTGAGTAAATTCACCTAAAAACATTTCCCACCACTTTCTGCCACTATATTCCACTTCACTATCATTTTATACTAAAAGCACTTTATTTGCAACAGAAAAGTCGGCCCTAAGCCGACTCATCTTTTATGAAATTTTCATAATAAATTCGATAAAGCTTAAGCTTATAAGGTCTATCACTTAAACTTTACAATTTTCTCTTTTTTCTCTTTACCTTTATTTTCCCTAAAATAAGGTGGGAGATGATTTTTATTTGCCCAAATATATAAGGCGATTCCTAAGACAACATAGATAATACTCATAATCTGAGCAGTCCTCAAAGATCCTATGTAAAGGGAATCTGTCCTTAGTCCTTCTACAAAATATCTCAATATCCCATAGAGGGTGAAATAGATTGCACTTTGCTTTCCCTTATCAGGATTTTTCTTCCTATAATTTATTAGTAAAATAAATATTAAAACATCTCCGATAGATTCGTATAGGAAGGTTGGATGCACCTTGACTCCATCTATGATTATCCCCCAAGGAAGATCTGTAGGACCCCCATGGGCTTCGGAGTTTGCGAAGTTTCCCCATCTGCCTATGCCCTGCGCTAGGACAAGAGAAGGTACTAGTACATCCATAAGGTCTAGGAGGGGGATTTTTTTGTATCTTGCATAGATTAGAAGGGCAATACTTCCAAAGAGGATTCCCCCATGAATTGCAAGACCTCCTGCCCTAAAGTTTAGGATCTGTGAAGGGTTACTTCCATAATAGTCCCACTCGAAGATTACATACCAAAATCTTGCTCCGATTATTCCGATTGGTAGGATGACGAAAAGCAGGTCATAGATAAAGTCTTCATCGAAACCGCGCCTTACAAACTCACTTTTTGCAAATTGTGCTGCAATAAATATTCCTGTTATGATTATTATGGCATACCAGTAAATTTCTAAACCGAATATCCTAAAGGCAACAGGATCTATATTAAATTCCATCTTTATTCCTCGCTAGAATCATCCCAGTTTGAGTAAACCTCTTGGACATCGTCATTATCTTCTAGGGTATCGATTAATTTATTTAGCTTATCTACATGGTCTTCTTCTACTTTAATCATGTTGTTTGCAAGATAAGATATATCTGCACTTTCTATCTTATAGCCTAATTCTTTTAGTTTGTCATTGGCATCGTTAAAGCTATTTACATCTGTGATAGCCTCGAAGTATTCTCCCATTTCTTTGACATCTTCGCAGCCTGCTTCTAGGGCATCCATCATAAATTCATCGAAGTCTTTGTCTTCTTTTCCTACTATGATATCTCCCTTTCTTTCAAACATAAACATAACAGATCCATCAGTTCCAAGATTTCCTCCGTTTTTGTCGAAGGCATGTCTTACATCAGGAGCTGTTCTATTTTTATTATCTGTTAGACAGTCTACAATTACAGCAACTCCGCCTGGTCCGTATCCTTCATAGATTACTCTTTCGAAACTATCTGAAGCATCATCTCCTGCTGCTTTCTTGATGGCCCTATCTATATTATCGTTAGGCATATTATCTGCCTTAGCTTTTTCTATAGCAGTCTTAAGAGCAGGGTTATAGTCCGGATTTGTTCCACCCTCTTTGGCTGCAACTGTTATATTTCTAGCGTGTTTTGTAAAGACCTTGCCCTTTTTGGCATCTTCACTTCCCTTTTTATTTTTAATCTTGCTCCATTTATTATGTCCTGACATATTTCCTCCTATTTTCCTTCAAATAACATCAAAGTATCTTTGACTTCTATTTTGATATTGGCACTTGTTAAATTGATAAGGTCTTTTTCTATCTTTGGAAAATCTTCACTTCTAATATGAAGCTTAATCTTAACCAAATCAGTAAAGTCCTTATCTATGACCTTAAGCTTATTTTCTGCTAGGTAGTTTTCAATTATACCAAGCACCGTATACGAATGAATTAATTCTACTTCAAAATACTCTCTCTTACAAACTATATTAGGCGATACAGTATCAGTAACTCCCCTAGTGTAGGCCCTAACAAGTCCCCCTTTTCCTAGAAGTTTGCCACCGAAATATCTGGTAACGACAACACAAATATTTCTAACCTCTTCTTTTTCAAGAACAGATAGCATGGGTAGGCCCGCAGACCCTTGGGGTTCGCCATCGTCTGAGTATCTTTTAATCTCAGGGATTTCATTAATAATGTAGGCCGAGCAGTTGTGAGTTGCCCCATTGTTTTTATCCTTTATCTCTTCTATAAAGCTAATGGCCTCTTCTTCGCTTTCTACATATTTAGCACTTGTTATAAATCTCGACTTTTCTTCTTCGAACTCGCTAGTCTTAACTCCCTTTATGGTCCTATACTTTTTTAATATATCTGTCATATTTAGAATAGTCCTCTTTGCTTATTTCTAGTTTCAAAATGCTAGAAGTTGGGTCATAGTCCCTTTCTATAATATCGTAATTGCTCATGATATAGTCTAGGACCTTGCCATCTTCAAATGGAATTGACATTTCCACAAGCTCATAGTCTTCCTTTATAATTTTTACGATTTTCTCCTTAAGTCTTATGAGATCTTCTTCCTTGTGGGCTGACATGTAGATTTTTTCGCTATCTCTTTTGTATAAGCTTACGCTTAGCTCATCGCATACCCTATCCATCTTGTTAAAGACATAAAGAATTTCCTTATTTCCAACATCGATTCCTTGAAGAGAGTTTTCGATTGTCTCTATCTGATGGTCAATATTGTGACTTGAATCTATTACTATAAGGAGCATGTCGGCAAATCTAACCTCATCTAGGGTTGTTAGGAAGGAGTCATTAAGCTCCTTGGAGAGATTGTCGATAAAGCCTACAGTATCTGTCAATGTGACCTTGGTATTTGAAAAATCAAGTCTCCTAGTCGATGTATCAAGGGTTGCAAAAAGCAAATCATCCGAATATACATACTTTTCTTCACCAAAAAGCTTCAGCATCCCATTTAGGATAGTAGACTTTCCTGCGTTGGTATAGCCCACTAGGGATATGTTATGAATATCCTTTCTCGCTTTTCTATTTATCATTTTAGTCTTATCCAAATCCTTAAGGGCCTTTTCCAAAGACTTAATATCCCTTACAATAGCACGCCTATCTGTCTCAAGCATGGTCTCTCCAGGTCCCCTTGTACCGATTCCTCCGGCCTGTCTTGATAGGTAGGAAAACCACTTGTTAATCCTTGGCAATTGATATTTTAATTGGGCAAGCTTAATCTTTAGTCTTGCTTCCTTGGTGTTTGCACGCATAGCAAAAATATCTAGGATAAGAGTTGTCCAATCTACTACGTGAAGTTTCATCTCTTCTTCTAGATTATAAAGCTGACTAGCTGATAATTCTACATCGAATATTACCGTATCTATGTCGTTTTTTTGGGCAAGATCCATAATCTCTTCGACTTTTCCCTTGCCTATATAATATCTAGGATTGACCTTGCTTATCTTTTGGGATACGTAAGCTTCAGTCTTTCCTCCTGCAGTATTGATTAAAGACTCTAATTCATAGATCTTATTATCGAGATCGTCGTCCTTGTCTACTGCATTAACTTGTATAACTCTTTGCATAAACTTCCTTTCTAAAAATGATTATACGACTAATCCCTTGATTATAAAAGTTAATAAGTCTGGAAGTATTTACTTAAAAATGATAAAATGATAATATCTAGAATATTAAAAATAAATCATGGAGGCATTATGCATAATAAACTTGCCGCTCTTGTTGGAAAAATAATACTAGTTGTTATATTATTTGTAGCTGGCCTTGGAGTTATTTTTGCTGGCATGACTGGTGGAGCAATACTAGAAGTAATGAAGACTGCTCCCAAGATTGATGCTAACAGCATAAAATACGAAATGAGCCAAAACTCAACAATAGTGGATGAAAACGGAAACGAAGTCGATTCGATTGCTACAAGCGAATACAGACAGATAGTAGATTATAAAGAAATACCAGAGAATTTAAAAAATGCATTTGTCGCAGTTGAAGATGAAAGATTTTATAAGCACAATGGTATAGATCCCCTATCAATCATAGGTTCTGCTGTTGAAAATATGAAGGCAGGGTCAATCGTAAGGGGTGGATCTACTATAACCCAGCAGCTTGCAAGAAACACCTACCTATCTAACGATCAAACCTACGAGAGAAAGATAAGGGAGATTTATCTCGCCCTAGAGATTGAGAAATATCTCGACAAGGACGAAATCCTAGGAGCCTATCTAAACAGGGTCTTTATGGGACAAAACTCTTACGGAGTCCAAGCAGCAGCAAAGACTTACTTTAACAAGGACGTATCTGAGCTAAACCTTGCCCAATGCGCATCCCTTGCAGGAATCGTTCAATCACCTTCAGAAAACTCTCTTTATAAGTCAATTAAGACAAGTGAGGTTACAGATCAAAGAGTCCTAGGTGAATTTAGTATAGACGGAAATAAATATTCAGCAGTATATAACGAAGCTCCTTACAAAAGAGAAGAATACGTTCTAGATAAGATGCTAGAAAACGGATACATCAACGAGGCTCAATACAATGAAGCCAAAGACTTTGATGTAGCAAGCACAGTGGAGCCTGCTGAAAGGTCTAATACAGAAATCGCTAGCTACTTTAACTCTCTTCTAGAACGTCAAGTAGTTAATAAGCTCATGGATGTATTAAATATTTCAGAAAACCAAGCCTGGGATAAGCTCTACTACGGAGGGCTTAAGATTACGACAACCCTAGATAAAGGCCTTCAAGAAAAGCTTGAAGATATTTACGCCAACTTTTCAGAGCACTTGATAGGAAATAGCGAAGGCTTGGGCTATGCTCCCCTACTTGATTTATCTTATGATAATTGGGGAAATATAGTAAATTCTAGCGGAGCCTTACTCTATTATAAGAGAGCAAATCTCCTAGATGAAAATAACGACCTTCACTTAAGTTCTGATGAGGCTTGGCATGATGATGAAGGAGACCTTGTACTTGCGACGAATAAGGCCTACCTTGACCAAACCAAGCTCATCTTTAAGGATTTCTATTCCTTGGATGAAACAAACTCCAACCTTAGAACTCACAGGACTGGACGAATAGAGTTCGAATCCAACGAGGACATCTACCAGGATGGGGATAACAATATAGTAATTAGCAAAAAATATCTAGATAATAACCCAAATCTTTTATCAGCCTATGAAGATGGATCTATTAGCCTTAACAAGGACTATTACGATATAGACCTAAACGGGGTTATCCAACCTCAATCATCATCTGTAATAATCGACCAAAAGACTGGCCATATCAAGGCCTTGATGGGAGGCCGTGACCAAGAGGGAATCAATATCTTAGACAGGGCATCAAGCGTTCCAAGACAACCTGGTTCATCAATCAAGCCTATAGCAACTTATACTGCTGCCCTAGATCATGGCTTTAACCTAGCAACCGGTGTAGATGATGTTCCATTTGAGCTAACTGAAGATGGCGAAGCTTGGCCTGTCAATGTATATGGCTACTACATGGGCTACACTCCTATAAGAGAAGCCATAAAGATGAGTATCAACACAATTGCAGTTTCTACCCTTAATAAGGTAGGAATCGATACAAGCCTTGAATATCTCAGAAACTTCGGCCTAATCAAAGAAAATGGCAGAGATTATTTCGTGACAAAAGACGAAAATCCTGACACAAACGACGAAAATCTCGCAGCCCTAGGAGTGGGTGCTATGAGTCATGGCCTTACCACACTCGATATGACGGCAGCCTACGCAGCCCTTGCCAATAAGGGTGAATACACTGAACCTTTGACCTTCTCAAAGATAACCGACTCCCAAGGAGAAGTAATCTTCGATGAGAATAATATAATAAAACACACAGTAACAAGTCCAGAGACAGCTTATCAAGTGACCTCTGCTCTAGAAAGTGCAGGCGAGTATTATGGAAATATCCACCTAAACGGAACAGATTACGCAACCAAGACCGGAACAACCGATGATAAGACAGACTTCTGGTGCGTAGGATATACTCCTTATTACACAGTTGGAGTTTGGATGGGAGCAGATAATCAAAATATCCACCTAAACAGCAATAGTGTAGATAGGGCAGCCCTCATGTGGAATGTAATAAATTCAGAAATCTTAGCTGACAGCGAGCCAGTAAGCTTTGAAGAGCCTGATGGCATAAAACACATGGAGGTAGACACCATAAGCGGTAAGCTTCCAACAGACGCCTCAAGGGGAGATCCACGTGGCACTGTCAAAGAAGAAATTTTTGGTCCAGAAAACTATCCAAAAGAAGAAGACGACATGCACAAATGGGCTTATATAGATTCAAGAAACAACCTATTGGCTAGTGATGTTACACCAAAATTCTTAATCCAAACTAGGTCGTTAATAGTTGAAAAGAACGAATATGATCCAAACAAGTTTAATGGAATCATTCCAAGAGACTGGGATTACAGGATGCCAACAGTCTACTCAACCTTAATCTATACTCCACCAAAGACTGAAGATGATAAGGATAAAGACAAGGACAAGGATAAAAAGAATAAGGATAAAAATAACAAGGACGAAAAGGAAAATGAAAATAATAGTGGATCTAACAACTCCACTTCTGACGCCCTTGATAATTTATTAAATAAGGAATCTACAGAAAATAATTCTGGATTCGGCTACTAGGAGTCCCCCCTGTGGGGTCTTTTAGTTTTATCTATTTTGTCTTGGATTAAAGAATAAGAATTTCATTATTGTTTTAATCAAAGGTTAATATCAACCATAGAGATCTTCCTATTTTATTTAAGTTAGGCCGTATCAAAAGTTTTATAAAAAATAAATTTCTCCACTAAAAAACTTCCCAGCCAAGCTAGGAAGCTAAATTTAATCTACTTATTTTTTTGCTCCGGTAATCTTATCGTAAGCAAATAATAGGATTACTGCACCGATTACTGCATATACGATTTGCATTACAAGTCCAGGGTTTGCTGAGTTAAATAAAGTGCTAAATAGCCAGTTACCTACTCCACCACCGATTACTCCAACGATGATATTTGCAACTGCTCCCATTTGAGCATCTCTACCCATAATTTTGCTTGCAATCCAACCTGCTATTGCTCCGATAATAATTGAAGCTATTATTCCATAATTACCCATAATTTCTCCTTTCAAAAGTACAAGGTACTTATTCTTAAATTAATCTGCAACTAACTCGTTGCTACTATATTTATATCCTTATTTTTATATTTTAAACATTTTTTTATATACAAGGTACAATGTATTAAGAGGAAATTCTTATGTTATAATAGTTAATGGAGAGGTAAAAAATGAATGATATAAATATTTTAATAGTAGAAGACGTAAAAACTATATCTGATATAGTTAAAAATTATTTGATAAAAGATGGCTACCATGTCTTTCAAGCCTTCGATGGCGTTAAGGCTCTAGAGATTTTTAATGAGGAAGAAATCGATCTTGTAATACTAGATCTTATGCTTCCAATGCTTTCTGGCGAGGAAGTCCTTAAGGATATAAGAAACAAATCTCAGGTACCTGTTATAATAACTTCCGCCAAGGTCGAGGAGTTCGATAGGATCCAAGGCCTAAGGCTCGGGGCTGATGATTATGTAACCAAACCTTTTTCTAACAAGGAACTTGTGGAAAGAGTTAAGGCAGTCCTTAGAAGAATTGAAAAATACAATATCCCTAGGGCAGATATCATAAAGACAAATGACGGAAGACTTCTAATGGATCTTAAATACAATAGATTCTTAAAAGATGGCAAGGAAATTACACTAACCAAGAACGAATTTTCTATTGTAAAGACCCTATTTTCAAGTCCAAACAAGATTTTTACAAGAGACGAGATAATCGAGCTAACCTTTGGTCTAGATTATGACGCCTACGATAGGGCAATCGACACCCACATCAAAAATATTAGACAAAAAATTGAGGACAATCCTAAAAAACCTCAATATATCAAGACTATCTATGGTATGGGTTACAAATCCGGTGGCGTAGATGACCTCATTAAGGAATAAATTAATCAAAAACTTCATCGCAGGAGTCCTTGCTTGTATATTGATTTACTCAATCCTTATAACCCTCCTTGTTACCTTAAGATACTCGGACCTATTAAAAATCGTAGACGATAAAAAGCCAAATCTCGTAAGTGAGTGGTTTATAAGACTTAATAATGACGAGAATATTACATCAGAAGGCATGTGGGCTTATCTCAATGACCTTAGTAAGCAGCAAAATGTCAATATCAAGTATTACGATCAAGATGGAAATCTACTCAAATATATCCATTCACTAAAGGCTGATGATCCTGATCATATCAAGAGCAAATCCTACAATGTCTTCAATGCTGACAAAAAACGTGAAGCCGGGAGGATTGTCGTGGAATATTCTGTTGACTATACGACTGTAAATAGGCTCCAGGATGATTTTAGGCAAGCAGTAATATATGCTATAACAAGCTCGCTAATAATAGGCTTTGTCATAGCCCTTATCCTTTCAACTAATATCTCAAAACCTATTGTGGAGATGAATGATTTTACAGTAAAAATCAAGGAAGGAATCTATGAAAGCCTTGGCGATGAAGAAAGTGATATTAGTGAAATTTCAAATCTTCAAAACAACATCAACTTCTTGTCAAAATCTTTGAAAAAACAAGAAGATATAAGGATGCGCTATGCTCAAGATATCTCCCACGAGCTTAGGACTCCCCTAACCAATCTCAAGCTTTATATTGAGGCCTTAGATGATGGGGTTATGGAGTTTGACAAGACTACCGTTCAAAGCTTAAACGGTGAGATTAATAGACTCCAGGTCCTAATAGATGGTCTTAAGGACTCCTTCAACGAAAGCGTAGAAATGGGTAAGCTCAATCTTGAAGAGGTAAATATTTCTGATATGCTTAATGGAATAGCCAATGGCTTTATGGCCAATTTCATCAATAGAAATATTAACCTTACAAAGGATATAGAGCCAGGAATTTTCCTAGTAACAGATAGGAACAAGCTCCTCCAAGTCATCCAAAATATCCTAACCAATGCTATAAAGGCCATAGACAAGGATGGAAATATAGAAATAAAACTTAGCGGGTATAAGCAAAAAGTCTTTATAGAAATTACCGATGATGGCATAGGTATTGATCCCGATAAGCTCGATATGATATTTGAAAGATTCTATAGGATAGATGATTCCAGAAATACCAAGACTAATGGAGTAGGACTTGGGCTTGCCATTAGCAAAAATTTTGTAGAAGCCCTTAATGGTAAAATTGATGTCAAAAGTAAGATTAACCAGGGCACGAGTTTTATCCTAGCCTTCAACAAATAAGTGCGGTGAATTATGAGAAACAATAAGAAAAGATCTGATAGACGCAAGAAAAAAAGCGAAATCAGAATAGTAAAAAGTACGAGAAAAGATGGGCGAAGAAGACCACTTACAAGAAAACAAAGACTTCGTAGGAAGAAGATTATCAGAAGAAGAAGGATACTTGTTATAATCCTCCTTGCCCTAGTTTTTGCTCTAGGAAGCTTGATCTTTGGAAAGTTTAACTCCTACAAGTCCCCAGGCTATCCTAGCTTTAGGGACGAGGTTCTAGAAGGACTTACAGAAAATATCTTCGTAGGAAAAACCGATGGCAGAAGTCTAACCAGCGCCGAAAAGCTCGCTGATTTTGATAAGCTCTATGAAGCTATAATAAGAAACTACCCTGTAAGTAAGGCTAACAGAGATAAATTCGATCAATTCGCTAAGTCCCATGATGGTTTAAGAAAAAAAGTCAAAAACTCAAAGACAGACCAGGAATACTTTGATATTATAAAAGAGAGCCTTTCAATCCTAGAAGATCCCAAGACCTTCATTGTAGACAAGGATACTTACAACAATCTCTTTAACTTTTACAAAAACAATAAAGATACAAATATAGTCAAAGTCCTTGGCAATGACCAAGCTGTCGATAGGTACAAGAGGATGATCAACAAGGAAAACATCAATAGGGATATGATTACAGATAATCCTAAGGAGACGACCCTAATTGTTAGACTTCCTGACTTTACTTCAAAGAAGTTAGATGCTGATCTTGATTTAATTGCAGAAAAGCTTCAAAAGGGATCTATAGAATCAATAGTCTTTGACCTATCCAATAACACATCAATAGACTCATCCTATGTAAATGAGTTTGTAACATACTTTTTGGACAAGGACTATGAGGAGAGTAATATATTCTTTTATAGGGGAAGTCTTTTTGAAAATAAGCTCACCGACATAAAAGCAAATGATAAAAGTCCCTATACGACAGGTAAGGTCAAAAATCTCGCAGCCAAGTACAACAAGGAAGTAAATAACTTTGACCTAGATGATTATCTCTACTACGATCAAATCGAGCTTAAGCTTAAGAAAAAGGATGATTTCAAGAAAAGAAAAATATACGTCCTAACTAATGAGAATACAGCAAATCAAGCGATAAGATTTGCAGCAATTCTTAAAGAAAACGGAGCCTATACAGTTAAAAACGCCCTAAGTTCGGAGAAAACTCCTAACGATAAGATAGAACTCTTATCTCCTGATTTTCTTCTCTTAGACCATTCAGGCCTTATCATTGCCATAAACACTGAAATTAAGGCAAGTGAAGATAAGGTATTAGAATATGATCAGAGAATAAATAGTGAAAATCCAGACAAGGCAATGATGGATATAGTAAAATAAATAAATCCCTTAGAGATTCTCAGTTCAAGAGATGTCATCTGAGGGATTTTTTCTAGGAAATTTCCATAAAATTTAATATTCCACTTTCCTAATTTTTTAATTAATAAGAAATTTTATTATAGCTTGTAGAGAAATATTTTAATAATAAAATAATTTTAATCATAGAAAAAGCCCCTAGGCCATCCTAAAGGCTTAAGAAATTATTTTCTTTTTATTTTCTAACGAATTCTTTGGCTTTATTTTCGCCAAGTCTACCAGCGTAAGCTGATACTACTAGGGCAAGAACAAGTCCTACAAATACAAGTACTGATCCTGCGGATGCCTTGTTAGAAGCATCTTCTGCTCCCTTTTTAGCTCCTTCTACAGTTTCGTCAACTTTATCACTTGCTTCGTCTGAAAGCTTGTTGATTTCTTCACTTGCATTGTTAATTGTCTTTTCAGCTTCTTCTGAAGCTTCTTGTAAGCCATTGTAGATGTTTTCAGAAACTTCACTAGCTTCTTCTTCTGTAAGGTCTGTGTTTTGTGCTATTGCATTGTCAATCGCTTCCTTATCAGCAGAATCTGCTATTGTTTTTGCTCTTTCAGATAATGAATCTGTTAAATTTTTTATGATTTGATCTTTGTTTTCTGGGTTAAGGGCTAAATCCTTAACTGCAGCTGTGATTTCATCTCTAGATTCTTGAAGTTGTCCTTCTAGATATTCTGGTTGAAGTTCAGCAACTTCTGTATCTGATAAATATTGTTCAAGATTTCCTTTAAGTTCTTCTGTGTCAACATCTGAAATCTTAGCTCCTGCACTTTCAAGTGCCTTGCTTGCTGCATCTCCTGCAACATTTGAAACAGATCCTGCAACATTACCTACTGCATCTCCTGCAGTACCAGCAACAGAACCTATTACATTTCCTGCCATACCAAGGGCTGATGCTACTGCATTAAATACTAATGTTATTAGTAATAAAATTGTTACTGCCCAAGTAATAGCTCCGTGAAGAAGACCTGTTGATCTTGCAGAATATCCTGCAACAAATCCTCCTGCGCAGAATGCGATGATTAGGGTAATGATTGTCCAAATACCTGTTCCAACTCCAACTCCTGCCATTGGGTTTGCGCTTGTTGGTGCAAATAGGCCAAATCCTAGTGCTGCTGTTAGTAGGCTTAGAACAGTAAATACTGCTGCTGCACTTACAGCTCCTGCGAAAATTGAGCCCCAAGATAGGTTTTTACCAGCTTGAATAGGACTTGTTTCTTGTTCATATACAGCCCTATTAGCTCTTCTATTATTCTTTTCTGTCATTTTTCCTCCTTATGATATCAAATGATATACACTAATTCTTCAGAATTAATAAGCATCTCTCATGCTTGTCTTATATATATACCCAAATTTATCAAATTACCTACAATTTTTGTAAATTTCCTGCTCTCTTAGGATTTCTCCGACCATATCCCTGCCCTTTTGCATCTTCTTTATATTTTTGATATCGAGAATTATGACTTCATTTTCGATCAAATCATCCTTACTTTTTTCTGTAAGATAGGATGAATTTATAATAAGAATTGGCCTAAGCCTCGTATCTATGCCGGAAATTTTTCCTATCATCTCCTTGATAAAGTCTTCCCTTAATTTCTTTTCAAAATCATAATTTCTAATCTCAATTGCAAAGCGCTTGTCATCCTTTTTAGCATAGAGATCAAATCTATGACTTCTCTCAAACTCTTCCTGGAAGGGCTCTACCCTGTAGCCAGATTTCCTAAAGGCCTTGGCTATGAACTCCTCCGTAGTAAAGTCTAGGTTGATTTTTCTTAGGGCCTTCAAGAGATTGGTCGGATTTATCTTAAAAACTGCCCTATACTCTGTTCTTTCCCCATATCTTTTGATATCAAAGCCTATAACAAGATCATTTATCACATTGAAATTCCCGTGGGCTATGGCGTTTCTTATATGGCGGAGGAGGGCCATAGTCTTGGTTTCGCTATCATCTGCCAGGGTCATTACCAGCTTTTGCTCATCTACGCTTAGCTTTCCCCTAAATTTATTAGCGAGATTCTCCCCAATCTCTTCTGTAAAAAGCACATCCCTATCTTCTAATTTCATAGAAGCCATAATATCCTTGAAAATATAATCGTCATATTCTGGATTTAGTAGAAGGGGATTTGCCTTGGCCTGCTCGGATGTGATATTTGGTACATACCACAAGAGCATCTTTATGGCCTCATCAAGGTCGGGGCTTAATTTTATTGGAATTTCCTTATGCCTTATAGAAAAATCCATAAGCTTATTAGTCTTATTTATCTCAAACTTATCAGTAATTTGCATTTTACAACCTTCCTCTTAGTATCTACTAATATCTTACCCAAATATAAGTTTATCCTTCAATCTTCAAATAATCATAGGCTCCCTCAAGGTCAAGGAGGTTTTTCATGATGTATTTAATCTTAAGTTTTTCACTTACAAGGTCCATATACTTATTTCCCAAAAGATAGGCTCCGACAAGCTTAGGATTACTTTCTAGATAAGTTTGGATTTCACTCACTCCAACTGGATTTTTCCTAATTTCATTAAGTGTTTTTCTAATATTTTTTCCTCTAATGGTCGATGAAGAATCTATAAGCTTGTAAGTAGAAAGGCTAGACCTAATATTTAACATAAGGCTAATCGTCCTATTAAGCCTAGTTCCACGGAAGGTCCTAAGACCCTGTCCATCCTTATCATTAATGAGATAAAAACCTTCATTGTCAGGAGAAATATTCAAGCTATCGATTACTCCATTGATTTTTTCATTGAAGGAATATTTTTCTCTTTCTCCAACAATCTCTTCCATTTTTCTTCTAAGCTCATCAGATATATCTTCTTGGTTGGAAGATCCAAAGTCGGGAGCCTTCCCCTCTTCTGCCTTAGTTACAGTGATTTTTTTAGCCCTTAGGCTAATCGATTGAACTTCCCAGATGAGTCCTCCCAGATAGATTCCATCTCCCTTCTTTAGGTCGATTGATTTTTCTATCTCGCCAATTTTTCCTTTTTCATTAAAAACATGAAAATTATCCTTGCTTATAAATTGGTTGTAGAAAGATCCCATCTTAAGGAGCTTTTCACACTCTAGCCCTCCTATATACTCATTTTCCAGTCTTTCGATATATCCTTTTTCTACCATGTGCTCAGTAAGTTCTATAAATTCTTCATGGTCTATGCCAAAATCTAACTTCTTATCTAGAATTTCATAGTCTTCGATACTCAAGCCATTATTTTCCAAAAGAGTCGATAGGATTTGGTGAGCAAATACATCGTAAGCTTTCTCTATAGGATTGATTTTATCAAGCCTTCCTTCCTTAAAGAGAATAATTGTTGCAAGGGACTGGACTAGGTCCCAAGGATTTGTAGCTATTTGATGAAGGATTGACTTTCCAGTCTTTCTACCTGACCTTCCCAGTCTTTGGGCAAGGGATAGGACAGAAAATGTAGGTCCATACTGGCAAATCGAGTGGACACTTCCTATATCGATTCCTAGCTCCAGGGTTGATGTAGCACATATTATAAAATTCTCTCCCTTACTATTTTTGGCGAAGTCCTCTATTTCCTTTCTTTTATTCTTACTAACAGAAGAATGGTGGGAGAAGATTTGGGTCCTTAGTTTCTCTTCTCTTACTTTTCTCTTAAGCTTAACAGCAAGCTCTTCGACAAGCTTTCTTGAATTTGGGAAGGCTAGCATGGATCCATCGCTTGCAAAGGATAGAATTTGCTCTATTGATTTATCGCTTATGTTATTTTCCTCATTGTAAGAAATCGTAGCTTCTAGCTCATTTTTGGAGGAGTCTACGATTAATTTAGTCTCTCTATTATTCTTAAAAAATCCCTTACAAATATCGTAGTTTAAGTCTCCTGCTGTTGCAGAAAGTCCAATAAATCTAGGATTCTTGTCGGTGTAGGCAAGGATTCTCTTAAGGAGACTTCTAAGCTGGCATCCCCTATTTCCAGTAAGAAAGCTATGGATCTCATCGACTATTATATAATCTATTCCTTTAAATAAATTCCTCGCTTCAAAGCTTTTGTTTACAAAAATAGCCTCGAGCGATTCTGGAGTAATAAGGCAGATTCCCGAAGGATTTTCCAATAATTTTTCTTTTCTAGTCTGATTAGCTTCTCCGTGCCAGCTAGTTACACTTACTCCAATCTCATCACACAAGTCAAAGACTCTCTTAAACTGATCATTAATCAAGGCTATAAGAGGAGATATATAAAGAATCCTAAGACCCTTATCGAAGTCATTTGCTCTTGCTATGGCTGGAAGGAAGGCTGCCTCAGTCTTACCGGATGCTGTCGGAGCGATAAGGATGAGATTGTCTTCGCTTTCATAAAACTCTTTGATAGAAGCTTTTTGAATCTTAGTTAGACTTGGCCACTTATTCTTGTAGACAAACTCCCTCATAGGCCTTGATAATAGTAAATATGGATCTGTCATAGGATAAAGATATCGTCGTCGTGATCTTGGGGATCTTTTTCGACAGGACTTGATAAATTTTGAAATTTACTTGCTAAGATTTGATCTATACTTATATCAGGATTCTGTCTTTTAAGGTCTAGGATTTCAAGAAAGTCCTTGATTACTGCCCTAGGCGTAAGAAACTCCTTGGCTCCCGGCCTATTGAGCTGGCCTTCCATGTATCTTATGATAGTCTCCTTATCCATGTGGATTTCTTCCTTGTAGTTGATATTATAAATATTTAGGAGATTTTCAAGGAGAGTAAATATCTCTTCTTCTGTGAGGGGCTTAAGGATGAGGGCGGTCTTTTTGGTATTAATAAGCTTTAAGTCTTTATCATCAATGCTTCCAAGCCTTCCAGCAAGGGCCCCGTAGGAGCTCATCCCCCTCGACTCATCAAAGACTGTTGCCCTCGTTGCTCCAAAGTTTATGAAAAGATTCTTGGCTTTCCCGCTTTTGGCCTCGTTATAGATATTTAAGATCCTCTCATAATTTCTCTCGCGAGTTACGGATTGGGCAAGCTTATAGAGATTGACTGCCTCATCGAAATTAATCACAAAGCCAGAAAATCCAATTGAATGGAAAAGTTCGGAGAGATTTTTGATAGCCTCGAAGTAATTGTCATCATTGATAATCTCTCCTATACCAAGCTCTCTTTTGGCCTCTGTCTTTGTAGAAATATCTCCCCTAAGCCAGCGAATAGCCTTAGTCTTAAGGTCCCTATCATTACCTACAAGGCCTTCGTAGTATTTTACAATAGCCTGGCCCATCTCATAGGAAAGACCCACCGAGTCAAAGGCATCTATTGCATCGAGGATTTTTTCTTCAACGTCCTTTTTGTATTCTCCCTTGATTAAGTCTTTCATTTCCCAAAGATTCTCACTAGAAAGCTCTGTGAAGATTTTCATAATCCACTCTTCTACAATCTCTCCTAGGACATTTCCGCTCCTTTTAGTCTTGGTCTTGATATTATCAGCAATCTCCCTATAAAGGGCCTGAGCCTTCTTATCTGTTGCGTAAAACCTCCTCTGTGGAGCGAGGTCTATGGTAGATGTAACGAAGTTTTTGGATAAGGCGAGCTGTTCTATTGTAGCAAGCATAAAGGACTTACCTGAACCGAAGTCGCCTACCCAAAACCTAAGGTCACTTCCGCCTTTGCTTACTTCATCAAGGACTCCAATTATCTCTTCTACTTCAGCACGCCTTCCTACAAGGAGGTGCTCTATGCCCATATTGGGTACAATCCCTGCCTCTAGGGATTTGATTATAACTTGTGCTTGTTTAGGATTAATCTTTGCCATCTATAATCTCCTTAATCATTTCTACATAGAAAGAATCTATACTTACCTTCCCATCTTCATTTATCAAAGTCTGATCATCTATATAATCAAACAATTCATCATTTATATCTCCTATAAAGGAATTGAGGATTTTCCCCTCTTCTAGAGCGATTTCACTAGCCTCATCTTCCCCAACCGATCCTTTTTCGAGGATTAATTGAAGAAAGGTTTTGCTAGTTTCGCTAATAGAAAGACCCTCATTTACTTTATTTTCTTGGTTCACTTTTCTATCATCTTCTGTAATTATATCTTCTCTAGGAACTTCTTCATAAGATAAAGCGTCACTGTCGGATAAAAAGTCTTCAACTATACTTACTGTTTCATCCAAGTCCTTCCTCGAATCAGCAAGTTTTGACTTATCGATTTGGATCCTCTTTTTAGGTTTCTTATCGAGTTTTAGGATTTCATCTATAAGCTCAATCGACATCTCTCTCGTATCTACAAGTTTAATAAAACGATCATAGTTTTCTTCATGAATAAAATCTAAAAGCTTATTTTTATCTTTGTTTTGAATCTTTCCGTACTTAAACAAATAATAAAAGCCAAGGGCCTTAGTCGGAGGAAAGTCTGACCTAGTTAGATTTCTAGAAAGTTTTTCTATATCAACTAGGTCCTTGTGGCTTTCGACGAAACTAATTTGCTTACTTAGATCAGCTTCTAGGATATAGCTAGTCCAGTCCTTTATCTTTGCTGGATTTGCTATGAGGTAGTCTTCGAAAATTTCTTCTTTTCTCGACTCTTTTATATTTTCATAGAAAAAATCTAGCTCTCTTAGGAAATATTCAAGCAAATCCATGGAGTCATTTTTTTCTAAAACTTCTACCTGCTTACTGGAATCTATTTTAGCATAAATCCAAAAATCTTCCCTGAACTTTTCCTCTGTAACTAGAAGGAGGGCTTCTAGAATAGATTTAGAAAGAGTGTAGGGACTTATGTATTTTCTGATTTTTCCTGTATCGAGACTGTCTTCATCTAGAGCTTTCTTTACTATAGTGAGATAGGCTTCTACAAGGAGGTCTCTTGAAGCTTTATGGGTCCAAACTTGGTTAGCCCTACGACTTACCTGACTTATAAGTTTCATCTCTTCTCTCGTATAGGTTAGTTTATGAAAAAGATCCTTATATTCTGACCAAAAGCCCAAGTAATCATCTGAATCCTCATATGAGATATTCCTAGGTCTTTCTTCTTTCTTATCTTCAATATTAAAATTAAATTCTACCTTGCCTAGCTTTCTCTTATAATTTTTTTTCTTAGATTTCTTATCTAATCTCTGTAAGTCTTTGAGCAAGCCGTCTATTAGGTCGACTACATCATCTATCTTCATAAGCCCTCCTTCAAAATCCTCTTCCTTTCATTATACTTCTTTATATAATTTGTCTTTTATATGAGGACACAAAAAAGCTGGCAAAGCCAGCTGCAGACTGTAGACAAAGTAGGTTTAATTAAATTTTTTATTTTTAACTTACCCTTGTCTCGACTAGTTAAATGTGCCTTAAATGGCACATTTAACCCTAAAACCAAAGGTTATATCCGATATTGGGTTTTAGTGTGAGTGAAACGAACGCATGGAGAGACCTCATTAGATTTCTCCACTCACTACGTACTCTGACTCGTTACTTAGTAACTCTTCCGTGCTTCGCACTAGTCAGAGGGGCAAATATCCAAATCAATGGATATTTACCCAGTCGAAATAAGGGATTTCTACTATTTATTTAGCCTCAAGCTAGCAAAGCCAGCTGATTATCAAAAACATTTTTAAAGTAAATCTTAAAATCCTACTTGTCCGAACTTTTCGATAAAATTTTCTCCATTGATAAATCTACTGAAGACCTATACATATTCCCAAATTTGTGTAAATGAACCATAAGGAGGTAAAGCCTATAGAACTCTAATCTCATAGCCCTTTCAGGATCTTTTTTAACATCCTTTAAATAGGTCCTATAGAAATTATCATCAAAGCCTGAAAACACTGTACTTACTCCTATATCAAACTCCCAATCTCCATAGAGAGGAGCGGGATCAAAAAGATAGGCCTTGCCCTCTACAGAAAACATGGCGTTGCCTGGCCACAAGTCTCCATGAAGGAGGACAGGCTCGCTTTCTCGTCTTCTAAGATAGGCATCAATCACTTTCCTAGTCTTCTCGTAAGTAGCTAGGTCTTCACTCGACCAGATTTTTCCTTCACTTAGCTTATCTTTGAGCTTATCCAGCCTTTCTTCTAAAAAGACTTCCCTCCAAGTTTCCTTAAAGGCATTGGAAAAAGAAATTGATGAACCTCGATAGGCAAAGTCAAAACCGAACTTTCCCGTAGGACTTGATATTTGGTGGACCATCTTAAGCTCTCTAGCAAGATCTCCTTGGTCAAGCCATCTTCCCTCTTCTATATAATCTAGGAGAAGATAGGCCCCCTCATCGCTTACTCCACTATCTAAGACCCTAGGGGCATTTACTCTGTTTTCTTCAAAAAGCTTAAGGCCTGCAATTTCTGCCTGGAAGAAGTTATTATCTCCCCCTCTTTGAAGCAGAAGGAAATATGGGCCCTTGTCTGTGTAGACCTTAAAGGCCTCGTTCACATCTCCTCCCTTCACGCTTCTTATATCATAGGCACCATCTATATTTAAATCTATCACATTATCACCTCCTATAACTCTTACCCAAAATAAAAAAGCCATACCAGAATCACTGATATGACAATATTATTCTATTGATTTGATTTTATTATCTTGCCATTCCAAAACGGATTCAACCATTTTGTCTAGGACTTTGTTGAAGATTCCTATAGACTCGTCGTCAATCTTATCAGTAGCTTCCTTGATAAATTCTTCACTAACATGAGAAATATTATCAAGCTCCTCTACTCCCTTTTTTGAAAGGCTTATTGATTTTCTTCTCATGTCTTCTTTATCTGGCTTGCGTTCGATTAAACCGTCCCTTTCCATCCTGTCTAGGAGGCCTGTCATAGTGGACTCTCTAATGTTCATCTGCTTGGCCAAATCTTTTTGGTTAGTCGACCCGGCCGAATTTATATAATACATCGCAATGCACTGGCTTCTAGTAAGTCCGTACTTTAAAACGACATTGTTAAAGGCATCGTTCATTATCTTAGCTGCTTTTGCTGTTGCAAAGGGCATATATTCTTCAAATTTTAACATAATCTCTCCTTTTGACACCCAAATATGGGGTCTTCTCAATTTGAGGTGGATAGCCTCATGTAATGATTATATCAAGGATAGGGTCTTAAGTAAAGTTTGCTTGGGTAAGAAATAATTAGAAAAAGCCTAAATATATATATTTAGGCCCTTCTAAAAATATTTACTCTTCAATTTCCCTATACAAGGTCTCAAGGTTCATATCATATCCTAGTCTAATTAAATCTTGAGTACCGTAATCAAGAGTTGCCATCAAATCATCGTCATCAAGGTATCTTGTAGCAACATAAGTCTTATCTAGGTAGCCATACTCGTCAAAGGACCTATCTACTATAGTTGTATGGGACTTAAAGGATTTAATCCTAGCCTTATCTCCTGGCTTTTTTTCAATATTACACTCGACAAGGAGACCCTGCTCAACCCTGTAGTCTCCCTCGAAGGCTTCAGCCTTTTGGTTCGAGAGAAGATTTCCTAAAGAGTAATAGATTAATCCACTCCTGCCATCCTTACTCTCGTAGACTTCTTGAGGCTGGATTACGTGAGGGTGGTTTCCTATAACTAGGTCTGCTCCCCAGTCAACCATATCGTGGGCAAGCTCTATTTGATCTTCTCTTGGATAAGATGAGTACTCTTCTCCCCAGTGAGGATAGACTACTATAAGGTCAACATCTTTCTTCTTAAGTTTTTCAATATCAGTTTTTACTTGATGAGGAGAAAGGGTATTTACCATATCTTCTTTCTCTTTGCTGTCTAGGAGATAGTCGTTGCCATTTAGGATTTCAGTATATGAAAGAACTCCTATCTTTATTCCATTTACTTCTTTTATAACATAAGGTCTGTAGGAAGACTCACTTGTTCCAACATAGTCTATGCCATGTTTTTTGATAGCTTGAATCGTGCTAGTTAGTCCCTCAACTCCTGTATCGAGACAGTGGTTGTTGGCTGTTGTCATAAGATCTACTCCACTATTTTTAATAGCCTCATAGATATTTTCGTTAGAGTTAAACAAAGGATAGCCCGATACTTCGTAGTCTCCATTTACACTAAATTCGTTATTTAGCATGAAGAAATCATAGTCTTTGGCAAAATCCTTGATATCTTCAAAGGATCTCGAGTAATCATAGTCTCCTTCGCCGTAGTTTAAGGCGTAGTCATTGATTGGCATATGAGGAATTATATCTCCACCAAAGAGGAGCTTGGCTTCCTTTGTTTCTTCCTTCTCTTCGTCTTTTTGTTTTTTGTTTTTTTCAATATAGGCATCAATTTCTGGATACCTTTTGTTTCTTACATCGTCCTTCTTAATCCTTCTTTCAAAGTCTTTCTTGTTTAGGGCATCGTCTTTTGAATTTTCTGCCATATTACAAGCTACAAGACTTGTGATTATAAGAAAGATTAGGGGAAATATTCTTAGTTTCTTTTTCATATTATCACTCTGCCTGTGGTGAAATCTTAAGGTCTAGGAAAAGATCATTATATAAAATAGTGCTTTCCTTATCTAGGGCCTTGAAGACTTCTAGTTTATTTATAATTTCATCGTCTGGATAAAGAGTCTTATCGCATCGAGCCTCAGGATCTATTAAATCCATAGCCTTCTTGTTTGGGGTCGCATACCAAATATAGTCTGCATTTTGGGCTGCATTTTCTGGCTCTAGCATGAAGTTGATAAAGGCATAGGCAGCCTCTTTGTTCTTGCTAGTTTTAGGGATAACCATATTATCAAACCAAATATTAGATCCCTCCTTTGGTATAACATAGGAAAGATTGTCGTTAGATTCGATGGCGTTTGAAGCATCTCCTGAAAATGTTATGCCGACATTGGCCTCTTCTAGGGCCATATACATCCTTATCTCGTCAGCAAGGATGGCCTTAACATTTCCCATAAAGCCTATTAGCTCATCCCTTATTTCTGTAAGCTTAGCTGGATCTTCAGTATTTAGGCTTAAGTTATTTGCAAGTAGTCCTATCCCTAAAGTCTCACGAGCTCCATCGAAGCTTAGGATTTCTCCCTTAAACTTTGGATCCCACAAGTTCTTCCAAGATTCAAAGTCCGATTCCTCATATTTCTTAGTATTATACAAAATACCAAATGTTCCCCAAAGATATGGAATGGAATATTCATTTCCAGGGTCATATTCCCTATCTAGAAATCTCTCATCGATATTGGAAAGGCCCTTTATCTTCGAGTGATCTAGCTTTTCTATAAGCCCCTGATCTCTCATCATCTCAACTGCATATTCGCTAGGAATACAAATATCAAAGTCGGTTGATTCTTGTTTAATCTTGGTAATCATGGCCTCATTTGAATCGAAAGTTTCCATCACTACATTAAAGCCAGTTTCTTCCTCAAACTTATCCAAAAGATCAGGATCTATATAATCTCCCCAATTGTATAAGTAAAAGGTATTCGCCCCTGTCGTTTCCTTTTCTCCGAGAAGTATCGACTTAAGACCTAGAAGGAGGAAAATTCCCACAATACATGCTAGGAAAAATTTGTATACCTTATTCATCAACTTTCCTCCTTTCCATAATCTTCATCTCCCTTTGGCTGATAAAATAATAAATCACTACCAATAAGAGAGATGCGAGAAACATCAAGGTCGATAGGGCATTTATCTCAAGGGAAATCCCCGTCCTAACTCTAGAGTAAATCTCAACAGAAAGGGTCGTAAAGCCAGATCCTGTTACGAAAAATGTAACTGCAAAGTCATCCAAGGAGTAGGTCAAGGCCATGAAAAATCCAGTCAAAACCCCACTTGTAATATTTGGTAGGATGATTTTATTAAGGATTGTTATATCACTTGCACCCAAATCTTCTGCCGCAAGAATCATAGAAGGATTTAGGCTATAAAGCCTTGGCAAAACCATAAGAACTACAATAGGAATTGAGAAGGCTATGTGGGAGAGTAAAACTGTCATAAAGCCCATTGGTATCTTTATAAGGAAGGTAAAGAGAACCAAAAAGCTTGCTCCCATCATAACATCGGGCATAACCATAAGGACTGAGTTGAAGTTTAGGACTCTTTTTCTAATCCTCTCACTTCTAAGATAATATATGGCTATTGCTCCAATGGTCCCGATAATAGTTGCAATAAGACTTGATAGAAGCCCCAATACTATAGTATTTATTACAATTGTCCAGAGCCTAGTATCATGAAAGACTTCCCTGTAATGGTCCAGGGAAAAGCCTAGGAAAGAATTCATATTATTCCCACTATTGAAGGAAAAGAATATGAGATAGGCTATGGGCAGATACAGGAGGATAAAGATAAATATTAAATATAAATCTGAATTTTTAAATTTTTTCTTCATTAATTTTTATCCTTTCTAGCATTTAGGCCACTCATTACTACAAACATAAGCACGATTAGGACAAGGCCGATAGTTGCTCCCATGCCCCAGTTTTGGGTAACCAGATAATGCTCCTCAACCGCAGTTCCCAGGGTTATAATCTTATTTCCTCCTATAATTCTCGTAATTAGAAAGAGGGATAGGGATGGAATAAATACGGCCTGGCTTCCAGCTATTACTCCATCCATAGAAAGGGGTAGGATAATTTTCCTAAAAGTCTGCCACCTGCTTGCCCCCAAGTCCTCACTTGCAATTAGATACTCGTTTGGAATCGAATCAAGGGACCTAAAGATTGGAAGAATCATAAAGGGAAGCTCTACATAAGAAGCTACCAAAACAAAGGCCGGGTTGGTGAACAAAAGCCCCTCGCTTACTAGAGAAAATATCTGGGCAATGGGTCCGTTTTTGCTCAAAAGTCCGATAAAGGCATAGGCCTTTAGCAAAAGATTAATCCAAGTCGGAAGGGTAACCAAAAGGAGGAAAAACTCCTTGTTTTTTGAATTAGTCAGAAAATATGCAAAGGGATAGGCCAAAATCAAGGTCGTTATAGTTATCAAAAATGCCGTCAAGAATGAATTTAGGGTCATTTTGATATAATTTCCTGAAGTAAAATAGGCAAGGTAGTTGTCAAAGGTAAAGTTGCCATAAATATCAAAAAATGATTGATATAAGAGCATGGCGATAGGAGCAATTATAAAAAGTGCGATCCACAAATAATATAGGCTTGATAGGGCTCTGTATTTTTTATTCATCGTCATCTCCTATGGCATATTTCTCGATTCTCTTATCGAAGTCATCTTCTGATTCGTTAAATCTCATTACATGGATATCGCTAGGATCTATGGAAATTCCCACAACATCACCTTCTTCAAATCTCTTGGTAGTATGGATCTTCCACCTAAAGTCATCTTCGTCAAAGCAAATTAGCTCATTGAAGACTCCCCTAAACAAGACATTGTCCACACTCATCTTAATATCAGCATCCTCATCCTTTGAGACATTGATATCCTCGGGTCTTATAACTACTTCTACCTTCTCTCCCTTAGGAATTCCTGCATCCTCGCAGGCAAAGTCCTTGTTGGAAAACTCTACTAGATAGTCATCTTTCATCACGGCACTTAGGATATTGCTCTCTCCGATAAATTCCGCAACATATCTATTGATTGGCTCATCGTAGATGTCTGTAGGCGAACCCGATTGGACGATTTCTCCCTTATCCATTACGAAAATCTCATCAGATAGGGCTAGGGCCTCTTCCTGATCGTGAGTTACAAAGACAAAGGTAATACCAAGCTCCCATTGGATATTTGATAGGAGGACTTGCATGGACTTTCTAAGCTTCATATCAAGGGCTGACAAAGGCTCATCCAAAAGCAAAACGTCTGGTCGATTAACTATAGCACGAGCTATAGCAACTCTCTGTCTTTGCCCTCCTGACATTTGGGAGATTTTTCTTTTCTCAAAGCCAGAAAGATTTACCATATCGAGGGCCTTTTTGACCTCTTCTTTGATCAGTTTCTTATCCATCTTCTTTATATTTAAGCCGAAGGCAACATTATCGTAGACATTCATATGAGGAAAGAGAGAATAATTCTGGAAAACTGTATTTACCTTTCTCTTGTTGGCTGGAGTATTACTTACATCCTCCCCATTTATAAATACATCCCCACTAGTTTGCTCGACAAAGCCTGCTATTATATTTAGTATTGTAGTCTTTCCGCAACCTGATGGGCCCAAAAGTGTGTAAAACTTCCCCTTCTCAAGCTCAAGATCTACCGTTTTTAAAACTAGTTCATCATCATAAGACTTTGTGACATTTCTTAAGACGACACTTTTATTAGAAAAATTATTTTCCATCTTCCCTCCTACTTTCTTCTTATCTTATAGAAAAGTATACCATAAAATCATAATCTTTTTATAGCTTTATTAAATATTTTCCAAGAAAGGAGAATAATATTTCCCCTTGATTCCCTTACAAATAGGCTTATCTTGTGAAAACTTTTTCTTGACCGAAAATTTCCTATAGCTTATAATTTACTTATAAATATATTTATTAGGAGGTCTTTATGTCAGACGCAAAAGTCAAAAAATCATTTCTTAACAGCTTACTTTTTAAGCTAATTATAGCCATTGCTATAGGAATTTTCCTAGGTGATATTGCAAACGAAGGTGCAATACAGGTGATTTCTACAATCAAAAATATTTTGAGCAATCTAATCAACTACATAGTACCTATCATAATCCTTGCCTTTATTACCCCAGCTATAGTATCCTTAAACGAAAGTGCGGGTAAGGTCTTATCCCTAACCTTAATTATTTGCTATCTTTCATCAGTGGGAGCAGCACTATTCTCCTTTGTTGCCGGAACTGTCATTATCCCTCACCTTAACATAGTAAGTGCAACAGAAGCTGGAAAGAAGATCCCTGAGATTTTATTCCAAATGGATATCCCTTCCATCATGCCTGTAATGACAGCTCTTGTCACTGCAATTCTATTCGGTCTTGCTGTAATTTGGACCAAATCTGAAACTTGGGCAAATCTTTTAAGAGAGTTCAACAATATGGTTCTTGAGATTGTAAATAGAGTAATCATTAAAGTATTACCTTTCTATATAGCTACAACCTTCGCAGAACTTTCCTATGAAGGAGTAATCCTAAGCCAATTCCCAGTATTTCTCAAGGTCATAGTTATTGTAATTTTAGGCCACTATATTTGGTTATTCCTACTTTATGCCTTAGGCGGAATATTTTCTAAGACCAATCCTATGGAAGTATTAAAATACTATCCACCAGCCTATGTTACTGCCCTTGGAACAATGTCTTCAGCTGCAACACTTTCAGTTTCACTTCAATGTTCAAGAAAAGCCAAGACCTTAGATCCTAAGATTAGAGACTTCGTTGTTTCACTTTGCTCTAACACCCACCTTTGTGGTTCAGTCCTTACAGAAACATTTTTCGTAATGATAGTAAGCCAAGTCCTCTATGGCTCTCTTCCAAGCACAGGAAATATGATTCTTTTCATCCTCCTTCTTGGAATATTTGCTATAGGAGCACCTGGAGTTCCTGGAGGAACTGTTATGGCCTCTTTAGGTCTTATCACTTCTATTCTTGGATTTGATGCGACTGGAACTGCCCTAATCCTTTCAATCTTTGCTCTCCAAGATTCCTTCGGAACAGCTTGTAACATCACAGGAGATGGAGCTATCGCCCTAATGGTTACCGGACTTTTGGGTAAGGTTCCAAAGGGGGAAAGGGCCTAGTTATGACTGACTTTAAAGAGTTAATCAAAGAAGAGCTAATACCAGCTACAGGTTGTACTGAACCAATTGCTATCGCTTACGCATCAGCTAAGGCAAGAGAGGTCCTAGGATCTGATCCAAAAAAAATCACAGCAAATCTTTCTAGCAATATCATAAAAAACGCCAACTCTGTAACCGTCCCTTCCACCATGGGTAGGAAGGGGATAGAGATATCAGTAGTTGCTGGTATATATTTAGGAGACCCTAATAGGGAACTTGAAGTCCTAGCAGATGTCGACAAGACTAAGCTTGATTTCTGTGATAAGATTATAGAAGAAGGCCTGGTAAGGGTAAATCTCGCTAAAGACCACGAGGGGCTTTTTATCCAAATCATCCTAGAAAATAAAGAGTCTACAGCAAGTGTCACTATAGCAGATAGCCATACCAATATCATAGAAATAAAAAAGGACGGCAAACTAATCTATCAGAAGGAAAAGGAAGAAGCAGAAAAAGAGGAAATAAATTTTTCTTTCGATAGGGTTTATGATTTTGCTAAAACTTGTGATTATTCTGAT
Source organism: Anaerococcus sp. (assembly GCF_022770135.1). Lineage (GTDB taxonomy): Bacteria > Bacillota > Clostridia > Tissierellales > Peptoniphilaceae > Anaerococcus. Next base: position 2,728 of record NZ_JALEIL010000054.1, on the reverse strand, counting down.
ATCAAGGAAATCCTCGATAGGCAAATTTCCTTTAATGAAAAAATCGCAGAGGAAGGAATCAAAAACAACTGGGGAGCTAATATAGGAAAACTCATCCTAAATAATGACACGTCAAACTACTACGAAAAGCTCGCTGCCTTTGCCGCAGCTGGATCCGATGCTAGGATGAACGGATGCGAGCTTCCTGTTATTATAAATTCAGGATCAGGAAATCAAGGAATTACCACATCAGTTCCTGTAATCCTGTATGCCAGAGACAATGATTTCTCAGAAGATGAACTCTACAGGGCCCTTATATTTTCAAACCTAATTGCCTTATATATCAAAAACAAAATAGGTAAGCTTTCTGCCTACTGTGGAGTAGTCTCTGCCTCTGCTGCATCCATCGCTTCCATTGCTTTTCTAAACAAGGAAGATAAGAAGATTATAGAAGATACGATTACTAACGCCCTAGCCGTAAACTCGGGCATAATATGTGACGGTGCCAAGTCCTCTTGTGCTATGAAGATCGCTTCAAGCCTTAGAAATGCGAGCCTTTCTTATATGCAGGCCAAAACTGACAATTCCTTTGAAGTAGGAGATGGCATAGTCAAAGAAAATATAGACAAAACGATTGAAACAGTTGCAAGAATTGCAAAATACGGAATGAAAAAGACTGACGAAGTCGTCCTAAGCGAGATGATAGGCAAGGACGACTATCTCAAAGACTTTGAATAAAATAAGCTCCTGACTAGGCTTTCCTAATCGGGAGCTTTAATTATTAATTAAGTTTATTCTAATTGATCTTCTTATCTATTTTTCTTTAAATCTGCCAGCAAGAAGTTTTCCTTAAGGTCCCTACAAGACTTATCAAACATGTCTTGTTCTCTTTTATCTATGGGCATCTCTAGAATCTTTTCCGCCCCATTTCTACCGATTACAGTAGGTACTCCTGTATAGAGGCCCTCGTTCTTATACTCGCCATTAAGCTTAGCTGAAGCCATAAGAACTCTATTCTCATCAAGAAGGATTGCTCTAGTAAAGGCTAGAAGGCAATTAGCTATACCAAAGTGGGTCGCACCCTTGCCCTTGATAATCCTAAAGGCCTTATCTCTGATTAATTCACCAACCTTATCCTTGTAGGAATCGTCTATATTTTCGATAAATTGACCGATTCCAATTCCATTGATATTGGCATTTGACCAAACAGCCACAGAAGAGTTGCCATGCTCTCCTATAACATAGGCGTTGATATCAGCTACATTAAAGCCTGTTTCAAGGGCAAGATATTGGGCAAATCTTGCTGAGTCAAGACTCGTTCCAGTTCCTACGATTCTTTCAGGAGAAAAGCCTGAAACTTCCTCCACAACCCTTGCTATAACATCAACTGGATTTGTTGCAAGAAGGATTACTCCGTCGTAGCCATTTTCTACAACTTTTGGGATTGTGTCTAGGACCATCTCTGTTGCAATCTTGATATCATCAAGCCTATTTACTAGATTTTTCTGGCTATTACCATAGGCGAGTACTACAAGGTCTGCGTCTTTACAATCCTCGTAGCTTCCACTTCTAACTAGAGTTGCTGATGGTGTTAGGACTGTCGAATCCAAAAGGTCGTTTACATCAGCTACTTCCTTATCTTTTCTTATATCTATAATTACAAGCTCGCTTGCAAGAGTTGAATTGACTAGAGAAAAAGCATAGGAGCTACCTACGAAACCATCCCCTATCAAGACAACTTTATTTCTATTATTCATAATTCCTCCTCATGTTTTCTACCTATTTACTTTACACCTTTAAGCTTTTCTATAAAGTAAATAGCGTAAATATAAGTTTAAATCAATGAGAGGATTTTTAGAAAATAAAAAGCCAAAATCCCAAGGCTATGACTCATTAAAAGTCTAGACCGAGAGATTTTGGCTATTCTTATTTATTTTATTTATCAGGATTTTTGTATCCTTCTTCTACTATTTCTTCACCAGTACAAGTGTTGAATTTCTTTCCATTAAACTTTTCAACTCCGCAATATTCACCGTCTTTTATATTCTTTTCTTCTTTTTTGATATCTTTTTCTTTCTTTTCAGTCATAATATCCTCCTGTTCTTGCTATTATTTTACCCATATTTAACGATTAGTCTTCTAAAATTTTTAGAATATCTTCATAAACCATATCTTTTTTTGTTTCATTTAGGATTTCGTGTCGCATTTTGTCATATGTTTTATTTGCTATATTTTTATATCCTAAAGCTTTTAAGAGACTTAGAGATCTACCTACTCCCTTTTCGCCTTTTGTTATCATATCATCTCTTCCAGTTAAGTTATATATTGTAAGATCTCTGTTCTTCATCTTATATTTTGATTTTTGGGATAATTTTTTGTTTATTTCTATAAGAACCTTAGTGTAACCGATGGTAAAGTTAAAGATTCTCATTGGATCATTGTATTTATCAACTCTATTTTTCTCATCATAAGATATAAAGTCTAGTGAATCATCACCGGTTCCAACTATATGATTAATTATATTTGATCTTTGATGACTTCCTATATAAAAACAAAATACATTTGCAAAGAAAAAGGCAAACTTAGAAAATCCATTTGGCGGTGGAGTTCCAGTTAGGATAAGTCTATTTATCAAATCATCATTTTCTTGTAAAAATACCCTAGCTGTCATAGATCCCATAGAGTGACCCAACATGTATATTGGCACATCTTTATATTTAGCCTTTATATATTTTGTGACCATAGATGT
>NZ_JALEIL010000049.1 GCF_022770135.1 Anaerococcus sp. | reverse complement strand
TTCTCTCCATCTACTTCAAGCTTTAACCTATCTCCCTTTTTTATTCCTAATTTATTTGCTATATTCTCAGTAATTACTATATTCTTAGTAGTCAAATCTATAGGATTTCTATACTTATCTCTAAGGCTTACATAATCTTTTAGCTTTTCGTCATTTTCTGGAACTATAATAGATAAATCTAGTTTTTCTCCATTTCTTTTAAGACTTGCGCTTTCATTATAGACACTTATGTTATCATAAGCATCTACAAGTTTTTTGTAATTAGCCAAGTCTTCTTTCTTAGCCTTGGTATTTATGATAGAAACAGCACTATAATGTTGAATTTCCTCCTGTTGGATGCTAGATGTATCCTTAATAGCATCTATCATGGCAAAGCCAAAGAAAAGTAGGGCCGTACAACCACCAACACCAAATATAGTCATGAACATCCTAGATTTATATCTAAAAAGGTTCCTAGATGTGATTTTTGCCATAAAGGATAGTCTCTTCCACAAAAACTTAATTCTTTCAAGGAAGATTTTGCTACCTGCATCAGGAGCCTTGGCCTTTAATAAATTAGCAGGAACCTCTCTTACTGTTTCCTTGGAACTGATATAGACCGTGAAGGCTATAAGGAAAGTAGATACTAGAACAGATATGATTAAAGCTGGAAGACTATTTATCACATCCATTGATAATATCTTAAATCCTGTCGAATAGGCTCGAAATATTACCTTAAGAATTACAAATCGTCCTATCACAGCTCCCAAGAGTGCTCCTATAATTGTTGGACTAATACCATATATATAAAATCTCTTAGCTATATCTCTATTAGTGTAGCCCAAAGATTTGAGACATCCATTGATTGTCCTTTGCTCTTCGATATATCTTTTCATAGTTGTAAGAGTTACTAGCATGGCTACTAGATAGAAAAAGGCTGGGAAAACTTTAGATAGTCTATCCATGTTTAAAGAGTTTTGATAGTAGGTGTCGATTCCTCTGTTGTCGAATATGCTTTCTACAGTATATTCAGGATCTTGTAGAGTCAAGAGACTTTCCTTAGATTCTCCAATATCTTTTTTAGCCTTATCTATATCCTTTGTTGCCTTTGCCTTTTCTTCATCGAATTTTTTCTTTCCATCTAGATATTTTTTTTGCCCATCTATTAATTCATCATAGGCTTGGGCTAGTTTAGTTTGCCCTTCTTCCTTATTTCTTTTAAGCTCTGCTAGACCATTTTCATAGTCTCTTTGGCCTTTATTTATTTCAGCCTCTTTATTTTTAATGGTCTCATAAGCCTTGTCTAACTCAGCTTTGCCTGAAGATTTTTTATTTGCTAGTTGTCTATTAGCCTCATCAAGTTGGGCCTGGGCTTTATTTAGCTCATCCTCTTTGGCTCGCAATTGTCCAAGTTTTTGGTCGAGGTCAAACTTAGCCTGACTGTATTTTTCGTCTAGTTCTTTTTTATTATTATCATATTCGGATTTACTAGCTTCATAGCTCGCTTGGCTGGTTTTAATTTCTTCATTTAGTTGGTTGATTTTTTCAATGATAAGAGGATCGTTTTGATCTTCTTGGCTTTTCGCTTCTTCTAGTTCTTGTTTTTTAGCATTAATATAATTTTCTTCTATAACAAGGCTTGCTTCCGCTTCTTCAAGTTTATTAAATGAAGCTTCGAACTTTCCATTAAGATCTTCATATGCCTTATCTATTTCCTTCTTAGGTCCATCAATTTGAGCAAGGCCTAGATTTAATTCTTTTTGCTTTTTATCAAGCTCTTCTTCTGCCTTTTTTATCTCGCTCTCATATTTCTCGAGATTCACTTGGTATTCTCTTTTACCAACTTCTAGCTTTTCTCTTCCTTGATCTAAATCATTCTTGGCCTTAGCAAGTTCACTTTCCCCATTTGCAATTTCTTGATTAAATTCACTCTTATTTGCTTGGTACTGTCTAAAGCCTTCGTCAAAGTCAATCTTGCTTTCATTTAGTTTTTTCTCATTATCACTAAGCTTTTTTTCAGCATCAGTTAAATCAGCTTCGGCATCAGATATTTCTTTATTAGCATCTTTCTTAATTTTATTTAGGACCTGGTCTGGCCTATTTTTAATCCTATATTCCAAGTCAGACTTTTTGCCATTAATCTTTTTGATGTAAGTTGAACTTGTCTTATCAAGAGTAAGCAAATCTTTGTATACTATATTTGCCTCATGATACTTATCTGACAAGAAATTACTAGGCAAAACATAGGCGAATCCAGCAATCTCACTTTTACCAAGTGGTGAGATTTCTTTCATATCCTCCATGAAATGATCTGATGATTTATAAAAACCTACTAGCTTGTAGGATAAATTTGCCATTTTTTGATCATCTTTTTGCTCATCATTGATATAGGAAAAACTAAGCTCGTCACCTAGGCTAAATTTTTCCTTTAGATTTTCATCTAGGATTATCTCGTTATCTTTTGAAGGAAGTTCTCCCTCAGTAATAACTGCTTTAGGGATATCAGAATTATATTCTTTAAGCCTTATAATATCATCAGCTATTGTTAGATCAGTAGCATGAATGAAATTAATCTTATCAATTCCTTCTTCTTTTTTAATAAGTGCCTCATCCTCATAGTCTAGTCCGTAAGTCGACCTTACTATTAGGTCAGGGTGCCCATATTCTTCTAGAGAATTGTTTAAGCTTTTTCTCATAGAAGGACCAGAAAGTAAAAGTCCTACTACAACAAGGCTTGCTAGAGCTACCATTATCATAATAGATATGACCTTTCCCCTGGTTTTCTTCATGTCAGCAAAGATGCTTTTTATATAAGTTTTATTCATATTACCACTCTATCTCATCAACTGAAACTGGATTTTCATTGATATAGTCCTTGTCGACCTTCCCATCTCTAATCTCGATTACTTGATCTGCCATCGGTTTTATTAATGAATTGTGAGTTATGATTATTACTGTGGCTCCCATCTTCCTTGAAGCATCTTGTAAAAGCCTAAGGATATTTTTTCCTGTCTCATAGTCTAGGGCACCTGTTGGCTCATCACAAAGGAGGAGTTTTGGATTTTTGGCTAAGGCCCTGGCTATGGCGACTCTTTGTTGTTCTCCCCCTGATAGTTGAGAGGGAAAGTTGTTTAGTCTATGACTAAGGCCTACCTCTTCTAGTACTTCTTCAGCCTCTAGTGGATTATCAGAAATTTCTGATGCCATCTCTACATTTTCAAGAGCAGTTAGGTTTGGTATGAGATTGTAATGTTGGAAGACAAAGCCCACATCATTTCTCCTATATTCAGTAAGGTCTCTGTCGCTAAGACCTACTAGGTTTTTCCCATCGATTAAAATCTCCCCACTTGTAGCCTTATCCATTCCTCCTATGAGATTAAGAAGAGTAGTCTTACCTGCTCCACTTGCTCCGACAATTATTAAAAGCTTGCCTTTATCTAAAGAAAAGTTTATCTTATCGTTTGCGACAATCTTCGTATCTCCAGATTTAAATTCTTTTGTTAGATTGTTTAATTGTATATAAGACATAAAGTCCCCGTCCTTCTTTTAAACTTTATAATTTTTAAACTTTTCACGCACTTCTTTTATTTTCCCGCAAGTCATCTTACCTTCTGGGCAAGGGCCATTAAGACAAGATGGACCTGCATTTAGGAAGAGATTTGGATAAATATCTTTTACAAGCTTTATCATCTGATCTGATAAGTCTCTTATCTCCCATTGTGCCCTTAGGCATGATCTCATATTGAAAAAGTGGAGGAGATTTCTAGCATTCATTGTAAATACAATCTTTGTCTCGCAAGCATTAGGAAAGACATATCTTGCATCTTCTATAGCCTTTTTACTAGCAGATCTTTTTGCTGACTTTTCATCTTGACCTTCATCTCGGTAGCTTTGGTAATGTTTTTCAAACAATATATCAGTTAAGTCATCGTAAGTCTTCTGGCTTTCTTCCATTTGCCTAATAAATATTTCTCTTGCTTCTTCGTTTTCGTCAATCTCTTTTGGAATTATGTATTCAAACTGATCTAGCTTTACATATCTTTGAGACTGTTGGGAATAGGAAGCGAGTCTGTGACGGACCAGCTGGTGGGTCAAGACCCTAGATACTCCCTCCGCAGCAAAGGTAAAGGAGACATGTTCAATTGGAGAGAGATGTCCTAGATTTTGAAGCATTTTTACATATCTAGCAATTGACTCTTCGTCCTGTTTTTCGGCTATTTCATCTACTCCTACTTGCGAATAGCAGAGTTTTCCCGCCTGGGCTATAGTCTCTTCTGCCCTAGGAGTGTAGTTAAGTAACTTAACTTTAAGTGTGCTTTTATTTGACATTTCCCCTCCTTTAATAATTTTTAAGCGCCCTATCCATTTTCCTCTTATCATCCTTTGCCTTGATGGATTCTCTCTTATCATATTGCTTCTTACCTTTGGCAAGGGCAAGTTCAAGTTTAACTAAGCCGTCTCTCTCATAGATTTTAAGTGGAACTACGGTATAGCCTGCCTGAGTTTTTTTACCTATTAATTTATTTATTTCCTTTTTGTGAAGGAGAAGTCTCCTCGTCCTAGTTGGATCGATATCCTTATCGTAGGCCTGAGAGTAAGGGGTAACATGCATTCCATAGATAAACATCTCCCCTTTTCTGTCAGATATGAAAGACTCCTTAATAGAAACTTTCCCTTTTTTAATTGACTTTACTTCACTTCCCAAAAGTGAAAGTCCTGCTTCGTATTTTTCTTCTATAAAATAATCATGATAAGCCTTCTTATTATTGGCTAATAATTTCATCGTTTACCTCCAAATCAAAGTCGATATTTCTCTGATATGTGTCTACATCCATAACCCTAATTTTAACCCTATCTCCAATTGAATAAAAAATCTTCTTATCTGTATTGAAGGCCTTCATCTTATCTTCTAGATAATCGTATCTATCATTTGAGAACTTGTACATAAAAAGACCTTCTACAGTATTGTCTAATTCAATAAATATTCCAAATTCAGTTATTGCAGATATGTTTCCATAGAATTCGTCGCCAATAAATCGAATCATATACTTACATTTAAGTAAATCTTCCACATCTCTCTCGCACTCTTCGCTTCTTCTTTCGGTCATTGAAAGATGATCTGCATTGTTTGTGATTGTCTTTTCAAGACTTGTCTGATTGAGACTAGTTAGCTTGTTATGAATGAATTTTTTGACTAATCTATGGACTATAAGGTCAGGATACCTTCTGATTGGTGAAGTGAAATGGGTGTAGAAGGATGTAGATAGACCAAAGTGAATATCCCTATGCTCAGAATATTTTGCCTTTTGCATGGTCCTTAGCATCAAGATATTAATTACTGATTCAACGTCCTTACCTTCCACTTCTTCTAAAATTTGTTGGAAGTCCTTAGGATGTAGGTCATTGTCTCTTATATTATATCCCATAGTATTGAGAGCTTTCTTGAAGCTTTCGATTTTTTCTTCCTTAGGTTTTTCGTGAATCCTGTAGATAAATGGAAAGTCCATATAGGCAAAAAGAGATGCAACTGTTTCGTTGGCAGCAAGCATGAATTCTTCAATCATCTTATTGCCTGATCCTCTTTCAAAATTCGATATATTTAAAACTTTTCCGTCTTCTCCTACATCTATCTGACTTTCAGAGAAATTAAAGTCTATTGAACCTCTTTTTTCTCTCATTGTATTTAAGATTTCTCTAAGCTCATCAAAAACCCTTAACTTTTCTTTAAGAAGCTCGTCTTTATATACATCCTCATCGCCCTTATCCAAAAACGCATTCACATCATCATAAACCAATCTATGGTCAGAATTAATCACTGACTCGTAAAACTCATTATCAACAACCTTGCCCTTATCATTGATTGTCATCTTTAAGCTTATGGCAAGTCTATCCTCATTCGGATTTAGCGAGCAGATTCCGTTTGATAGGGCCTCTGGCAACATAGGAATTACTATATTAAATAGATAAGTGGAGTTACCTCTCTCATAGGCGTCATTATCGATTGAGCTTCCCTTTTTCACATAGTGGGCAACGTCTGCAATGTGGACATACAAGTCATAGTTTTCACCATTTTTTTCAATAGAAATAGCATCGTCGAAGTCCTTGGAATCTCTTCCATCAATCGTAACTGTGAAAAGATCTCTAAAATCTTTCCTTCCTTCAAGCTCTATATCACTTACCTTATCCTTCACATAAAGACATTCCTTCTTAGTCTCCTTTGAGAATTGGTAAGGAAGGCCGTGGGCCCTGATTAGGGATAGGATTTCAATATTCTTATCATTCTTTCCGCCGATGATTTCCTTAATTTTTCCTTCAGGCTTAGCATCTTTTGGATAATTTATAATCTCAACAACTACCTTATCCTTATTTTTTGCCTTATTAAAGAACTTTTCAGCTATAAATATATCATCGCCAAAACTTCTATCATCAGGAATTACAAAGCCAAAACCCTTATTTTTTTGAAAGCTTCCAACTATTTCATCTTTAGCTCTTTCAATAATATCTGTAACTCTTCCTTCAGCCTTCCTTCCCTTCTCTTTTCCCTTAATAAGCTCTATTTTTACCCTATCGTTATTATGGGCCTTGTTCATATTGTCTCTTTTTATGAAGACATCTTCGAAATCTTTGTTATCAGAAATAAAAAATCCATATCCACCTTGGGCCATGGAGATTTTGCCAATTAGATTTATCTCTTCATCTGTTAGAGGCATAATTCTTTTTTTATTGGAAACTCGGATCTTATTTTCTTTCTCCAAGTCTTTTATGATATCCCTAACAGCTTTTCTAGTATATTTGTCAACCTTTAGATACTTATCTAATTCCTTAAGTGTCATAGGCAGATAATTTTCATCATACACTATATTTAATATTATATCTTTTAGATTCATAATTTCTCCTGTTGTCTATATTAAAAAAGAGGCTAAGCTATATATATATAGCTTACCCCTTATTAGTTAATTGCTATCATGATTAGACTAGCTACAAATAAAATTACTCCGCCTGTGATAGCTACTTTGTCTAACGTTTCGTTTTTTGACTTGTGAGCACTTCTACCAAAAACATTTGTTTGTGTTCCTGAAAGAGCTCCTAGTCCTTCTGTTTTAGGATCTTGTAATGTTACTGCAGCTATAATTATTATTGATGCAATAACTAGTACAATCGCTAAGAAATTTACCATATAGACACCTCCGATTCATACTCTGTTATAATACCATAAATTATCTATAATTTCAACAAAAGAGATAAATTGGATAGCTAATTCTCCTTAAAAATGAAATAGTAATTTCACCTGAATTTTAGAAAAAAAGACAGCCCCTAGGGGCCATCTTAATTTATATTATTTGTTGATGTTGTAGAATGCTTTGATTCCTCTGAATTTAGCATCATCAGCAAGTTCATCTTCAATTCTTAGAAGTTGGTTGTATTTAGCAACTCTGTCTGTTCTTGAAGGAGCACCTGTTTTGATTTGTCCAGCGTTTACTGCAACAACTAAATCTGCTATTGTAACGTCTTCTGTTTCACCTGATCTGTGAGAAACTACTGCAGTGTATCCTGCTTCTTTAGCCATTTCGATAGCGTTAAGTGTTTCTGTTAGAGAACCGATTTGGTTAACTTTGATTAGGATTGAGTTAGCAACGCCTTCTTTGATACCTTTTTCAAGTTTCTTTGTGTTTGTTACGAATAGGTCATCACCTACAAGTTGAACTTTGTTTCCAAGTCTTTCTGTAAGTTTTGCCCAACCTTCCCAGTCGTTTTCATCAAGACCATCTTCTATTGAGATGATTGGATATTTTCCAACAAGTTCTTCAAGCCAGTCGATCATTTCGTCTTCTGTCTTAACTGTACCTTCTCCATCAAGGTGGTATTTACCATCTTCCTTGTTGTAGAATTCGCTTGAAGCACAGTCCATTGCTATATAAACGTCTTTACCTGGTTCATAACCTGCAGCTTTGATAGCTTCGCAGATAATTTCTAGAGCTTCTTCGTTTGATTTAAGGTTTGGTGCAAATCCACCTTCATCACCTACAGCTGTGTTGTAACCTTTAGATGAAAGAACTGACTTTAGACTGTGGAATACTTCTGCACCGATTTGTAGAGCGTGAGCGAAGCTTTCTGCTCCAAGTGGGAAAATCATGAATTCTTGGATATCTACAGAGTTATCAGCGTGTTCTCCACCATTTAAGATGTTCATCATTGGAGTTGGAAGAAGTTTAGCGTTTGTTCCACCAATGTAGTTGTATAGAGGAACACCAAGTTCATTAGCTGCTGCTTTTGCAACTGCTAGAGAAACACCAAGGATTGCGTTAGCTCCAAGTTTACCCTTGTTTTCTGTTCCATCAAGTTCGATCATCGCATTATCAATGCCGATTTGATCTGTTACATCATAAGTGAATTCTAGTTCTTCAGCTATGATTTCATTTACATTTTCAACTGCTTTAAGAACTGATTTTCCAAGATAGTAGTTTTTGTCACCGTCTCTAAGCTCTACTGCTTCCCATTCACCAGTTGATGCACCTGATGGCACGCTTGCTCTACCAAATCCACCATCTTCTGTATAAACTTCTACTTCTACTGTTGGATTTCCTCTTGAATCAAGAATTTGTCTTGCATATACATCTGTTATTAAACTCATTTATATCTCCTTATTTATTAAAATTAACTAAAGCTTTGAAATCTTCTGCCTTAAGGCTTGCTCCACCTACTAGGGCTCCATCAATATTTTCTTTACCCATCAATTCTACTACATTGTTTGGTTTTACAGAGCCACCATATTGGATTCTTATTTTTTCAGCAGCGTCTTTGCCATATTTTTCTGCTATTAAGCTTCTGATATATCCGCACATAGCATCAGCATCTTCGCTTGATGCAGTTTTACCTGTTCCTATTGCCCAAATTGGTTCGTAGGCAATAATTACTTTTTCTATATCTTCTTCGCTAACTCCATCAAGGTCTTTTTCGATTTGTCCCTTAACTTTTGCTTCGTGCTCATTAGCTTCTCTTTCTTCAAGAGTTTCACCGCAACAAAGAATTGGAACTAGGTCGTGGTCTAGAGCTGCTTTTACCTTTTTGTTGATTAGGCAATCACATTCTTTGAAGTATTCACGTCTTTCAGAGTGACCTAAGATTACATATTTTGCTCCGATATCTGTAAGCATTGTTGGAGATATTTCTCCTGTGAATGCTCCGCTCTCTTCGAAGTACATATTTTGTCCACCAAAGCCTACGTTAGTTCCTGCTAGTTTTTCTTTAGCAACAAGAAGGTCAATTGCTGGTGTACAAACTCCTGCTTCTACTTCTGTATCTAGGTCTAAGTCTTTAATTTCGTCTAGTAGTTTTTCTGCTTCAGAAACTGTCATATTCATTTTCCAGTTTCCAACTATTACTGGTTTACGCATTATATCTCCTTACTTATCTTCTATTGATGATATTCCTGGTAGATCTTTTCCTTCTAAGAATTCCAAGCTTGCTCCACCACCAGTTGATACGTGAGTGATCTTATCCTTTAGGCCTGCAAGTTCAATTGCAAGTGCAGAATCTCCTCCACCTACTATTGTAATTGCATCTGATTCTGCAAGGGCTTCTGCAACCTTGTTTGTACCATCAGCGAATTCCTTTATTTCAAATACTCCCATTGGTCCATTCCAAACAACAGTCTTAGCTTCTTTGATTTTTGATGCGAAAAGTTCTGCAGTTTTTGGTCCTATATCTAGGGCTTCCTTATCTTCAGGGATAGAATCAATATCAACTATCTCAGTTTCAGCGCCTGCTTTGATTTCATCTGCTATAACAACATCTACTGGTAGTAGGATTTCTACGTTGTTAGCTTCAGCTTTTTTGATTAATTCAAGGGATAGGTCCATCTTATCTTCTTCAAGAAGTGATTTACCTATTTCTTTTCCTTGTGCCTTAAGGAAGGTATAAGCCATTCCTCCACCTATTAGGATTGTGTCAACTTTTGTAATAAGATTTTCGATTACCCCAATCTTATCAGATACCTTAGCTCCACCAAGGATTGATACAAATGGATGTTCTGGGGCTTCTAGTGCCTTACCCATTACGTCGATTTCTTTTTCAATTAGGAAACCTACTGCTGAAGGAAGAATGCTTGCTACTCCAACGTTAGAAGCGTGTGCTCTGTGGCTTGTTCCAAAGGCGTCATTTACATATAAGTCTGCTAGAGATGCAAGTTTTTTAGCAAATTCAGGGTCGTTTTTAGTTTCACCAGCAACATATCTTGTATTTTCTATTAGGCAAACTTCACCATCTTTAAGATTTGCTACTTTTTCTTTAACCTTATCATCTACAACTTCTGGGCTTGGGAAGAAATGGAATTTATCTTTGTAGTGATTTTCTAGCCAATCTGCTACAGGTTTTAGAGCAAACTCTGGTTTTGCTTCTCCCTTTGGTCTACCGAGGTGGCTCATAAGAATAACCTTAGCATCATTTTCTAATAGGTAATCAATTGTTGGAAGAGCTGCTCTAATTCTTGTATCATCAGCAATTTCTTCGTTATTTTCTTTTGATAAAGGTACGTTGAAATCAACTCTTACTAGTACTTTTTTACCCTTTACATCTAAGTCTTTTACAGTTTTTTTGTTCATATTACTCCTCATATTTCCGTTAAAAAAAGGCGGAAGCTATCCCCCGCCTTCATTAACTCTTAAAGATTTGCTAGATAGTCAAGTGTTCTAACAAGGTTAGAAACGTATCCCATTTCGTTGTCATACCAAGCAACAGTTTTAACAACTTGTGTTCCGTCTGCGCCTTCAACAATTTTTGTTAGTTGAGAATCGAAAACTGAACCAGCTGGATAACCTACTATATCGCTTGATACAATGTCATCTTCTGTGTAAGCAAATGCATCATTTGAGTATTTCTTCATAGCTGCGTTTACTTCTTCTACAGTAACTTTCTTTTCAAGTACTGAGTAAAGTTCTGTGATTGATCCTGTAATTGTTGGAACTCTTAGAGCTGATCCATCAATTTTTCCTTCTACTTCTGGAAGTACTTTACCTACAGCCTTAGCAGCTCCTGTTGATGCTGGAATTGTGTTTTGTGCTGCAGCTCTACCACCTCTTAAGTCTTTCTTAGAAGCTGGTGTGTCTTGGATAGCTTGAGTAGCTGTGTATGCGTGGATTGTAGACATTTGTCCTGAAACAAATCCGAATTCATTCTTCAATACGTTAACCATTGGTGCTAAGCAGTTTGTTGTACAGCTTGCTCCAGAAACAACTGTTTCAGATCCATCAAGGATTTCGTGGTTTACTCCGTATACGATTGTTTTTAGATCACCCTTACCTGGTGCAGAGATAAGTACTTTCTTAGCTCCTGCTTTTATGTGAGCTTCTGCTTTTTCTTTTTCTGTAAAGAATCCTGTACATTCAAGTACTATATCAACTCCAAGTTCTCCCCATGGAAGGTCTTCTGGGTTTCTTTCAGCAAATACTTTGATGTCTTTGCCGTTGATTTTGAATCCGTCTTCTGTTAGTTCAGCGTCTCCGTTGAATCTACCTTGTGCTGTATCGTATTTGAAAGCATATAGAAGACCTTTTTTGTCAATAAGGTCGTTGATTGCTACAACTTCGATATTTTCTTCTACTTCGGCGATTCTTCTTAGTGTAAGACGTCCGATTCTACCAAATCCATTAATTGCTACTTTTGTTGCCATTATTTCCTCCTAATTAATTCTTTCTACAAATATTACTTTACTTATTTGTTAGAAATTTGTCAACATTACTTTACCAATTGCTTCCTTCGAGATATCTATTCGCAAGGACAGCTGCAATACATCCATCTCCAGCCGCTGTAACCATTTGTCTAACCTTCTTTTCTCTAGTATCGCCTACAGCAAATACACCTTCGATATTAGTCTTCATATCCTCATCGGTTAGGATATAACCATGGTTCATTTTAATCTTACCTTCGAATATCTCTGTTTGTGGAATGTATCCTATAAATATAAATACCCCAATTGGAGAATTATCATCAGATTTTAACTCTTTTATTTCTCCAGTCTTGGTATTTTCTATTATAAGTGACTCTGCTTCCTTATCACCCTTGATTTCTTTGACAACTGCATCAAGTTCTAATTTTATTTTTGGATTTTCCTTGATTTTATCAACTACAACACCGCTTGCCCTAAATTCGTCTCTTCTGTGGATTATTGTTACAGATTTTCCAAATTTAGTAAGATAAGTCGCCTCTTCCAATGCAGAATCTCCTCCCCCAACTACAAATATGTCAAGACCCGTATAAAATGGTCCGTCACATGTAGCACAGTAGGATACTCCCTTGTTGGCAAATTCTTTCTCTCCTGGAACATCGAGTTTTCTGTGGGTCGCTCCTGAAGAAATTATAACGACTTTGGCCTCGTATTCGCCTCCATCAGTCTTTATTTTCTTAACCTTACCTTCAAGTTCTACTTCCTTAACATCTTCATACTTGATGTCACAAAATTCCTCCGCTTGCTCAAGCATCCTTTCAGAAAGACCCATGCCTGTTGCCTCATCAATTGAGCCTGGGTAGTTTTCAACAAAAGCTGTTCCAGAAATCTGTCCACCTGCTACTGCTTTTTCAATAATAAGTGTTTTAAGCTTACTTCTTCCTGCGTAAAGTCCTGCAGTAAGTCCTGCTGGACCTCCTCCAATTATAATTATATCGTACATTTATCCTCCTAAAATTTAAATCCATCTTGTCTTAAGGCCTCGTATAAAACTATACTAACAGAGTTAGCAAGATTTAAGGACCTATTTATCTTTCTTGTCATAGGGATTGTGAGGATTTTTTCCTTATTTTCATTGAGCAAATCCTCTGGAATTCCTTCCTTCTCCCTACCAAATATCAAAAAGTCTCCATCTTTGAAGTCTACATCTGTATATTTTTTATTTGTTCCTGTTTCTATAAAGAAATATCTTTCATCCTTTACATAGTCCATAAATTCTTCTAGACTATCATGGATTACAAGATCAACATGCTCCCAATAATCTATACCCGCTCTTTTCAAAAATCTATCAGAAAAATCAAACTTGAAGGGTCTGATCAAGTGAAGGCGGGATTCTGTTAGGACACAAGTTCTTCCTATATTTCCTACATTTCCAGGATGCTCTGGTGAGATTAATACTATATTAAACACGGTTATATTCCTTTATTATTTCACAAGCTTCTCTTATTCCACCAGAGTTATTATCTGAAACAACATGGCTTGCAATTTCCTTAAGTTCTTCTCTTGCATTTCCCATAGCAAAAGAAAGCTTACTTCCTTCAATCATTTCCAAATCATTGAGACCATCGCCTATTGCAGCTATATTTTCCCTAGTAAATCCCATTTTTTCTGCTAGAGTTAGAAGAGTATTAAACTTGGATATTCCCTTACTCATTAATTCAAGGACACCACCAAAAGATGAAGTCATATAAAGCCTATCTGAAAATTCATTTCTAACTAGCTTACTAATTCCCTCACTTCCTAGACCATGTTCATTCGTCTTGTTAATTTGAAACTTGTAAGCCTTGTGATTTTTTTCCCTTAGCTCTCTTAAAGGATCATCCGAAATCAATATATTTGTAGTATATTCATCACCCTTATCCTTTCGAAGATGGTCGAGTTTTTCTATTTTCAATTTATTTGAATAGTAAGTGTCTAAATCGTAAAAATGAAAATCCAAGTCATTTTCTATGGCTAAGTTATAAAGCCTATCTAAGTCCGAATCTTCCAGAGGCTTTTCAAAGAACAAATTATCATAATCAGATCCTAGAATAGCTCCATTGTTTGCGATCACACAAGGATTGGTGCCAATTTTACTTGCAAAATATAAGACTGACTTAAAGACTCTACCACTAGCAAGAACTACCCTAACACCCGTGCTTTCTAAATCTCTTAAAGCTTTAATATTATCCTCAGAAAGTTTCGAATTAGAATCTAGAAGCGTTCCATCCATATCTAGGGCAAATATTCTAATCATGATCTCTCCTATAAAATTCGCAGACTACATTTAAGTCACATTCCTCACAAATTGGGCCTCTTGCCTTACAAAGAGCCCTACCATGAGTAATGAATTGATGGTGGGTCTTTCTCCATCTTTCTTTGGGAATATTTTCCATCAATTGCTTTTCAGTCTTTTCTACGTTTTTAGCATCTGCAAGTCCCAGTCTATTAGATACCCTAAACACATGAGTATCTACAGCAATTGCAGGGATATTAAAGGCATTGGATGCCACTACATTTGCAGTCTTTCTCCCAACTCCCGGAAGCTTCATAAGCTCATTTATATCTGCTGGCACCTCTCCATTATAATCGCTACACAAAATCTTGCTTGTAGCAGAGATATTTTTAGCCTTATTTTTATATATTCCAACTGTTCTTATATAATTTTCAATTGTCTTAATGTCTGCTTTTGCAAATTCTTCCGCTGTATTCATGTCCTTAAACATCACGCTTGTAACCTTGTTAACCCTAACATCAGTCGATTGAGCCGAAAGGATTGTAGCTATTAAAAGTTCAAAAGGAGTCGTAAAATTTAGCATAGAGTAATCCACATCTGGATACATCCTATCTAGAATTTCCAAAAGTTCTTTAATTTCTTTAGAATCTAAAATACTATCACCTCAAACTTATTATACTCTTCAGCTGGTAAATAACATTTGATTGATAAAGACTGGCTCATGTTATATAATAAATGAAGAATTGGAGTGATTAAATGTTTAATTTAAAGAAAAAAGATTTGAAAGAGCTTGACCTTATGCTTCTGTTTGCAACAATTGCCTTAAGCGTAATTGGTCTAGTCGTTTTATATTCGGCCTATGGTGGCAATATCAAACCCATATTGACGCAACTTTTTGCTACTATATTAGGATTTATAATAATTTTAGTCCTATGTACCATTGACTTGGATTTTATAAAAAGATCATATCTAGGAGTCTATGGGGTAATGATTGCCCTCTTGCTGTTGACCTTGGTGTTTGGTCGAGGTCTTGATGAATGGGGAGCAAAATCTTGGGTATATATTGGATCATTTTCCTTCCAGCCTTCTGAGATTGCCAAGGTTGGAATAATTTTCTCCCTTGCTGCTTTTCTTGATAATCATAAGTTTGATATCAATGACAAGTTAACACTATTGAAGGTCATTGCCATGGCAGGTCTTCCAATAGGACTAATCCTCTTGCAGCCTGACTTTGGTACAGCTATGGTATATGTATTCTTTGTATCTGCTATGATCTTTATAGGAGGGATTTCCTGGAAATGGATTGGGATTTTTGCTGGACTTGCAGCAATCGTGGGATTTTTCGTCTTGACCAATCTTTCTGGATATAGGCTTGATAGAATCGAAAACTTCCTCGATCCATCAAGGGATACTTCAGGGAGTAACTGGCAACAACAACAAGGTCTTATCGCTATAGGATCAGGTATGCTTACTGGCCGTGGATATCTAAAGGGAACTCAATCTCAATATGGATATATTCCTGAAAAAGAAACTGACTTTATTTTCTCAGTTCTTGCTGAAGAGCTGGGATTTTTGGGAGCAATTATTGTTATAGCTCTTTTTGCAATAGTGATTATGAGACTTGTAATAATCGCAAAGAGTTCAAGAAATACATTTATTACAATCATGCTTACTGGAATTGCCGGACTTCTGTTCATCCATATATTTGAAAATATAGCGATGACGATAGGTCTTATGCCAGTAACAGGAATTCCTCTTCCATTTTTCTCATACGGAGGAACTTTCCAGCTAATTAGTTTGATTAATATTGGCCTTGCCCTTTCAGCATCTATGCAAAAGAAGCAATACGATGACGGAATAATTGATGATGAAGCAATTAACCTCTTAGACGTAAGCATGGTTAGACCATCTAAAAGAAAATAATAAAAAAGAGATGATAAAACTTTCTCCCTAATGGAGACTTTCTATCATCTCTTTTAATTTACACTTCTTTCTGAGCAAATA
This sequence comes from Anaerococcus sp., assembly GCF_022770135.1. Taxonomy (GTDB): domain Bacteria; phylum Bacillota; class Clostridia; order Tissierellales; family Peptoniphilaceae; genus Anaerococcus. The sequence goes on along the minus strand of NZ_JALEIL010000049.1, from coordinate 2,730 downwards.
GCCAGGGTTACGACCTCGCTTGCTCCCCTATTTTTTAACTCTTTTATGATTTCTAAAGCAGTATTTCCTGTAGTTATCAGATCATCTATGAGTAGGATTTTCAATCCCTTTATATCCTTATCTAGTCTAAAAGCTCCTTTTAGATTTTCATTTCTCTCAAATCTATTGAGAGTGTGCTGGGACTTGGTATTTTTAACCTTCTTAAATTCATCTAGTTTTTTGATTTGAAGCTTGTTGGAAAAACCATCTACTATCAGATTAATATGGTCAAATCCCCTTTTATTTATAGTCTTCCTAGATGAAGGTGAGGACAAGATATAATCAAAGTCAGTTAAATTCTTGTCGATTAGAAATTGATATAGCATCTCTGAAAAGACTTCTTTGAGTGAAGTATTCCTATTAAACTTATAGTCCCCAATTAACTTTTTCATAAAGTCATTATAAAAATACAAGCTATAGCAAATATTCTCAGAAAGTTTAAAGGTATTTCCTATATAATCCAATTTATCAAGGCACTCTTGGCATAAATGGTACTTATAAATTTCTTCTTTCTTACAAGAATAGCAAAGCCCTTCATCCAAAAATAAAAAATCAATCATCAATGACCTTCTCCATTTCTCCTATCCAGTAAGAAAGATTGGTAAATCTACTATTGGACCTATTATTATCAACCATAGTCTTTAGGATTTTCTTATTTCCTAGAAGAATTACGATTTTCCTAGCCCTTGTCACTCCTGTATAAAGGAGATTTCTCGTAAGAAGCATTGGTGCTACCTGCATCATTGGAATAATGACACATGGAAATTCTGATCCTTGAGACTTATGGATTGTAATAGCATAAGAAAGATCTAAATCTTTGATATCTTCTTTCTTATATCTGATTAATCTTCCGTCATCAAATCTTACATCGAGACTCTCATCAATCTTATCAATTTCTTCAATAATGCCTATATCGCCATTATAGACTCCTTCGTCATAATCCTCCTCGTGATTAATTGACTTAAGATCATAGTTATTTCTAACTTGCATGACCTTGTCATTTAATTTGAAAATTCTATTGTTGATTTTTAGGACTGTTTTATCTTTATTAATAGATTCCTGGATATTATCATTGATATTTACCACTCCCCAATCAGTCTTCTTGGATGGGGATAGGATTTGTATGTCCTTAATAGGATCGAAATTATAATATTTGGGAAGTCTTTCTTTAACTAAGGATAACAAAACAGGTATAAAATCAGAAGTATTTGTATCAATGAAGAAAAAGTCCTTGTCTTTCTCATTTAAGATAGGATATTTTCCTTCATTTATCCTGTGGGCATTGACAATAATATTGGACTCACCTGCCTGCCTAAATATTTTCTTAAGTCTAACAGACTCAACACTTGTATCTAAAATATCCTTTAATACATTGCCCGGACCGACCGAAGGTAACTGGTCGCTATCTCCAACGAGGATTATAGCAGTCTTATCTCCAATTGCTGCCATTAAATTTTTCATTAGGAAGATATCGACCATACTGGTCTCATCAACTATAATGTAATCCTTGTCTATAGGATTTTCTTCGTTAAACTCAGCTACAACTTCGTCAGGTCTTATTCCTAAAAGCCTATGGATAGTGTAGGCATCTTCTCCAGTCGATTCCTTAATCCTCTTTGCAGCTCTTCCTGTAGGCGCAGTCAAAGCATATGATAGGCCGTTTTTAGATAGTATTTTACAAATCGCATTGATTATTGTAGTCTTCCCTGTACCAGGTCCTCCAGTTATAACAAGAGCCATAGATTGAAAAGCTTTTTCTATAGCTATTTTTTGCTCATCAGAGAATACCGAAAGATCATAGTCTATTTTGATATCAAAGTTATACTTTTCATTAATCTTACTTGCTATAGCCATGGCGACTGATTTTTCAGCCTTAAGAAGATTAGAACTATAGATATAATTGATATCTTCAATTTCAACTAAAACCAATTTTCCTACGATAATATCATCATTAATTACATCTTTTATTTTTTCTTCATCTAGTTTTAAAAGCTTAGCTGATTTTTTGGACAAAATATCGTATTTAAGACAAGTGTGTCCATTAAACTCAGCCTCTGTGTTTAGTATGTAGTAGACTCCTGCAGATATTCTAAATTTAGAAGTAAGATCCATCTGCATATTGAAGGCTATATTATCAGCCATAGTAAAGCCTACACCTCTTATATCTTCTATAAGCTTATAAGGGTTAGCCTTTACCACATCGACTGTAGATTCTCCGTACTTTTTATAAATCTTCATCGACAGATTATAGGATAAATTTAGTCCTTGGAGGTATTCGATAGTTCTCCTCGAATCTCTCGTATCTTCTGCGGAAAGCTTAATATCTTCAAGCTTCTTCTTGCCAATTCCGTCTACCTTTAGTAGCTTATCGGGATCGTTATAGACTATGTCGACTGAATCCTTGCCGAAAACATCAAAAATAGCACGGGCAGTTTTTTTGCCGATTCCCTTAAGATTTCCCGAAGATAAGAATTTTACGACAGCCTCCTTAGAAGAAGGCTTTACAAGTTTTATAGCAGAAATTTTGAACTGTTCACCATACTTGTCGTGATAGACTATATCTCCTTCCATCTCAACATTATCGCCTTCATTAAAAAAAGGCATAGTCCCAACACAAGTTATATCAGAATCTGCCGTGTCTACAGCCATAATCGTGTATCCATTCTCGTCGTTTCTAAATATAATGTTGGT
>NZ_JALEIL010000043.1 GCF_022770135.1 Anaerococcus sp. | reverse complement strand
CTCTATTTCTCTGTACTTGGCTCTTCGCTCCTCTGGGCTCGCAGATGGATTGGCGTAGACATATTCTTGAAATTCATCTATGCTTGCCCCATAAGGGATGAACTTAATGGATGAAGCTATATGGTCGTAATAGTATTTTTCCCTATCTTCTCCGAAGAACTCCTCCATCCAAGGATGGGTGAAAAACTCCATGCTCATAGAATGAGTCTCTGCAATTTCCATTGTTAGGTCGTTGTTCTCACTTGGATACATATCTCTTGTAAGATAGCCCTGGAAGGCGTGGCCTGCCTCGTGGGTTAGGACGTCCACATCTCCACTTGTGCCGTTAAAGTTTGAGAAGATAAAAGGCATTTGTGTTAGTGGAAGGCTTGTCATATAGCCGCCTGGAGCCTTGCCGTCCTTGGTAGTTAGATCCATCATGCCCTTATCAACCATGGCTTCGAAAAACTCGCCTGTCTCCTCTGACAACTCCTTATACATCTCAAGTGCCTTAGCTACTAAGAGATCTTCATCACCAATAGGCTTCGGATTTCCTGAAAGAAAGCTTAGGGGAAGGTCGTAATATTTCATATTTTCTATCCCGATTCTTTGGGCCTGGTCGGCGTAGATTTTTTGACTTAAAGGAACGATATGCTCTAGGATTTGCTCTCTATATTTTCTAGCGTCCCTACTATCCCAATCAAGCCTTCCCATAAGCTTATAGGCTACTGGGGTGTAGGTCTCAAAGCCTAATTTGTTTGCGATCTTGGTCCTAAGCTTAACCAAATCATCATAGATCCTATCAAGACTTGCCATATTAGCGACAAACCAGCTATTAAGAGCCTCGAAGGCTTCCTTTCTAGTGTCCCTATCCCTATCCTGGGTTATGGCAAGAAGGCCGGATATGTTTTTTATCTCTCCCCTAAATTCAATCTCTGCCCCACCAGTTAGTTTGTAATATTCATTTACAAGCTTGGACTCGGCGATTCTATCTTCCATTATAGAAGGGTCGAATGTGTCTTCTTGGAGCTTATCTCTCATGGTTATAGTCTTGCCATATTTTTCTTCGAAGTCAGATCTAAACTTACTTTCTAGCCTAATGGTAGAAAGTTTATGCTTAAGCTCATCGAATCGTGGCATGTTATCGTAGAATATCTTAAGCTCCTTATCATAGAACTCGTCTTTGGTATTGATAGAATTTCTAATACTTACGATATTATAGAGTTCATATATATTAAGAAAATAATCTTCAATCTCCTTGTGTAAGTCGAAAAACTTCTCCCTATCCTTTGATCTACTAAGCTTATCAAGCAAGGAAGAAATCTCTCCCACAAGCCCATCGAAATCAGGTCTCTCATATACTAAATCCTCAAATCTCATACAGCCTCCTTAGCCTTTTTAATCACTGTTATACCCCCTAAAATATTATTAAATTCAGTAAAGTCTCTAAAAAATAATTTCTTCTTCAATAAATAAAAATAATTTCAATAAAAAAGAGCCCCAGATTTAATTATCTGAAAGGCTCTCAAATTTTTATACATCCATAAAACCCTTTTTATATCTCCTAAGGGCTAGAGAATAAAATATTCCTGTTAGTATTATCACTATTAAAACAGGGACACCTATTCCTATTAGGACTTTACCATTAGTTACACTCATCAAGGCTATGGTAAGGATCACTAGGGCAATTATTACTACAAAGCTTATTATATAGTAAATGAAAAACTTCATTCCGCCCTGCATAAGCTCCTTAGGGTTTTGCCAAGTGGTATTTATTCCTATTGTTGAAAGTAGTAAGCCCACTATATTTGCTGATAGTGCTGATAGGCTTAGACCTAGGAAAATCATTAGGGAATTCACAAAGCCTAATTTTAGGACGATTCCTATTATTAGTGTCATGATTAGATTAACTGGACAGGCTATGGCCATGGCTGACACAAGCCTTGCCTTCATGTGGCTTTTTGGATCGACCGGTAGGGTTTGGATCAGGTAGAAGCCCTTTCCTTCTCTTGATAGAGAGTTGGACGTTGGCGCCCCATTTATCCAAATCATAAGGCCAGCTCCAAAGGCTACTGCGAAGATATAAAACTTCGCCACAGAACTATAGATATTCTCATAGCCAATATCTGCTGCTATATCTTTTCCTTGGGTAAGAGGAAGGATTGTAAAAATCATAGCCATTAGAATTGGTGTGTAGAGAAACATTAGATTGCTTGTCATAATGCTAAAATCTCTCTTGGCTATGGCCCTAACCTGGCTTTTTTGATTTAGGCCAACAGGCTTTTTCTTCTTATCTTTCTTAATCTTCTCGCTTGCTTTTTCTGTTACAGTGTTTTCGAAAACTGCCTTGTAGTAGAATTTGCTCGCTAGCTTATAGGCAATAAGGGTGATTAGAACAGAAAGTGCTATAAGAACTATTGTCGCAAGTATTCTTTGACCGATTCCTCCTGTTAAAGATAGGCCAAATAGCTTGGCTTGGAAGAAGATATTGGATATGCCCTGGTTTTTGCTTGCGGCATTTACCATTCCATTTGCAAACTTATCGAAACTATCTCCAGATTGTCCTGACTTAAAGGAGAAGTAGTAGATTACTCCTATTAAGGCAAACATCAACACATAGCCAAGGTTTTTGAAAAGCTTCTTGTGTCTGTTGACATTAGTAAACTTCTTTATGATTAATAGTATTATGGCAAGGATACTATAAGGGACTAGAATCATCGGAAAGAAGTTGATTATTCCAAGAAGAAGAGCTCCTAAGTCAAATTCAACAGCAGAAAAGTATAGGATAAGACCCAAGAGGAAGAAGAGGAAGTAGTCGAAAAATGACAAGACTCCTCCAAAAATCTTTCCTAGGAAAAGCTCGCCTTCTGTTATGGGCATGGTTTGGTAGTTTGAAATAGACTTTTCTGTAAAAAAGTCAGAGTAAATCTTCGCTCCGTGTAGGAGTAGGACTATTACGGTCATCATCATGGCAAATACTGTAAAGTACATGGCTTCCTCCCCACTTTCTACAAAGACCTTGACAGATAAACCCATCACTAGGTAGAAGATGAAGCCAAAGAAGAGGTAGGACCAAATAAGGCTAAGAAGCCTTCCCAAATAGTTTTTGGGCATACCCGCTATTTTCTTTGAGGGAAAATATGGGAAAAATTGCTCCTTGAAGGCGTATTTTGTGATAGTCTTTATATTATTCATCAGTAAGCTCCAAGAATATTTCTTCTAGAGATCCTTCTCTGTTGGCGGCGTGTTTTATCTCATCAAATGTACCAACTGTGATGATCTTGCCCTTGTTGATAATGGCAATCCTATCACAAAGCTCCTGGGCAATTTCCATAACGTGGGTTGAGAAGAAGACAATTTTTCCAGCCGCTACTCTTTCTCTTAAAATCTGTTTGAGATTGTAGGCGGACTTGGCATCAAGACCTACCATTGGTTCATCTAAGAAAATTACCGGAGGATCGTTGATCAAAGCTCCGATTAGGGCAAGCCTTTGGGCCATTCCGTGAGAATAGCTTGAAATCTGATTGTCCATTGCATCTTTTAGGTCAAAAAACTCTAGATAATAGTCGAGCCTTTCTTTTCTGGTCTCACTATCTATGCCGTAGATATCTGAGACGAAATTTATAAATTCATTGCCTGAATAGTTCTCGAAAAGATCCGGGTTATCTGGCACATAGGAAAACTCACTCTTGTAGGCCTTGGCATCTTCTTCGAGAGTCTTGCCATTTATGCTAATCTCTCCACCAGTCTTTGAATTGATTCCTACCATGCTTTTTATAGTAGTAGACTTACCTGCTCCATTTGGACCCAAAAATCCAAATATCTCTCCATCATTGACAGTAAAAGAAATATCGTCAACAGCCTTTTTGCCATTGGAATAAATCTTTGAAAAATTCGAAACTTTGATCATTATTACTCCTTTCTAATTTCCAATTTCTAACTTATTCTATAGTAACATATATATCGCAAGTTTGTAAAACATTGCTTGTTTATATGAAATTCTAGAATGTAGCTAAACTTGTACTTAGTCAAATATCTCTTTTAAATACAAAAGGGCGGCAAGGATATAGACAAATTCCAATCCCACCACCCTTATTCCTATATAAATTTTAAAATTCCTAACTTCTATAAATCCTTATATTCCTTAATCTTTCTTATATCATAGGCGATCTTTCTCTTCTCAGATAAAAGTTTCATTAGGACCTTTTGGACTGACCTAGCAGACTTACTGATATCGACTTCCTTCATCCTAAGCTTGGATCTAAAGGCTATATCTGCGATTTTCCCATTGATATTAGAATATTCGCTAACCTTTGATGGAAGATAGAGCTTATTTGCAAGTTTTTCATCAAAGAGAAGAAGATTTGAGTGAAAGTCAAGTAGTTCTTCTTGAATTCTTCCAATGGACTTGTTGGCATTGTGGTTCTTGTTTGCCCTAAGGAAGTCTCCCACGATATTTCCCCTAAGGAACTTCTTTCCTGTAAAGTCAGAGCTTTTGCCCACCCTTCTAGAAGATATTAAAATATCATTATAAATTTTTCTCGCATCTTTTATATATTTATCGACTTCGACCTGTCTTTTGTAAAGTTCATTCAATTTTTCTTCAATCATAATTTCCTCCGTATAGATTCTTAGTTTATTTATACCCAAGTGGAGGGAAATATAATTTGCCTCTGACTCTATGTAACGTAATAATTTCCTTATTTCGACCGAACGAAGTGAGTGGAGAAATCTAATCAGATCTCTCCATGCGTTCGTTTTACTCACTTAGTCGAGATAAGGGTATTTTTTTATTTAAAATTTTTTAAATTATAATCTATCAGCAATTTAGTACCAACATATAATTTGTCTTATTCCGCCCATATTAGTATACTTATAATATATAGTAAAAAGAGAGGTAAATATGGCAGAAATTTTATTTTACAATCCTATAGATATGGATAAATACGATAGATTTAAGAAAATCGCTAAGGAAAATGACATAGATATAATCGAAGTAGGAAAGGATCATCTAGACTTTACAATAGGTCACCTTCTAGGAATCGAGGGCTTTAGTGATGAGAGAAAGGAAGTTAATGATGACGATTACGACCTAGACTTTGACTTCACCTTATTTAATGGCTTCGAAAACGAAGAGCTCTTCGACCTTCTGGATACCCTAAGAGAAAATGAAGCAAGCGTCCAACACAAGGCAGGTATTACAGAAAACAACGTAAAATGGACCCTAAGAGAACTTCTCAAAGAAAACGACAGAGAAGCAAAGACTATGGGCCTAATCTACAAAATCAACCAACTTATAGAAAAATCAGAAAATCTTGCTGACAAATACGGAGAAGATGAAAAAATCGCAAAACTTATAACTGAAATTGGCGACTACTTCAACGACTCTTCAATTTTTGAAATAGAAACAGCCAAAAAATACTACCTAACCCTCCTAGATGAAACTCTAAGAGTGGAAAAAGAAAATGAATAGAAAATAAACAAAAAGGTAATCTCAGGAAAAAATTCTGGATTACCTTTTTTTGTGAATAATTTTATTTATAATTTCTTTCCAGCCTTTTGAAGAAGCTTGTCGAATTCTTCCTTGCTTAGGCCAAATTTTCCTAGTTTGTGTTTAGCTGGGTCGTGGAAGTCTGATCCTCCTGATCCTATAAGCTCGTATTTTTCTGCTAAGTCTTTTGTTAGTTTAAAGTCCTCTTCTTTCATTAGTCTGTGGGATATTTCTATTCCCCTTAGGCCGAAGGATACGTATTTTCCAACTTCTGGGTAGTTTTCGTACTGGCATGGATGGGCAAGGATTGGGATAGCTCCATCGGCAAGGGCTGCCTTTATTCCATCTTCTACGTCAATATAGCCCATTTCTAGGTTTTTCTTTTTATCTTTCATAGAGCCGAAAACTTCCTTGAAGGTGAAGTTTTCTTCTGGATATCTTTCATTAAGAGCGTCAAGGATATTTGACTTAAATACTATGGAGTATGGGGAAAATTTCTTGCAAGCCGCATAGTCTATATCGTAACCTTTGTCCTTAAGGTCCTTTATTAGTTTTCTATGGTTGGCATCTCTCTTTTCTAGGAAGGCCCCACAAAGTTTATCTATATGAGGAGTCTTGACAGGTAGAAAGAGGGCTACTATGTGGACTTTTTTGTCTACTTGGTAATCATAGCAGCTTATCTCAACTCCCTTGACAGTCTTTATGCCGATTTCTTTCGCCTTTTCTCTTATTTCTTCGTAGTGGTCTGGCGTATCGTGATCTGTTATGGCAAGGACTTCGATTTTAGCTTCTTGTGCAAGCTTTAAAAGCTCATCTATTTCCAAGAGTCCATCAGAGTGGTTAGTATGAGAGTGTAGGTCTGCATATATTTCTTTCATTTTATCTCCTTATTTTTTCTTGTTAATTATAATCATAAAAATAAGACCCTGTGCAATCTTGCAACAAGGTCTAATCTTTAATTAGCTACAAGTTTAACAGTTGATGTCAATATATCTGAATAAGTGTAAGACACTGTTCTTTCTACATCGAAATCATTGTTAACCTTAACTGTAAATACGCTTGGGAAGGCATTAACTATGACACCAGTCTTAGTTTTGATTCTTTTTCTTCCCATATCTGCTTTGAGAATAACTTCCTTACCCACATTACTTCTTACTTCATCTCTAATATCTTGAACTGATTTATGTGCCATTTAATCATCCTCTCATTCGTTATGGTTACTATTATACTATGAATCATAAGTAATGTCAAATTTATAATTATACGCTCTTTAATGACCTTGTCAAATATTTTCGTAGAAAGATTTGTAGGCCCTGTAAGTCTCGTAAACATCGGCTTTGCTTACAAGCTCTAGGGGAGCGTGCATGGAGATTACTGGTGTTCCGCAGTCAACTACCTGCATACCGTATTCTGCAAGGATATAGGCTATGGTTCCGCCGCCACCTTGGTCGATTTTTCCTAGCTCGCCTGTTTGCCAGATTGCCTCTCCCTTATCGAAGGCAAGTCTTACTTCTTGGAGGAACTCTGCATCGGCATCGTTTGAGCCACCCTTTCCTCTTGCTCCAGTATACTTGGTTAGGCAAACTCCATGGCCGAGCTTCGCGGTGTTATTTTCTTCTGTAGCTTCTAGGAAGTTTGGATCTTCAGCGAGAGTTACGTCTGCTGATAGGACTTTGGAGTTTTTCATTGCTCGTTTAAAGCTTACTAGGTCTACTCCTCCAGCTAGGTTCATAAGTTCTACTACAGTGTTTTCGAAAAATTGTGAGCTCATTCCTGTAGCTCCTACTGAGCCAATTTCTTCCTTGTCGACAAATAGTCCTACTAGGGTCTTTCTAGGATTTTCACTTTCCAAAATGGCACGAAGGGAAGTGTAGGCACATACCTTATCGTCGTGACCGTAGGCCATAATCATTGATGAATCAAGGCCGACTAGTCTCGCCTTATCTGCAGGAACTACTTCAAATTCCGCTGTGAGGAAGTCCTCTTCTTCTATATTATATTTTTCCTTTAGGATTTGTAGGATATTTTTCTTTACTGGATTGTCTTTTTCATCTTCTAGTGGGATTGAGCCAACCATGATATTTAACTGTTCGCCTTCTATAACCTCAGCTGCCTTCTTTTGGTTTAGGTCTTTGGATAAGTGAACTAAAAGTTCCGAGATGAAAAATACTGGTTCATCTTCGTATTCTCCTATAGATACTTCGATTTTCTCACCATCCTTATTATAAACGACTCCATGAAGGGCTAGAGGGATATTAATCCAGTGGTATTTTTTGATTCCGCCATAATAGTGGGTCTTGAGGTAGGCTATGTCTTTTGATTCGTAAAGAGGTACAGGCTTTAGGTCAAGTCTTGGGCTATCTAGGTGGCTTCCTACTATGCTCATTCCAGCTTCGAAGTCCTCGCTTCCGATTACGAAAAGAGCTACGGCCTTTTGTCTGTTTATAGCATAGACCTTATCCCCTGCTTCAAGCTTTCCTTCTTCTATGACTTCATCTATATTTCTAAAGCCAGCCTCTTCTGCCCTTTTTACGATTTCTTTTACTGCGAGCCTTTCTGTCTTTGATTTATTCATAAAGTCCATGTAGTCGGTAGATAGGCTTTCTAGCTCGTCTCTTTTTCCTTGGTCAATGTTTAGCCAAACATTTTTTCTCTTGTATTCCATTTTTTCTCCTAAATTAATTTCCATATATTTTTGGTATAGGCTACTGGATCGTCTATTTCCAGTCCTTCCATTAGTCTTGCTTGATCTAGTAAGAGATTTACAATCATCTTTGCCTTATCCTCATCCTTGTCCATATTTTCCTTTAGGATGTCGAAGGCTTTGGTCTCTTTGTTTATCTCAAGGACCTTATCTGCCTTGATGTCCATAGCCTGTGGTTGGTCCTTCAAGGTCTTTTCCATTTCGATTGAGACTTCTCCCCTTTGCTTGATCATTGATGGTAGGTCAGCAAGTTTGTCAGTAAATCTTACGTCTACTACATCCTCTGGGGTGTTTTCTTTGACAAAGTCGATTAATTTTGTAAGGGTTTCGTCCTTTTCTTCGCTTTCTTTTTCTTCTTCTTGGTTAATTGATTTGAAAGGAAGGTCCTTGTAGTCTTTTAGCATCTTGATTAGGAATTCATCTAGCTTTTCGTCTAGGAGAAGGACATCTTTATCTTCATCTACTAGGGCAAGGGCAGGAGAATTCTTAATTTTCTCTAGGCTATCTCCAACTGCGTATAGGATTTCCTCATCGGTAGACTTCATGTTTTCCTTGTATTCGGCAAGACTTATTAGCTTATCTTCTTTTCTTGAATTAAAGAGTAAGAGGTCTTCTAGGTCAGCCTTGTTTGCTCCAAATGATTCGTAGATTGAAACCTTTAGGCTATTGCCAAATTCTTTAAAGAAGGTCTCGTATTTTTCCCTATCGTTTTTCATCAAGTCGGCTAGAGCTTGTTTAATCTTTTTGTTGATTTGCTTAGCAATAAGCCTAACTTGTCTATCTTGTTGAAGGGTCTCTCTTGAGATATTTAGGCTAATATCGTCACTGTCTACCACACCCTTTACAAAAGAGAAGCTATCATCTAGGAGGTCTTCTGACCTATCCATGATTTTAACCCCGTGGGAGTATAGCTCAAGTCCCTTCTTGTAATCTTTGGAGTAGAAGTCAAATGGAGCCTTCTTTGGTATATATAAAAGTGCCTTAAAGCTAACTAAGCCTTCAACTTTGAAGTGAATCCAGGAAAGTGGCTCATCAAAACCGTAGTGGCTTTCCCTGTAGAAGTTAATATAATCCTCATCCTTGAGGTCCTTCTTGTTCTTTTTCCAGATAGGCTCGTTGGAATTTAGGATGTCATAGTCCTTGTAATCTTCATATTTTGGATCATCTTCTGTAGAATCCACGCTTTGTCTTGTCTTTGTTACAAACATCTTGATTGGGTATCTGATGTAGTTAGAATATTTCTCCACAAGGCTCTTGATCCTGTATTGGTCGAGATAGTCATCGTAGTTATCATATTCTGTATTTTCCTTAAAGAAAAGCTTGATATCAGTTCCGTGACCTTCCTTAGTCGCTTCCTTGATCTCGTAAGATTCTGCGTTGACAGACTCCCACAAGTAAGCCTTATCTTCGCCGTACTTTTTAGTGAGAACTTCAATCTTATCTGCTACCATAAAGGCAGAATAAAATCCTACACCGAATTGGCCTATGAGGTCTTTGATATCAGAATCTTCGACTGATTTTCTGAAGGCTTCTGTTCCAGATTTGGCAATTGTTCCGAGATTTTCTGTAAGGTCTTCCTCATTCATTCCAATCCCCGTATCCCTGATGATTAGGCTTCTTTCGTCCTTGTTTGGAATTAGTTCTATATAATAATCTGCCTTGTCGGTAGAATTCTCGCTTTTTAAGTCCTCGTAATATAATTTATCTAGTGCGTCTGAAGCATTGGATATCAACTCTCTTAGGAAGATTTCCTTGTTTGTGTAGATGGAGTTGATCATAAGATCCATTACTTTTTTGGCTTCAGCTTTAAATTCTTTCTTCATTTCTCCTCCTTAGCACTCTTTGTATCTGACTGCTAATACTATACTAAGCTATCTTGTTTTTTTCAATCCAAAAGTCTAGGGGACTTAGCTAATATAAGAAAATAAACCTCGTGAAATCTACATGCTTAAGTCCTAGTCTTCTTCTTTTAGTAGCTTAGTCTTTTCAAAAATCTCATGTTGAATATTTTTTCTTTTTTCAATTAAGATTTCCTTCTCTTGGCTTATTATTTTCCTAGATCTTCTAGTAAGAAGGATCAAGGCTAGGGCAAAAGTTATGATGAAAATTCCAATCTTTTGTCCATCACTTAAGCCCATTTGTCCTACTAATAGAAGGATAATAAAAGAAATCGCCAAAGGAAAAAGAAAAATCTTCCAAAAGGAAACCTTCTTATCGAGTCCTTCTATCTCTTCATTTATCCTAAAAAGCTTCTTTCTATCTTCGCTTATATCTTTTAAAATTTTCTCTTTATCGTCCATATTCCCTCCTATATGTATTATATAATAAATTAATCCCTAGTAAAACACTTTGAATCGTTTTGTTTTTGTAGTAAAATAATACTAGCAAGAAGGAGGTCTATATGGCTTTAGAAGAAAATAAAACAACTGATAAAACTAGCGAAAAGAAAATCACTCGTGATATGATTATAGGCGAGATAATTCAAATAAAACCTGAAGCTATCAACACACTTTTGATGGCAGGAATGGGTTGTATCGCATGTCCATCTTCCCTCTATGAAAGCCTCGAAGAAGCTTGCATGGTACACGGAATGGATTGCGACTACCTACTTGAAGAATTGAATAAATAAAAGTAAATCCACCCCGAAAGGTGGATTTATTTGTTAATTAGGGCGGATTTTCTTATCCGCTCCTTTTTATTGAATTTTCCCTTTTCTTCTTAGTCTTTCTGTATTGATTATAGCTGCAGTTGCATCTCCTGTGATATTTAGGGTAGTTCTTCCCATGTCGAATATCCTATCGATTCCTGCTACTAGGGCGATTCCTTCTACTGGTAGCCCTACTGATTGAAGGACCATGGCAAGCATTATCATTCCGCTTCCTGGAACTCCTGCTGTTCCTATTGATGCGAGCGTTGCAGTAAGAACAATATTTACCATTTGGCCAAGGGTAAGGTCTATTCCGTAACAAGAGGCGATAAATACTGCACATACCCCTTGATAGATTGCTGTTCCGTCCATATTTATGGTAGCTCCTAAGGGTAGGACGAAGCTTGTTACGTCATGGTCTGCTCCAAGTTCTTCGCAGCATTTGATATTGATTGGAATAGTTCCTACTGAAGATGCTGATGAGAAGGCAAACATTATAGCTGGTGCCATGCCCTTGAAAAATTCTATAGGGCTCATCTTGGCTAAGGTCTTTACGGTAAATGAATATACCACAAGGCCGTGTAGGAGGTAGGCTAGATAGGCCACAAGTAGGACTGATGCGAGAGATCCTATAATCATTGCGCCATTTTCTGCTATTACTGGAACAAGTAAGCAAAATACTCCAATTGGAGATAGGCTTAGGATTAATTCCATTGCCTTCATAAATATTTCATTTAAGACATCAACTGCTCCAATAGCCTTGGCTTGACTTTCTTTTTTGATAAGTAGGATAGAAAATCCAACAATCATTGCTCCTACGATTATTTGGAGCATGTTGGCCTCTACCATTGGGCTTAGGAAGTTTTTAGGAAATATATTTACAAGTGTATCCATAAAGGAAACTTTCTCCCCAACCTCATATTCCAGGTTAGTCGTAGCTATTACTGGAAATATTTTCTTAAATATGTTGGCAAATCCGAGGCCTATCACTATGGCAAAGGATGTGGTTAGGAAATAATAAACTATGGTAAAAACTCCGACTTCTCCGACTTTTTTGATATCTCTCATGGAGACAATTCCACCAATAATTGAGAAAAATACAATTGGTGTTACTATAAACTTGATTAGGTTTAGAAATATATCACCAAATGGTTTGATATAGGTGTTTAATAACTCTGCCTTGCTTTGTAAAAGAAGTCCTAAGATGACCGCCGAAACTAAGGCAATCAGGATGTTTCTTGTAAGATTCGATTTCTTTTTAGCTTTCTTTTCTGACATATATTCCTCCTTTTTCTTCCTATAAATATATCACAAAGCACAATTACTTTGCAATTAATAAGCATTTTTTCTCTAAATTCTCTTAGATTTCTACTACTCTTAGATCATCATTTAGATCAAAGAGGAGCCTTATAAAGTTTTTCTTGTATCTTACAAATCTCTCCCTTTCCATAAGGTCCATCACTTCATCAAAACTTGCCCACTTACAAGCCGCTACTTCTTCTTCTTGGAGCTTTACTTCATCTAAATTTATATTTTTCCTTACTAGGTAGAAATCATCGAAGCCGTGTTTGAAATTGGCTGTAAGGATGGGTCTAATACTTGTAAAATCTATGCTAAAGCCTAGCTCTTCTTTAAGCTCTCTAGATATAGCTTCCTTGCTGGTTTCCCCGGCACTTGCTGCTCCTCCACAAGTGATGTCCCACAAGTTTGCCATAGATTTCGTCTTTTGTCTTTTTTGGATGAGGAGATTGCCCCAATCATCAAATATCAATAGATGGACGATTAGCCTATAGGTATCATCTGGCATCTTCTCTCCTCTTATGTAAGTCTTTCCTGTCTTTATCCTATTTTCATCATATAAGTCTAATATTTCCATTTTTTCCTCGCAAAAAACCTAGGCCTACTCTCTAATGAAAGTAAGCCTAGGATATCTCTATTTGTCAGCCATTACAGCTGCTGTTATTCTTGGTATTACTTGTTTTTTACGGCTTAGGACACCTGGTGCATTGATGGTACCCTTATCTGTGATTTCTCCAAATTCGTCTTTTATAGAATCGAAGTGGTCTCCCACTACTAGAAGCTCACTTCTTTCGTTGAAGATATCTGTAAGGACTAGGACGAAGGTAGATTCATTTTTGGATTTAATCTTCTTATCCATCAAGTCCTTTAGCTCATCCATAATTGGAAGGAGCTCTTCTGGGTTCATGGTCATAACTTGGCCAACCCTAAAGTCTTCTCCTCCGATATTGAAGGTCTTTACATCTCCCTCTACCAAATCGCTGGCGGACTTTCCCTTTAAGGAAGTTGCTGCCCTAAACATCTTATCAGCAAATTCTTCTGGGTTAAGGTCTGCTATCTTACTCATCCTGTCTAGGATTCTCCTGTCGATATCTGTTGTTGTTGGAGACCTAAACAAAAGAGTATCTGATATCATAGCAGCACAAAGAATCCCTGCGATTTCCTTGCTTGGTCTGATTCCACTTTCTAGATACATTTCGGAGATTATAGTTGCGGTAGAACCAACCGGTTCTGCTCTAAAGAAAACTGGCCCTGTGGTAAGAATATTGGCTACTCTATGGTGGTCGATTATCTCTTGAATTTCTGCTTCTTCTATATCGTCGATTGATTGATTTCTCTCATTGTGATCTACTAGAATCAATTTTTTCTTATCAGATGAGATCAGATGGTATCTTGATACAGATCCTACGACTCTTTTTGTCGAATCAACTACTGGATATGATCTAAATCTTGACTTGGCCATGGCATCTCTTACTGTATCTAGATTATCATCCTCAGTAAAATAAATTAGATTATCAGTAGTCATTACATGGCTAACTGGAATAGTCATTGGAAGAAGTCTTGCTGTCATGAAGGAATTGTATTCTGTAGATAGGACTGTAACATCATTTTTCCTTGCAAGCTCTACCATTTCCTCATTCATCTCTGCCCCATGGGTTAGGATTAGTAGAGCGATTTTCTTATTTAGGATATATTCATAATAGTCGTCCCTGTTACCTGAGATAATAATATCTCCTTCAAGGAAAACTTCATCCAAAGTCTCCCCGTCCTCATCATTCATGGCAAATACTGTCATCTTCCCATCATAGGCCCTTGGATTTTCTGGAAGGTTAATGATTCTTGCGGCGAGAACATCAATGATATTATCGATTGGAGTCTTGCTCCTACCCAAAATCTTGTCATCCCAAACGTCCATATAGGCACGGGTGATGTTAGAAAGAGATGCGATTCCTGCAATTTTTCCATTAGCATCGACAACAGAAAGCGAGTTGGCATCTCCCTTTTGGAAGATTTCCCAAGCAGACCTTATAGCAATAGATGGGTCTATGATATTTCCCTTGTCAATATCAAGGTCTTTGACTTGAAGCTTGATCGATTCCTTAAGCTTTGGTGGCTCTAGGCCAAAATAGTCTAGGACAAACTTGCTTTCCGGATTAAGCTTGCCGAGTCTGATTGGAATTGCCTTGACTTCGCCGAGTCTGTTTTTAAGGTCAGCATAGGCTAGGGCACTCATTATAGAATCTGTGTCTGGATTCTTATGGCCTGTGATATAAACTACATCTCTCATAATAACTCCTTTACATAAAATTTACTTTGAGCATCTCGATTTTATATCTGTTGACTTGAAGTACTGTGATAGTCATATTGTTAATTTTGACAAAATCACCCTTATTAGGAATCCTAGAAAGATTATCAATCACAAAACCTCCTATAGAATCGTTTTTGATCTCCTCTAGGTTCGTATCAAAATAGTCGTTGAAATCATTTAAGTGGATTGAAGGATTGACCAAATATTCCTTCTCATTTATCTTATAGATTGTCTCGTAGGCAGAGTCATATTCGTCATCAATCTCTCCTACAAGCTCTTCTACTATATCTTCTATAGTTACAAGTCCGCTTGTTCCACCATACTCGTCGATTACAATAGCAAGGGAGAGGTTCTCTCCCCTCATAGTAGTAAATAGGTCAAAGATGTGCATATTGTCGTAGACATAATGGGCAGGTCTTATACAATCGATTAGCTTTATGTCATTTTCCTGAACCATATGACTGACTAAATCTTTCATATGTAGGATTCCTAGGACATTGTCTATATTTCTCCCGTAAACTGGAATTCTAGAATGGTTGGAGCTTTTAAGAAAGGCCTTAAGCTCATCAATAGGAAGGTCTACTGGTATAGCTTCCATATTGGTCCTTGCCGTCATAATATCTGAAACGTCCGAGTTTCCAAATTCGAAGACGTTATTTATCATTTCGCTTTCTTCGTTATTGATCACTCCCTGCTCTTCTGATACATCGACTATGGTCTTTAAGTCTTCTTCTGTCACCCTATCATTATCCACATTCTCGCTTACAAAAAGCTTACTTATGGCACCTGTAATAAGGCCTAGGATAAAGGATAAGGGGGTTAGGATTATATTAAAAAACCTAATAGGCTTGGCAACCTTTAGGGCAAGCTTCTCAGAGTTGGCTGTGGCTATATTTTTGGGAGTTACCTCACCAAAGATTAGAACAACAATAGTAAGGACAATTGGTGAAATTACCGCTCCCTTTGGGCCAAACACATCTGTGAAAAATATTGTTGCAATTGTAGTTGTTACGATATTTACTATATTATTTCCTATAAGAATAGTAGTAAGTACCTTGGTGATATTATCTACCAGTTTCTTTAGGATGTGGGAGTTTTTAACTCCGTTTTTTTCCATTTGTCTGATTTTAAATGTATTAATACTTGTAAGGGCTGTTTCTGATGAGGAGAAAAATGCCGAAAACATTACTCCCAAAATTATGAGAATCAGCTGAATTATATTGATAGTCGTCAAAACGTCCTCCTTCTTATATTATAAGATAGATTTTAATAAATTAAAAGGGGAAAATATGAATTTATCAGATTTAAGTATATAATAAATGTGTATCATAAATAAGGGAGGAAAAAATGGCAGAAAATTCATTTTTCGAAAAAGCTTTTAAACTAAAAAAGCATGGTACAGACACTAGAACAGAAATAATGGCAGGCATCACTACATTTATGACCATGTCATATATTCTAGCAGTAAATCCTCAGATTCTATCAGAATCCGGTATGGATTACGGGGCAGTTTTCACAGGCACTATCATCGCAAGCGTGATAGCAATGCTATTTATGGCTTTTTATGCAAATCTTCCATTTGGTCTATCAGCTGGTATGGGGCTTAATGCATTCTTTACCTACACAGTTGTTATGCAAATGGGAAAAACTTGGCAATTCGCACTCACAGCAGTATTTTTAGAAGGTATTATATTCTTACTTTTATCTTTCGTAGGCGTCAGAGAAGCTATCTTTAACTCAATTCCTATAAATCTCAAAAAGGCAGTTTCAGTAGGTATCGGTTTATTTATCGCAGAAATCGGTCTACTAAATGCAGGAATCCTAAAGGTTGGCGACATATCTTTAAGTCTTGGTGAGCTAACAAACGCAAACGGATTTATATTTTTCTTTGCACTTATTATAATGGTAGTTCTTACAGCAAGAAAGGTTAAGGGAGCCTTGTTATGGGGTATTCTAGTATCTACAGTTCTTTCACTAATTCTTGGCGTAACCCACTTTCCTGACTCTCATATAGTAAGTCTACCTCCGTCAATCGCACCAGTATTTTTCAAACTAGACTTTTCAAATGTATTCTCACTTGAAATGTTCTCAGTACTCTTCTCCTTCCTCTTTGTCGATATTTTTGACACTCTAGGAACACTTACAGGAGTTGCTACTAAGGCAGATATGTTGGATGAAGATGGAAACTTACCAGAGATTAAAAAGGCACTTTTATCAGATGCTATAGGAACTACTATAGGCTCTATGGTTGGAACAAGTACAGTAACAACTTTCGTTGAATCATCATCAGGAGTTGCAGAAGGTGGAAGAACAGGTCTTACAGCCCTTGCTACTGCAGTATGCTTTGTAATAGCAGCCTTCTTCTTTCCAGTATTTTCAATAATACCAGCGGCAGCTACTGCAGCAGCCTTAGTTACAGTGGGACTATTCATGATTACTACAGTTGTGGACATTGACTTTTCTGATATATCAGAAGCCTTCCCAGCCTTCATGACAATTTTAATGATGCCACTAACTTATTCTATCGCAGAAGGTATCTCATTTGGAATGATTTCTTATGCTGTAATTAAGCTCTTAACAGGAAAGGGCAAGGAAGTTTCACCTCTAGTTTATGTGCTTTCAGTAGTATTTATCCTTAGATATCTATTACCACTTTTCTAGAATACTTGACAAAAGATTAAAAAAGATTTATAATTATAACAATAATAATCGTAGATAGAAGTAGTAAGAAGATTAAAACTCCTACAGAAAGGAAATGGTTGATGAGAATTTCTGGATTTTAACTTGTGAATGGATCTATCAGATCAATGGTGAATCTAGTAGCCGGCGGGTCTTCCCACCTTACAGGGATAGGATATGTATGTATCTAAAGCGCCTTAGTAAGGCAAGAAGGATGGCACCGTGGGCCTATGCTCGCTCCTATATGGAGCGGGCTTTTTTTATTATATTTATTAGGAGGAAATTATGAAAACTAGAAACTTAACCTTATCGGCAATCTTTATGGCACTTGGACTTGTGATGCACTTTTTGGTCCCACCAATCTTTGGCGGAGTAAAACCTGACTTTCTCTTGTCCATGATGTTTATATCCCTTATCATAGCAGGTGATATCAAAGAAGCTATCCTTATTGGAGTATGTGGCGGGATAATGAGTGCCCTTACAACAAGCTTTCCAGGAGGACAAATCCCAAATTTTATAGAAAAAATCATAGTAGCTATAGTAGTTTTTCTTCTAATTCAAAAATTTGGCAAAGACTTAAATAAGTTTCAAACAGTATTTATCTACGCCTTTGGAACCCTAGTAAGCGGAGTTTTATTTTTACTTTTAGCCTTAGGCATAACTAAGCAAATGAATCTATTTCTCCCATCCCTTCCAGTGGTTTTGGTTGCAATGGTAGTTAATTCGATTTTTGGTTTGATACTGATGAATGCTTACAATAAAATAGAAAAAATGATTTGAAGAGAATAACGAGGTCCTAAGAAACAAATCCTGTGACCTCGTTTTACTTTGCTTATTTTCCTTAAAAAGCTAGAATATTTAATTGTCTTCATTGAACAAGCTAATTTTTCTAAATAATAATAGACTTAAAAAGCTCCTTAGTATAGTCTGCTCTTTCATCTTTTCCTATATCTTCTGTCTTGAAGAGATCTACCAATTTTCCATTGTAGAGGACCCCGATCCTATCTGATAAATAGGCTATTACATTAAGGTCGTGGGAGATGAAAAATGTAGTAAACTGGTGGATTTCCTGAAGTTCTTTGATAAGATTAAGGATTTGGGCCTGGATACTTACATCAAGGGCGCTTACTCCCTCATCTATTATAAGAAATTCAGGATCTATAAGAAGAGCTGCAGCTATGGCAATCCTCTGTTTTTGTCCTCCCGAAAGCCTACTTGGAAGATAGTCTAGGACGTCTACTTCCATCTCGATTTCTTCAAGTATTTCCCTGATTTTTTCCTCTCCTCCATCATCATAGAGATCGTGGATTTTAAGGATTTCTCTTAGGGAAAAGCCTATGGTCTTTTTGGGATTGAGGGCTTGGTAGGGATTTTGGAAGACTACTTGGACATTTCTCCTGTAGGCTTTAAGCTCTGTTTTAGTGAATTTACTAATATCCTTATCCTTAAAATAAATCGACCCACTAGTTTCCTTGACAAGCCTTAGGATAATATTTGAAAGAGTCGTCTTACCAGATCCACTTTCTCCTACAAGACCAAAGATCTCGCCCTTTTTTACATCAAAAGTAACATCATCAAGGGCGATTTTATCTTTTTTCCTAAAAAGCAAGGAGGAATCCTTGAAGATTTTTGTAATATGATCAATTCTTAAAATCTCATCCATTATTTCCTCCATAAAGATGGCAATTTACCTCGTGGTCTTCCTCTCTAGTTGTTTCTGGGAAAGCTTTTCTACAAATATCCATAACATGGTCACACCTATCGGCGAAAGGACAGCCTGTATTGGGCCTGTTCTTAAGGTCTGGGACATGGCCTTTGATATTGTAAAGCTTCTCTCCTCTTTTCCTAAAGTTTGGCACAGCCTTTAGGAGGGCCTTGGTATAAGGATGGAGGGGATTTGCTATTACATCGCGAGTCTTTCCTCTTTCGACAATCCTTCCTGCATACATTATCATTACAGTCTTTGAGATTCGCTCAATTAAATTAAGGTCATGACTGATAAAGACTATTGCTCCCTTATAGATCCTAGAAATATCTTTGAAGAGATCTATAATCTGAGCTTGGACCTTGGCATCAAGGGCTGTAGTTGGCTCATCTGCTATAAGGACGTTGGGATTTGCTATAAGGCTCATAGCTATGATTATCCTTTGCTGCATTCCTCCAGAAAGCTCGTGAGGATACTTATCATAGAGACTTTCTACATCTCTTAGGCCACATTTTTCCATAGTTTCTAAGACAAGTTTTTTTCTTTTTTCCTTATCAAAGTCATAGTGGATTTTTAGGACTTCTTCGATTTGCTTTCCTACCTTCATCAAGGGATTTAGGGCAGAGCCTGGTTCTTGAAAGACTGTGGCAATGTTTCGTGACCTGTATTTCTTCCACTCCTTATCACTTAGGCCCAAAACCTCTATGTCTCTAAGCTTAACTGAACCTGACTTAACAATGGCAGCTTGGGCCTGGATTCCTAGGATAGTTTGGGTAGCGACGGTCTTTCCGCAACCACTTTCTCCTACAAGGCCCACGAAGTCATTTTCATAAAGATCAAAGGATAGGTGATTTACTGCATTCTTGTCCCCATTTTCTGTGGGAAAGGCCACTGTAAGGTCTTTTACTTCTAATAATTTCATCTTTCTGCCTTCTCCTTTAATCTTTCATTTCTAAACTTCTCTCCATAGAGGGTAAAGCCTAAGACTAAGAGGCTTAGACAAACTCCTGTCGCTATAAAATAATATGGAGCCTGGTTAAAATAAATTTGGCTCTCCTTTAGCATCCTTCCCCAAGAAGGATCTGGTGGCCTAACTCCAAGACCTAAGTAGGATAAGCCACTTTCTGCAAGAATGGCTTGGGAAATAGAAAGGACTATGGCAACCATGACTTGGTTTTTGATATTAGGCATGATGTGATTTATCGCTATATAGACAGGTCCTCCTCCCTTGACCACTGCGGATTTAACAAACTGGGCGTTTTTAACTTGGAGAAAGCCACTTCTTACAACTCTTGCAAAATATGGAATAGACATGATTCCTATGGCAAAAATTGTATTGATTAAGCCTGATCCAAAAACAGATACCAGCATCATGGCAAAAAGGATTCCAGGAAAGGCCATTAGGGAATCTATAAAACGCATGAGGATCTCGTCAACTCTTCCACCAAAATAACCTGCACAAGCTCCTATAATAGAACCTAGGATTAGGGCAAGGCCTACCGTCCCAAAGGAAAGAACTATGGCGTACTTACTTCCTTCCATAAGCCTTGATAGGATGTCTCTTCCCATATTATCTGTCCCAAAGGGATGGATGAGGCTTGGAGATAAAAGTTTCTGACTAGTCTCAATGGCATTGGGATCATAAGGAGTCCAAAATATGGATACGACAAAGACTAAAAAGTAGAAGCCTATGATAAATTTTCCTATATTTATTGCTATTTTGTTATTCTTTATCATTTTCCACCTCTTATTCTTGGGTCAATTAGGCCGTAGGCTATGTCTATGATGAAGTTAATGAAAATTACCAAAAAGGCCACAGCTATTACAACCGATTGGATCAAAGGAAAGTCTCTCGATGAGATAGATGCAACTATCAAAGATCCAATCCCTGGTAGGGCGAAAACATTTTCTATAATCAAAGACCCACCCACACTTGATGTAAGGCTCATTCCTATTACTGTAATTACAGGAATTAGGGCGTTTTTAAGGACGTGTTTGTATAAGATTTCCTTAAGGGTCATCCCCTTCATCCTCGCTGTCCTTACATAGTCCTTGTTGATTTCATCTAAGATTGCCACCTGCATATATCTAATAATGGTTGCTATATTAGGTATGGCTATAGCAAGGGATGGGAGAAAGAAGCTCTTAAGTCTCTCGAGAAATCCTCCCGCCATGGCATTGTAGGATAGGGTGTTAAATATATTAAGCTTTACTGCAAATAAATAAATTAGCAAAAAGGCCAACCAAAATGAAGGTATGGAAATACCAAGCTGGGTTATAGCCGTAATGATTGATGAATACCACTTATCAGACTTCAAGGTGATTTGAATTGAAAGTGGGATTGCTATTATTATCGATAGGATTAGGGAGTAAAGGGTCAGTGTCAGGGTTACTGGAAGCTTTCTTAGGAAAAGTGTGCTTACAGGCATCCTGTACTTAAGACTTTCTCCCATATCTAATCTCAAAAGCCCTCCTATCCAGGATATATATCTTTGAAACATTGACTTATCAAGCCCGAGCTCTCTTTCGAGAGCCTTTATCTGGGCTGGATCTGCCTCTGTCCCTAGTATTATTTCGGCAGGATTACCTGGAATTATTTGAAATACTAGAAATATTAGGACAGATACAAAAAACAAAGTCAATATTATAGACAAGAGCTTTTTAACAATTGCTTTAGTCATTTTTCTTTTCTATATCCTCTAGATTAATCTTTTGTACTGGGTAGGATTTAAGTCCTGTAAGGTCCTTGTTTAGGGCTTGGTTGTTGTCAGGGTCTGTTAGGTAAACTGATCCTGCATCTTCTGCCATAAATTCTTGGGCAGCCTTTACATTTTGGATTATCTCTTCCTTAGTATCTGCACTTTGAGCAGCATTTATAGCCTCGTCATAGGCTTCTGACTTGTAGTTGATGAAGTTTTTGTCGTTAGTTGATACATATCTATCGATTACTCTGATTGGATCTACGTAGCCTACAAAGCCTGAAACTGTAGCCTCATAGTCCTTGTCCTTGTATACCTTGCTGAGCCAGGTAGAAAACTCGATTGGGTCAAGAGTTACTTCAATTCCTACCTTGCCTAGTTGGGCTTGGATCAATTCTGCTGTGTCCATATGGTATTTGTAATCACTTGGCACAGTTAGTTTTACAGAAAAACCGTCCTCAAGACCTGCTTCTTTTAAGAGTTCCTTGGCCTTTTCTGGATTGTATGGATATTTTTCTTCCATATCGTTGTAGTATTCCTTAAGGGCTGGGGAGAAGTTTGATACGAGCTTACTTGCCCTGCCACCTGCTGCTGTATTTATAATTTCGTCCTTATCGATGGCATAGGCTACAGCTTGTCTTACCCTCATATCATCAAAAGGCTTGACATCGTTGTTAAGACCTAGGACTTGAACTAAGTTTTGTGGGAAGGAATGGATATCGCAAGTTTCTTCTATTTGGCTTAGCTCATCATTAGTAAGTCCTGTGGCAAGGTCCACGTCCTTGTTATTTAGGGCCATGATTAGGGTTTGTCTGTCAGCAATTCTTAGAATCTCTACGTCAGCAAATTTTGCAAGGTGGTCTTTTCTGTGATAGTCGTCAAATCTTCTTAGCTTCATTCCCTCACCTGGAGTGTAGGAAACAAACTCGAAAGGACCAGTTCCTATTGGTTTTGTTTGATTGTCTTCATAGTCTTTTTGGACAATTGGTTGAGTATTTAAGAAAATGAAGGAATTGGATTTTTCCTTTAGTTTGATTTTAATTTCTGTAGGTGATACAACTTCCATTGATTCTATTTGGGCAAACTTAGAAGACTTTGGCTCTCCACTTGTTAGTCC
>NZ_JALEIL010000039.1 GCF_022770135.1 Anaerococcus sp. | reverse complement strand
TTTGGTTAGTCTAAATCCCTTTCCTCCCCAGGAAAATCCTAGACCAGTCTTTGACATGTTTATCCTAAAGCCCTTGCCTAAATTTATACTTTTTCTAAATCTTATTCCCATAACTTCCTCCTTTGATAATTATATCAAATCTTGGAGTTTTTTCCCATAATAAAGCTGCCAGCAGGTAAGCTAACCCCACAAAGTTGGACCTAATAGCAGAGTTAGTGTTAAAGCCTAATCTGCTATTTCTTTGTCCTTTACTAGCCAAAGCTTGGTAGACAAAAGTTCCATTATTATAAGATACTTGGGAATTATAGTCTAAATGCAAATCCTCCAAGTAATACATAGAGGATCTCTAAGATCAGCTGGTGATGTAAAATATACCCTTGATGTAGAAATTGTATAATTTACTTCTACCAACACGATTTATTATAGAACCAGTATTTTATAGACCAGATTCTTTTATTTTACTTTTATTTATTTAAGCTTATTACCCTATCACAGTTTTTAGCTAAATCCATATCGTGCGTTACAATAAGGATAGTTTTATCATAATTTTCTCTTAATCTAAGCAGTAAATCAAATACAGTATGGCTCATATTAGGATCAAGAGAGCCAGTAGGTTCATCAGCAAGAATTATATCACCTGGTTTTACAATACATCTGGCAAGAGAAACTCTTTGAGCCTCACCACCTGATAGAGTGTTAAC
The DNA here is from genome assembly GCF_022770135.1 of Anaerococcus sp. Classification (GTDB taxonomy): domain Bacteria; phylum Bacillota; class Clostridia; order Tissierellales; family Peptoniphilaceae; genus Anaerococcus. The sequence goes on along the minus strand of NZ_JALEIL010000039.1, from coordinate 5,317 downwards.
AGGAGATTCAATTAGATTATCTATGCCAAGATCTTTTAGAGTGTTTCTTATATAATTTAGCTTCTCCGATTTTTTTAAATTTGTATACTCCATAGAAATCAAAAGATTTTCTAAAACAGTTTTATGATTTATTAATGCGTAGGATTGAAACAAATAATTGATAGTGTTTCTACGAATCATCATTGCCTTTTTGCTATTTATATCCGGCAATATCTGAGATTTTATTTTTATTTCACCACTATCTATCGTTTCTAAAAGACCTATCATATTTAAGACTGTAGATTTTCCAGAACCAGATTTACCAATAAGAGCTACTATCTCGTTCTTATCTATATCAAATGATAAGTCATTAATTATATTTCTGTTTCCATAAGACTTATTTAAATTCTTTATCTCTATACTTTTCATAATCTCCCCCTTAAGACTTTAGGTAGTCCAATAACTTACTAAATTGATTTTTACTATATGTTTTATAAAGAAATATAAACTCTATCACAGCAAGTAAAGTTATAAGCAGTATTCCTATTTTTGACTTATAGATTGCTACTGCTATGAAGTCTATCAATAAAACTATGATTACAAATATATTGATTTTCTTATATATTTTATTATTTGTATAACCTAAAAATCTTTTGATATTTATTTCTTCATCATTCATTATTCTAAATAGAACTATGCTAGAATAAAGTAAAATGAGACATATTGTTCCAAGCATTATAATTAAAGATAAGAATAATCTTATGGTAATTAGTAATGTTTTTTGAATTCCATCTACATGTTTTTCAATTGGTAAATATGAAGGTAAATTGTCAGACAGATTATATTTTCTTAAATAATTATAATTAGTGTAATTATTCTTAGCATCATAACTCAGCTTTACAAAGCTATTAGCTAGCCCCATTGCATTAATGCTCTCCGATTCCCTAAATATCATATTCTCACTAGTAACGATATTTATAATAGGATCCTTTGTATAGTTAGAATCTTCTACGGATGTGTTATAGGTAAATAAATCTCTATCATTATCATAAGTATAAAATTTAAGATTTTTCTTATTCATATAGGCTGTCTTTATATCATCATCTCTAAAATCGACATTATCTCGTTCCAAGATATATTTTTCCATCTTGTTTTTTTCATGATTACTATATGAGCTAGGTATTAGATAAATTCGAGATCCATTATAAGCTTCATTAATCACATTATCATCTATATTTATTCCTATCTTATTTAGATAATTTGGACTAGCTATAAATTCCCAGAAGGCTTTATCTGGCAAGGACTTGTATACACCTTTTTGCTTTAAATCATAAATAGTTTCATCTGATGTAAATGAAGTATTAATTATATAAACTCCATCCTTTCCTTCAATTGATTTATACCAGTCATAAAAGTCTTGATGTATTGCTTTAGATTCTCTAGTAAAAGATTTTTGATCATCTCCTACATTTAGTTCATTTAAAATATATAGGTCAGATACTTCCTTCCAGTTAATTGATAGCCTTTTGTTCTCCTCTATCTCTTTGTAAGGTCCATCTATGTAAATTGCCATAAATACCATAGCTATATTAGATAGGAGAAATAAAGTCAAAGCCATAATTATATATTTCTTGGTGGATATCCTATTTTTGATAGCATCTATTGGTGATATTGTAAGCATTACTATAGAAGATACACATACTAATAAAAGAATAATTATAAAATTAACTACACCATACAAAAACATCGTACTTATAAATGTAAGACTTCTAAAAGAAAAATTAGTTAAAATAAGGCCATATAATACAAGCATTACTGAGCTTATAGACCCTACATTTATAAATGGAGTAAAGATTTTAAACACATAATCTTTTTTACTATATCCTTGAAGTATGTAAATTCCCATTTCCCTTATACTTCTTACAGAATTTATAATAAATAAGGAAAACAGAAGTAGTAATGTTAATAAAAAAAGTCCTATCAAGATACTTTCTTTAAAGGAATTATCTAAATAAGATCCACTTAAGTTTTCTGAGAATTTTTCTCTACTAATACCTGTTATTTCAGATAAAGCTTTAATTATGATATCTTTATCTTCTTGCTTAGCACCAACAAGTCGGTAGTTTCCATTAATATTATTAGTATTTAAAGTTTGTGGTAAAAGAGATTTAATAACAATATTGTCTCCTAAAACGAATTTAGGAATATCTCTTATCATATTAATACTAGAGCTTTCATATCCTATGCTTAAGTCTTCATTAGAGCTTAATAATTTGTTAATATCATCGTCTTTGACTAGCTTTTGATTCATAAAACTAAGATCAAGCTTATCTTTATTACTATTATAATCTCCAGCTAGCAAGATCCTTTCTCCTATAGTATATCCCTTACTATCAAGTATATCTTCAGTTTTTACTAATAAAATATTATTTTTATTTGCATACTCCTCTAAAAAATTAAGAACATTGATAGTTTTATCTTCTCCAATATATCTAATATCTATCACTGGGGCATCTTGGGGAGTTGTGTACAATTTTTCTCTGTAGTTTTCATTTAGATAGTAAGTAGAAAGCAAGGAAAATATTATTCCTTGCAATACTATTACTAAATAGGTTATATACTTTAACCAATTATTATTCTTTTTTTCTTTACTATGCATAGTAAGACTTCCCTAATTATCTAGCATCCCAATAAGCTGTAGCACTACCTGTGCCAACAAATTTTTGAGCATATGCGCTGCCCTCATCAGGTGCTTTCCAACCTGAAAAAACGTTGTTAGCCGTAGCTGCATGGTCATAATATCTTGTATAAACATCAGAATAACTATATACCCCATATTTTCTTCCATGTTCCCAGTTAATAGGAGTGCCTTTAAAATATACTGTTTCTGCATTTACTATAGCTGGTGTAATAGCTAGTAAAGACAAACTTAAAGCAAAAACTTTCCTCAATCTTCTAATTTTTTTATTCATAATCATACCTCACTTAATAAATCTTGATAACTTTGTATAGTTATTATATGTTCTGTATCATCACTTATGTTATTAATACTAATAAAGCATAGTAATGTTAGTAAAGAGTAGATAAGTTTCTTCATATATTCTCCTCTTATTTATTAGGTTAACTTGTATATAAACTATCATGAAAGAAATATAAAGTAAATACGATAAAAATCGGGGTAAGTTAGTTTAAATCCTGAATTATAGATTTTATTTTGCTATTTAATTTATAGTTAGAAGAGAATAATGACAATTGGAGTGAGAATTCAAAAGATTCATAAGCTAATTCATTACGCCCCAATTTTTGCAATATTAATCCTTTTTGGAATAATACCAAAGTATAGAATCTGATATCATGATTCTTTAAAGATTTAATTAGTTGTTCATTTAGCTTAAGTGCTTCTTCATAGTTACCTAAAACAAATTTTGTATTAATATAGTTGTATACCAAATATTTATTTATTCTGTCTGCTTTATTTATCGATATAAGTGAACTATATATATCATTCGATTTTTCAATGTCAATTTGATTATTAATACCTGCTATATTCATTAGTATTCTCTTCTGCAAATCATTATATTTATAATTGTCTATCTTGCCTAAACTAAAATTATTGATATACACATCAATAGCTTGGAATGCTAAATCCAAACTTCCACTATAATTTTCATTTAGACTAGTTTCTACAAAAGAATTGTATAGCAAGTATTTTGATTTTACTTCTTTAAATGTACTATCTGGTAAAAAAGAATAGTCTATTTCCGAAACTTTATTAAGTAGTTTTTGGATTTTTTTGTAGTCATAGACTAAAAGACTTTCTTCAATGCTATTATATATGGTCTTGATATTACTAATTGTAGAACCTTTTGAATTAGAAAAAATCTTGCTAAAATCATTTATATCTATTTTCAAAGATTCTAAAAGTAGCATTAAAGTAACTACATTAGCATCAGTATATCCATTTTCAATTTTTCTAATAGTATCCTTGTTTACCCCGCTTATATTAGATAGTTCTTCTTGTGTTATATTACTAAATCTCCTGATGTTTTTTATTTCTTTACCGATAAAGGGGTACAAGGATTTATTTTCTTTTTTCATATTCCCTTTCTATTAGTTTATTCTTACTATAAACTAAGTTATAGTAAGTATTAGTTTTAAACTCATTTATTATAATTATATGCAAACAAAAACTGATTGCTAATTATAAGCTGGCCCCATAAGGTTGGACCTAATGCCAGAGATAGAACTAAACTAGCTCTAGTATTTCTTTTTCCTTTCCTACTCCTAGGGGTAGGAAATTTTTATATCAGATGTTTGTTTCTAAATATTCTTTTACTAATTTTATTTTGAATTCTGTACTATATTTTGCCATTTAAAAACTGACCTCCTTTAGTTAGTTTTTTGGCCTAACTTTTGGAGGTCAGTTGTAGAAATAGTATTCTTAGTTAATATTTTCTTATTTAAGGGTCGCATACATTATAGCTTTTATTGTATGCATTCTGTTTTCAGCTTCATCAAATACTTTAGATTTGTGTGATAGGAATACTTCTTCTGTAACTTCCATACCGTTTAGTTCGTATTTGTCGCCAAATTTGTCATGGATGTCCTTGCCTACGATTGTGTTTAGGTCGTGGTAAGATGGGAGGCAGTGCATGAAGATTGTTTCTTCTTTGGCATTGTCCATTACCTTTTGGTTAACTTGGAATGGGTGAAGTTGTTCTATTCTACTAGCCCAAACTTCTTCTGGTTCTCCCATTGATACCCAAATATCTGTATAGATTACATCAGCATCTTTGGTGCTTGCCATTACATCTTCGCTAAACTCAACTTTTGAGCCGTGTTTTTTAGCAAATTCTCTTGCTAATTCTTGAACATCTTCTTCTGGCCATAGGTCTTTTGGACCACAACCTGTGAAGTTAATGCCAAGTTTTGCACATGTTACAGCTAAGGAGTTACCCATATTGTTTCTGCAATCGCCCATGTATACAAAGTTTAGCCCACGTAAGTGTCCAAAGTTTTCTTTGATTGTAAGCATATCAGCAATCATTTGAGTTGGGTGCCATTTGTCTGTTAGGCCGTTCCACACTGGTACACCTGCATTTTCAGCTAATTCTTCGACTAAATCTTGTCTAAATCCTCTATATTCAATACCATCGTAGAATCTACCTAAAACTTTTGCAGTATCAGCTATTGATTCTTTCTTACCCATTTGGCTTGATCCTGGATCAAGATATGTTACTCCCATACCAAGGTCCATTCCTGCTACTTCAAATGAACATCTTGTTCTTGTAGATGTCTTTTCGAATAGTAGGACTATGTTTTTGCCTTGGAGGTAATT
>NZ_JALEIL010000019.1 GCF_022770135.1 Anaerococcus sp. | reverse complement strand
GGATCAAGACTTATCCAAGAAAAGGGTGATGACGAATTTACAATCGAAGAAGATATGAAAGATCATACAGAGGCAGTAGGTCACGTATTTGATGCCCTAGTAGATAGCGAAAACGGAGTTATCAAGGATCTTTCTGAAATCGATGCAGTAGGCCACAGATTCGTACACGGTGGAGAAAAAATCACAAAATCTTGTCTAATCGACAAAGAAGTAAGAGACGCAATCGAAGAATACAGCAAGTTTGCCCCACTTCACAATCCAGCTAACCTAATGGGACTAGAAGCTTGTGAAAAATTACTTGAAGGTGTTCCAAATGTTGCGGTATTTGATACAGCCTTCCACCAAACAATGCCAGAAAAAACTTTCCTATACGGTATAGACTACAAATACTATGAAGAAGATTCTATAAGAAAATACGGTTTCCACGGAACAAGCCACAACTTTATTACTAACAAGACAGCAGAAATCCTTGGCAAAGATGTAAACGAACTTAATATTATTTCTTGCCACCTTGGAAATGGATCTTCAATCACAGCTGTCAAAGAAGGAAAAAGCTATGATACATCAATGGGACTAACACCACTTGAAGGCCTAATCATGGGTACAAGATCAGGTGATATCGATCCAACAGCTGTAACATATATAATGAAAGAAAAAAATCTTACAGCTGACGAGATGGAAAATATCCTAAACAAAGAATCTGGAGTACTTGGAGTTAGTGGAGTAAGCTCAGACTTTAGGGACCTAGAAGCTGCTGCTAAAGAAGGAAACAAGAGAGCTCAATACGCCTTAGACATGTTTGTAACAAGAACTAAAAGATATATAGCAGGTTACATGGCAGAAATCGGAAGTGTTGATGCCATAGTATTTACTGGTGGAATCGGAGAAAACTCAATCGACATGAGAAAAGACATCATGGAAGGATTCGAGCAATTCGGAATCAAGATCGATGATGAAAAGAACAACGTTCGTGGTGGAGCTCACGAAGTATCTACAGATGATTCAACAGTTAAGGTAATGGTTGTTGCAACTAACGAAGAGTTGATGATTGCAAGAGATACAAAATCTATCGTAGAAGCTTGACAAAGAACTCTTATCATTATATAATATAAAGGATTGCTAAACTGATAAGAGGAGGTGTCAAAGATGGCAGTACCAAAGAGAAGAACATCAAAAACAAGAAAAAATAAAAGAAGAGCCTCAGCTTATACTTTGAATAGATCAAACTATGTTGAGTGTCCAAATTGTCATGAGCCAAAACTTCCACACAGAGTTTGCCCAAATTGTGGAGATTATAAAGGCGAAACAATTCTTGATGTAGAGTAAAGATAGTGTTTTACACTATCTTTTTTAATATAATATTTTAAAGAGGGAAAGATGAAGATATTAATTGATACCTACGGAGCAGATAAGGGCGAGAAAGTCCTAGTAGATGGAGCTATAATAGCCAAAGAAAAACGTGACTTTACTCCAGTATTTGTTGGAAATAAAGACAAAATCGAAGAATTGATAGATGGTAGGATAAAAGATTATGAAATTATCCGTACAGATGAATTTATCTCTAATGACGAAGATCCAGCCAGGGCTATTAGAAGAAAGAAAAATGCATCAATAGTATTGGCCTTTGAGAAATCCAAGGAAGAAGGTTACGACGGTGTGCTTTCTGCAGGATCTACCGGGGCACTTCTTGCGGGAGGACTTTTCATAGCCAAAAGAATTAAGGGAATCGACAGGGCCTGCCTTGCTACGAGCCTTCCAACTCTAGGAGAGACTACCCTTCTTATGGATACAGGTGCCAATATGGATTGTAAGAAAGAATTTTTGGAAGAATTCGGATTAATGGGTAAAGTATATCTAGAAAATGTTCTTAATATAGAAAATCCAAAGATTGGCCTACTCAATGTTGGAGTTGAGGAACATAAGGGAAATAAACTTGCCAAAGAAACTTACGCTCTCTTAAAAGAAGCAAATCTTAACTTTGTAGGAAATATCGAAGCAAGAGACCTATTTACTGGCAAGGTCAACGTCATCCTTGCAGATGGGTTTGATGGAAATATTGCTATAAAGACAGCTGAAGGAATCTTTAGCCTAATGGGCAAGGAGCTTAAAGACGTATTTTATAAATCCTTACCAAATAAGCTTGCAGCAGGAATCCTTAAGAAAGATCTTAAGGCTATGTTTAATAAGTTTTCTGCTGATGAAGTTGGAGGTGCTCCACTTTTAGGAGTTAAGTCATACGCCTACAAGGCCCATGGTAATGCCAACGAAATTGCAATTTCAAACGCTATTTTAGGGCTTATGGATTATATAGATAAGAATGTTATTGAAAAAATAGAAGGAGAATTGATTTGATTAGAGAAAGACTTAAAGAATTAGCAGTTGAAAATCTTGACCTCGATCCTAACGAAATTGACTTTGATAGCAAGATTTCTGATCTAGACATCGACTCTATCGACTTAGTTGATTTTATAATGTTAATTGAGGATGAATATTCAGTAGAGTTTTCTGATGAAGAATTAGATGAGATTGAAACACTTGCTGATATTGTCAGCGTGATTGAGAGCAAGAATTAATGGCTATTTCTAATAATAGACTAAAAAAAATAGAAGAATTTGAAAAAAGTATCGGCTACACCTTCAATGATAAAGATTTGATTGATGTAGCCTTTACTCATTCTTCATATACAAATGAGGTCAAAGGAAAGAAAAAAAGCAACGAAAGACTAGAATTTTTGGGAGATTCTATCCTAGATATGATAGTAAGCGAAGTACTCTTCAAACACTATTCTATGAAGCCTGAAGGCTGGCTAACCAAGACTAGATCAAGGCTAGTTTGCACATCATCATTTGCTAAGGCTTGTGAGAAGTTTGAAATGTCAACCTACCTTAACTTTGGAAATGGAGAAAAACAAGGTGGGGGCGAGCTTAAAAAGCATGTAAAGGCAGACACCTTCGAAGCTGTTTGTGCAGCAATTTATTTGGACTCTTCCTATGATAATTTGTTTAAGTTTTTGAAGAAAAACTATAAAGAAGAAGCCCTTGAGATTATAAATGATGACTCAATCTTCAATGATTATAAGACTAAGCTTCAAGAATATCATAATGCAAAAGACAGGAAAATCCTAAAATATGTCCTTGTCAAAGAAGAAGGCCCAGAACATGAGAAGACCTTTACTATGGCTGTGAAGCTTGGCAACAAAGTTTTGGCCTATGGAGTAGGCAAGAATAAAAAGCAAGCAGAGCAAAAAGCTGCCCAAGCTGCATATAAAGAAATAAAGAGAAAAAATGGCTAAGAAAGAATATATTATTCCTATATTTATACCTTTTTTGGGTTGTCCTCACGATTGTGCCTTTTGCAATCAAGTAAAGATTACAAACTTCAAAGACAAGCTAGATAAGGAAAAACTTATAGGAGAAATCGAAAAAAAACTTTCATATTTTCCAGAAGAAAAAGCCGATGAGCTGGCGTTTTTTGGAGGATCTTTCACAGGACTTGATGAAGATGTGATGATAGCTTATCTTGATGTCGCAAAATCTTACAAAGATAAGGGAATTATTGATAGAATCAGACTTTCTACTAGACCTGATTATATAAATAATTCTATACTAGATATATTAAAAGAAAAAAGTGTGGATGTAATAGAGCTCGGAATCCAGTCCCTCGACCAGAAAGTATTAGACTATAATGAAAGAGGTCACAAGATCGAGGATTCCTACAGGGCAAGTGAGCTTATCAAAGAATACGGCTTCAGCCTAGGTCATCAGATTATGCCAGGACTTTTTATGGATGAATATGAAAAGTCTATTAAGACAGCTATTGACTCAGCCAATATGAATCCTAATATGGTAAGAATTTATCCAACTCTTGTAATAAAAGATACCAAGCTTGAAGCTCTTTATAATCTTGGTCTTTATAAGCCACTCGACCTAGAAGAAGCGGTCGATCTTTCTGCTGAGCTTTACATGATCTACAGGGCAAAGGATATAGACGTGATAAGAATCGGTCTACAGACTACTGAAAACATTAATGAAGGTGTGGATGTGGTTGCAGGTCCCTTCCATCCTGCTATCAGGCAATTAACGGAATCCTTGGTCTATAGGAAATATCTAGAAGAGCTTATCGAAAGAGAAAATATAGATAAGGACTTTACTATACACACAGACAATAGGAGCATATCCATAATTGCCGGCAACAAAAAGTCCAATAAGAAATATTTCTACCGAAAATATGGAATAAATATGTCTTTTGAGGCAGATGAGTCAGATTTCATTAGCTTAGAAGGTAGGGAAATAGGACTTGATTTAGATGGATTTATCTACTCTTATGTAAAGGAAACTTACGGTGGTGATTTGATATTAGATTAGAAAATATTGAGCTAAAGGGCTTTAAGTCCTTCGCTGATAGGACAAAAATTGAATTTGATGATAAGATTACTGCCGTGGTTGGTCCCAATGGATCGGGCAAAAGCAACATCTCTGATGCCATAAGATGGGTTTTGGGAGAGCAATCTGCAAAAAGCCTCAGAGGATCTAAGATGAACGATGTAATCTTTCAAGGAGGAGAAAACTCCAAGTCTCTTAATCTTGCAGAAGTAAACCTAAACTTTTCAAATGAGGAAAAGGCTCTTGATGTAAGCTACGATAAGGTGAAAATTTCAAGACGAATCTACAGAGACGGGGAAAATGAGTATAGGATTAATGGGAAGAAGGTAAGGCTTAAAGATATAAGGGAACTTTTTCTCGATACCGGAGTCGGTAAGGAAGGTTACTCAATTATCTCCCAAGGTAGGATTGAGGAAATCATATCATCTTCTGCCAAGGATAGGAGAAATATCTTTGAGGAAGCTAGCGGTATAGCCAAGCATAAGTTTAGACGAGATGAAGCAAATAAGAAACTGGATAGGGTAAGCGATGACCTTGAAGTCATAGAAAGAGACTGGGAATACAAGAAAAAAGAACTTGATCTCCTTAAGACCTACAAGGAAAATTACGAAGAAAATGAGCGATTAACAGAGCAGCTTGACCAGAGAGCTTATTTTTATCTAAAAGATAAGTCAAAAGCCCTATTAGAGGAAAAAAATAAGGCCAGCGATAATATCAGAAGGCTTGATAAAGAAATCAGTATTTCTACCACAGAGCTTGATAATATCAGAAAAAAGCTTGCTCCATTTACGAAAAATTATAAAGAAGTAGAAGGAGAAATAAGAAAAACCAAAGAGAGCATAGACAAATACAACAAGTCAATAGAGAAATCTCAAAGTAAAATTCTCTTAAATCAACAAAAAAAAGATTATAATTCCAAGGATTTAGAAAGACTTAAGTCAAATATTTCATCGAATGAAGAAAAAAGAGCTAAAGCCCAAAAAGACCTAGAAAATCAAGAAAAAACTTTAAATGACAATAAAGATAAGCTTAAAGAAATAAGCCAAAGTCTTGAAGAAAATCAAGCTAAAATCAATAAAACACAAAATGAATTAAAAGAGCTTGTTGATAAAAGCACTAGGGAAGAATTAAGATTAAATAAACTATCAAGAGATATATATAACTACGAGGTAGAGGAAAAATCTAAGGCAATAATTGATCAAAAAAAGGCAAAGGATGCCGAAGAAAGACTGGCTAAAATTAAGGCTCTTGAAAAGGACTTATTTATCCTTAATGAAAATAAAAATAAACTTGAAGAAGAAGTTAAAGAAGGCAGAAACAAGCTAAAAGATTTTCAGAAAAAAGAAGAAGACTATAGGAAAAATCTCTTAGATAAAAGAAAAGAAAGTGATGACTTATCAAAGGCTAATGCCGAAAATAATATCAATCTTAAGACCTTGATTTCAGAATTCAAGCTCCAAAAGGAAAATCTTGAGAAAAATAGGGGATATTTTTATTCGATTCAAGAATTTCTGAATAAAACTAAGGATTACGGTCTGGACAACTTGTATTTGGATTCCCTTGCCAATCTTATAAGAGTTAAGGAAGGCTATGAGGATGTAATCGACAACCTAATGGGGCCAGGTCTTCAAAACATTGTAACGAGAACTAAACTCGACACAAGAGAGTTAATTAACTTTGTAAACAAGAATAGACTGGGAAGAATTACCTTCCTTCCTATAGATTCAATCAAATCCTTTAGGAAAGATAGGCCTATGGAAGACGAGGTAATGGCTATGGCCTACGATTTGATCGAAGCTCCAGCAGAGCTTACAAATATCATAGACCACTTCTTAGGATCAACTGTAGTAGTAAAAGACATTGATAGTGCTGTCAGTCTTTCAAATAAGATAAAGGGCTTTAGGATAATTACCATGAATCTCGATATCATAAACAACTGGGGTTCCATGGTTGCTGGTAATGATAAAAATAGGAAGAAAAATACCAATCTTTTGAACAGAAACAAGAGACTAGAAGAGATTAAGGATAGGATTCTTTCTTTGAGAAATAAAAAGGACTATTTTAATGAGACTTATAGACAGATTAGTTCTGATATAAATATCCTCGACGATAAGCTTAAAGAAATTGCTAGCCTTATAGAAGATGAAAAAAACTCATTAAGAGAAAAAGAAAATAAGCTTTCCTCTATCAATATAAAAATCGAAAATGCTATCAACAGAAAAGATGAGCTTTCTGAAGAAAAAGACTATGATCTTGTCCTTACTGGATCCTTAGATATAGAAAGCCTTAGGAAAGATCGTGACAGACTAAGAGAAGAAATCGAAGAGATAAAAGTTTCGATAGCAGATAAAGAAAATACTTTTAGCCTTAAGGAAAAGGAAAATATCAAGCTTGAAAATACTGCTGATATGATTACTAGAGATATAAATCTCATTGTAAATACAATCACAGAACTTAAGAATTCCCTAAGAGATTTGGATGAATCTTATAGGATGGAGAATAAACTTAAGCTTGAAATCGATAAGTCTATAGGAGAAATCGATAGGGACGAGCAAAATCTCAAAAAAGTAATTGACTTTTCTAAGAAAAAGATTAGTGAAGAAGAAGAAAAACTTAAAATTTTATCAGAAGATAAAATTAAGATGGAGGAAGAAAACTCCGCTATGCTTGAAAAAGAAAAGAAAGTCGATGATAAAATAAAGGAATTGAATATTGAAAAGGTAAAAAGTGATTACGCGCTTTCTACTGCGACAGAGAAATATGATTCTATTATAGATGAGATTAGTCCATTTATTAGTCAAAGTCTAGATGAGATGGATAAGAAATATAAGGACTTAAGCTTTGATAAAGTAAGCAAAAAGTCTTTAGTCGACCTTCAAAGAAAGATAAACACTATTGGATTTTTTGATGAAAATTCCCTAGAAGCCTACATGGAAGCCAAAGAAGACTTTGATTTCTTGGATAAGCAGATGACAGATCTTGTAAATTCCAAGTCAGATATTGAAACAATGATTAAAAGGCTTGAAAAGGACATGAAGGAAGAGTTTATCAAAAACTTCAAAATTATAAATGAGAAATTCGCGAGAATTTTCAAGACTCTATTTATTGGAGGAGATGCTAAGCTTATCCTAGATAGCGATGATAGCTTAAATGCAGGAATAGAAATAGAGGCCCGCCCTCCATCTAAGTCCCTTAAGTCAATTTCACTTTTATCAGGAGGGGAGAAGGCTCTTACGGCTGTGGCCTTACTCTTTGCAATATTTGAGACCAATCCTGCTCCTTTTGCAATCCTAGATGAGATAGATGCTGCCTTAGATGAGACAAATATCAAAAGATATATAGAATATTTAACAAGCCTATCAGATAAGACTCAATTTATAATGATAACTCACAGGCAGACAACAATGCAGCTTGCAGAAAGGATTCACGGGGTTACCATAGGTGATGACGGCAAGAGTCAGGTATATTCTATAGACTTTGCAAAGAATTGAAAATAAGCTTTACAAAAGTACAATAAAGTAGATAAGGAGGAAGTATGGCAATTAGAAATATAAGAAAAGAAGGGGATCCAATTTTAAGAAAAACTTCCAAAGTTGTCCCTGAAATTACAGATAGAATTAAAGTTTTACTAGACGACATGGCTGATACTATGTATGAAGCCGATGGTGTCGGTCTTGCTGCTCCTCAAGTCGGAATTTTAAAAAGAATAATAGTGGTAGATCCACATGACGATACTACAGGGCTTGTCAAGCTCGTAAATCCTGAGATTATAGAAGCGGATGGAGAGCAGATTGGTATTGAAGGTTGTCTTTCTATACCTAATTTTAATGCGACTGTCAAAAGGCCAGAGCACCTTAAAGTAAAATATTTAGACGAAGAAGGAAACGAAAAGGTCTGGGATGCCCATGGTTTTCCAGCAGAAATCTTATCTCATGAGATAGACCATCTAGATGGAATTCTCTTTAGGGATAAGGCTATTGAAGAGGTTAAATTCGATACAGAAAATGATTAATATATGTTTTATGGGCAATCCAAAGTTTGCAGTGCGAACTTTGGATGTTCTTTATAATGATGAAAATATAGACGTAAAGCTTGTTGTAAGCTCTCCTGATAAGAAGAGAAATAGGGGAAAAGTTACACCAACAGAGATTAAGAAATATGCTGAGGATAAGGGGATTGATGTTCTAACTCCAAAGACAGTAAATAGCCCTGAATTTGTAGAAGGCCTCAAAGAGTTAGATATCGACTATATTGTAGTTGTAGCCTTTGGGCAACTTATAGGCAAGGACTTACTTGAAGCCTACGAAGATAGGATAATTAATCTTCATCCATCAATCCTTCCAGCCTACAGAGGAGCAAGCCCTATGCAGTTTTCTCTATTAAATGGAGATAATGTAACTGCAGCTACAACTATGCTTATAGAAAAGGGAATGGATTCCGGTGATATACTTATCCAAGAGGAAGTTCCAATAGAAGATAGTGATGATTACACAAGTCTTGAAGAGAAACTTAGCGAAATAGGGGCGAAGGCAATTAGAAAAACTATCTTAAACTTCGATGAAGTCTATAAAAATAGAGAAAAACAAGACGATAGCCAAGCGACTTTCTGTACAAAAATCACAAAAGATATGGGAAGAATCGATTGGAATAAAAGTTCTTCAGAAATTATTAATAAAATCAGAGCCTTTGTTGAATATCCTGCAGCCTTTTTTGTTTATGAAGGATCAAATGTTAAGGTTTACAAGGCAGAAATCGCCCAAGGCTATGAAGGAAAGCCTGGCTTTGTTTATGAGGCAAATCCTAAGGAAAAAATTGTAATTGGAACAAAAGATGGGGCTATTAGGGTAGAGAAAATTCAATTTCCAGGAAAGAAGGCCATGGATACTAAGTCCTTCCTCATGGGCAATACTTTCGAAGAAAAAATTACTTTAGCCAATGAATGATTTAGAACTAATACTTAACTCACTTGTAAGGACCATCTACGAGGATAAGAAGAGTAACGAGGAGATAAATTATCTAGAAAAGAGAGTCGATAATCTCCCATACGCTACCAAAGTTATTTATGGAGTCCTGGAAAATAAAATCTATATAGATTATATGATAGGAAAATTATCCAAGATAAGACTTAAGAAAATCCACAAAAATGTCCTTACTATTCTAGAAATCGGAATCTACAATATACATTTTTTAGAAACTAAGGATTATGCCACAGTGGATAAGCTAGTTGAACTTACAAAGAAAAAGAATAAAAGATCATCTGGCTTTGTAAATGCTATCTTAAGAAATTTTATAAGAGAAGAGAAGAAAATAGCAAAGATTAAGATAAGTGATGATATAAAGTCACTTTCTGTGAGATACTCTATGCCAGAGGATATCACTAGATATATATTTGATAACTACGGCATGGATTATACTAAAGCCTTCCTACGCTATAGCAATAGTGAGGCGGTACTTTCTATTAGGATTAATAGATTAAAGGCTGATAAGGAAAGTCTAATTAAAAAGCTTAAAGCTAAGGGATTTGAATTAGAAGAATCAAAGATAAGTGAAAATGCTCTTTTGGTAAAGAATCCTTCAGGCCTTGTAGCCACTAGTGAGTTTAAGGAGGGACTTTTTACTATCCAACAAGAAGCAAGCATGAAGACGGTTGAGGTTCTTGATCCCAAAGAGGATTCAAAAATCCTAGACTTATGTGCAGCTCCAGGTACTAAGACTAGCTACCTTGCTGAATATAGCAGAAATTCTGGTAAAATAATAGCAAATGACATCTCTAGGAATAAGTTAAGTCTTATAAGAGAAAACATCAAAAGATTAGGCCTCAGTAATATTGAGATTGACTCTTTTGATGCGAGTGTGTGCAGATCTGATTTTGAGGAAAAATTCGACTATGTCTTGGTCGATGCCCCTTGCTCTGGACTTGGAGTAATGGCGAGAAAGCCTGAGATTAGATACAATAGAACTATGGCTGATATTAAAGCTTTGGCAGAGCTTCAAAGACAAATTTTAGTCTCTGCTATCAGATATCTTAAGCCAGGTGGAATTCTAGTCTATTCAACTTGCACTCTTGGTAATATCGAAAATGTCGATAATTATAATTTCTTAAAAGCAGATGAAAGATTAACTTCTTTAGAAATTGATGGCAAGAAATACCTAGAGTTTGTAAGTTTCGAGGATAAAACTGACGGATTCTTTATAAGTAAGTTTAAGAAGAAAGATTATGAAAGATAAATTAAATGACAAATCCATAAAGGAATTGGAAGAAATTTTCACCAAAGAAGGCTATCAAAAATTCAGAGCCAAGCAAGTTTATAGGCAAATTCATGTAAATAAGGTCAACGACTTTACACAAATGAGCGATCTTTCTAAGGATATGGGGGGGAATTTATCAGAAAAATTTGACTTCCCTCAGATGAAAGTAGAAAGGGAATTTGTATCTGAGCTTGATAATACAAAGAAATACCTATTTTCTCTTGCTGATGGAAATATCATAGAGGCAGTCTTTATGGATTATGATAAGAGAAAAACTATATGTATATCTTCGCAAGTAGGTTGCAGGATGGGCTGTAAATTCTGTGCTTCAACCAAAAACGGGCTTGAAAGAAACCTAAGTGCAGGAGAACTAATAGAAGAAGTCTATGCACTAGAGAGACTCAATGGAGATATAAATAATATAGTGATAATGGGCATAGGTGAGCCTTTGGATAATTACGAAAATATTAGAAAATTCATCGAAATTATCACTGACGAAAAAGGGAGAAACTTATCCCATAGGTCTATTACACTTTCTACTTCTGGCCTAAGCCCAATGATTAGAAAGCTTGCGGATAGTGGTCTTGATGTAAATCTAGCAGTCTCCCTTCACTATGCAGATGATGATAAAAGACGTAAATTTATGCCGATTGCCAACAAATACAGCATTGGGAGTCTAATGGAGGCGACAGATTATTATCTGGATAGGACCAAAAGAAGGGTAAGCTTCGAGTATGTAGTGATTGATGGGGTCAATAATCTTGATAGTGACGTATCTAATTTAACCAGCCTATTTAAGGGCAAAAACGTCCACATCAATTTAATTCCCCTAAATCCAATCGAGGAGTTTTCTTATGATAGGCCCAAATCTACTGCCCTAAGAGACTTTAGGGATAAACTTTTAAAGAAAAAATTAAACACAACCATTAGAAAGTCGATGGGATCAGATATCGATGCATCTTGTGGTCAGCTTAGAAATAATTATGCGAGGTGAGCATGAAATTTAGTACAATATCAAATATTGGAAAAATAAGGCAGGAAAATGAAGATGCTTATGCAAATACGACCATTGGCGATTTGGATTTTTTTATAGTTGCCGATGGGATGGGAGGTCATAGCAGGGGAGAAGTCGCAAGTAAGCTTGCTAGTAAGTCTTATATAGAATTTATTGAAAAGGCAAACTTAGATGACTACTCATCCTATATCGATCTTCAAGAGGAAGCTATAAAGTATGCCAACGACAAGATCTATGAATTGTCAGACGACAGCGAAGGTCTTAGGATGGGGACTACTGTAGTTTGCATGATAATTGATAGGAAAAATGCTACTTATTACATATCTCATGTTGGAGATTCTAGGATTTATATCTACCAGGATAAAAAACTTAGCCTAAAAACGAGAGACCACTCTTTGATTAATGACCTAATAGATACAGGTTCTCTAACAGAAGACGAGGCAGAAAACTTCATCAACAAGTCTGCTATAACCAAGGCAGTTGGCACAGAAGATGTGATAGAGCCAGAAAGTCAGACTTTCTCCATGAAAGATGGGGATGTAGTTTTGATGTTTACAGATGGTTTGTCTAACGAGCTTACAGATGAAGAGATAACTAAAGTAGTTAACGAATCTGATGAGGCATATGATATCTCATCAAGACTTGTTGAACTAGCACTTAATAAGGGTGGTCGCGATAATATAACAGTGACCACGATTTTAATATAAGAGGTAATATGGAAAAGATAATTTTGGACAATAGGTACGAGATTATAGAGCAGATTGGCCTTGGAGGAATGGCTAAGGTCTACAAGGCCAAAGATAGGCTTTTGGATAGATTTGTTGCCATTAAGGTACTTAAGGATCAGTATGCAGAAGATGAAGAGTTTCTAAAGAAATTCAACAATGAAGCTCAGTCTGCTGCAAAGCTTAATCATGTCAATATAGTAAATGTCTACGATATAGGAGAAGACCTCCTTGAAGGAAGAAAGATTTACTATATAGTCATGGAATATGTTGAAGGGCAAACTCTTAAGGATCTAATAGATGAAGAAGGAAAGCTTTCTAACCACGATATAATAGATTATTCTGTGCAGATAGCCCAAGCCCTAAAGTCTGCCCACGCATCAGGTATTATCCACAGGGATATCAAGCCACAAAACATTTTGATAGATAAGTTTGGACTTGCCAAGGTCACTGACTTTGGTATAGCGAGAGTCTCATCAAATGCTACCATAACATATACATCTTCCATTCTAGGAACAGTTCATTATATATCACCAGAACAAGCCAAGGGTAAGATTGTCGATGAGAAAAGCGATCTGTATTCTCTTGGAGCTGTGATGTATGAGATGGCAACAGGAAAGGTTCCATTTGATGCGGACAATTCTGTAGGAATTGCTGTAATGCATATTCAAGATAAGGCAAGGCCTGCCAAGGAATTAAATCCTGATCTTTCTGATCATCTAAATTTTATTATTATGAAGCTTCTTGAAAAGGAGCCGGGCAATAGATTCCTAAATGCGACAGAGCTTATAGATAGTCTTGAAAATCAGAATTTCTCTAACAAGCAGGTCCTTGAAGAGACAGCGAGAATTCCAATAGTTGTCCCAAATAAGGAAAAGAAAAAGAAGAAAAAAGCAAAGAAGGAAGTGACTCCAAAGTCCGAAGAAGCAGTTTATGTTTCTCCTACAGATGAAGAACCAGAAGAAAAGGAGAAAAATAAATCACTTAAGATTTGGCCACTGGCCTTGCTTGCTCTAATATTGGTTGGAGCAGTGTATCATTTTATGTCTAGACCAAAAGTAGATGTTCTGGAAGTTCCAACGGTAATTAACCTAAGCCAAGAGATGGCAGTCAAGGAACTCGAAAAGAGAGGCCTTAAGGCAAATATCTCAAGGACAGAAGAAAGCGACGATTATGACAAGGGTAAGGTAATGAAGCAAGACCCTGAGGCAAACACTGAAGTTAAAAAAGGAACTACAGTAAATCTTGTAATCAGTGCTGGAAGAGAAGTGAGCGTGCCAGATCTTGCTGGACTCAATCTAACAGAGGCAGAAGAAAAACTCAAAGAGCTGGGTCTAAGTATAGGAAGGACGAGCACGGAATATAGTGATCAAGTCGAAAAAGACTTAATCATTGATCAAAATCCAAGATCTTCTACAAACCTTCAAGCAGGAAGTAAGGTCGACCTTATTATTAGTGCAGGACCTGAGGAGAAGATTGAGAATATAGAAGTCCCTAGTCTTATTGGTATGAGCGAGGAACAAGCAGCAAGTCTAATCAGTCAATACGGACTTGTCCTTAGAAATGTAGATTACACGGAAAGTGAAGATGTAGAAAAGGGCAACGTTATAAGTCAATCCATATCTGAAGGAACCCTAGTAGCACCACAATCTCAAATAGATTTAGTAATATCTAATGGAAAGAAGGAGAAAGAAAAGGATAAGGAAGATAGGACAAATCAAGCTAAAAATGTAGATCTGAGACTTAATATAAATAATGGTAAAGATAAATTCAACGTCAAAATTTACAAGCTTGATGACAACGATAAGAGAAGCGACATCTTATATGACCAAAATCAAACTAGCAAGGATTTAGATGAAAGCCAAGTCCTACAACTAAACTTCCAAGCTGTACAAAATACCAAATTTGAAGTCTTGGTAGATGATGAATCTTACGGAGTGTATACAGTAAATTGAAACAAGGAAAGATTATCAAAGCTCAAAAAGAATTATATTATGTAGATTGTAATGGAAAGATCCTAATGGCCAAGGCTAGGGGTAATTTCAGAGTAAAAAAGATTAAGCCTCTGGTTGGGGATAATGTAGTAATCGATGATCTTGAAGATCATAAGGCCTATATTACAGAAATTCTTCCAAGAAAGAACGAAATAAAAAGACCAAATATTTCTAACATAGACCAGATTTTACTATTTGCGACAATCAAGGACCCAATCCTAAATCTCTACAATCTCGATAAATATCTTGCCATGTGCGAGTACAAGGATATGGATGTGGTGATAGTCCTATCCAAACTTGACTTGTGTGAGAGAAAAGAAGTAGAAGATTTCGAGAAAATTTACGAAAATATAGGATATAAGCTTATAAGTCTAGATAATTTCAATAATTTTCCTAAAGAGAGAATACTTGAAATCCTAAAAAATAAGACATCAGCAGTATCAGGAGCAAGCGGTGTGGGTAAATCTACCTTTCTTAACAATTTAATCGATGTAGATGTAGAGACTGGATCCATTTCTGAAAAGAGCAAGAGGGGGAAGAACACTACCCGACATACAGAAATATTTAAAATCGGAGAGGATAGTTTCCTCTTTGACACCCCTGGCTTTGACTCTTTTGATATCGACTTTATAGAAGATGAGAAAGAATTAAAGTATTTGTTTAGGGAATTTAGAGATAAGAAATGTAAGTTTAAGGATTGTAACCATATCAATGAACCAGCCTGTGGAGTAAAAAGCTCTCTAGCTGATGGTCTTATTTCTAAAAGTAGGTATGATAATTATCTCATGCTTTTTGAGGAAGTTAAAAAAAGGAGAGAAAATAAATGGTAGAACTAGCACCTTCAATACTTTCATGTGACTTTTCAAGACTACAAGAAAATCTTGACGATACTAAAGATACGAGACTTAAGATGCTTCATATAGACGTCATGGATGGAATCTTTGTTCCAAACATCTCCTTTGGCTTCAAGATAATAGAAGATATCAGAAAGAGAAATGATTATTTCTTTGATACTCACCTTATGATAGAAAGACCTGAAAGATATATAGAAAGATTCGTAAAAGCAGGATCTGATAGGATAACTTTTCATATAGAGGCTACTGATAATCCAAGCGAAGTAATTAGCCTTATAAAGTCTTTTGGCATAGAAGCAGGAATTACTCTAAAGCCTGCGACAGATCCAAAAGAGATTTTGCCCTTCCTAAAAAATTTGGATTGCGTACTCGTAATGAGTGTCGAGCCAGGATTTGGCGGGCAAAGTTTTATGGAAGATAGCCTCGATAAGGTTAGGATTTTTAGAGAATATATTGATGATAATAAGCTTGATACTAAGATTGAGATAGATGGAGGTATCAAAACTACTAACGTAAGTAGAGTAATCGAAGCTGGATGTGACGAGATAGTTTCAGGTTCAGATATATTCGGAAAAGATGATATCAAAAAACAAATAGAAGAATATTATAAGATATTTGACCAAGCAAAAAGCACTTGTAGGGATTAAGACCTCAAGTGCTTTTTAAATAAAAGAACCACTGATTACTCGGTGGTCGTTAAATCTTATTTAAAATAAAAAAACATTTTGCAATTATGCTTTTTCTACTTTACCGCTTTTTAGACATTTTGCACAAACATTTATTGTTTTAGGTGTTCCATCAACTAAAGCTTTAACTTTATGAACATTTGCCTTAAATTTTCTATTGATTTGTCTGTGAGAGAAAGTTACACTCTTACCTGATTGTGTTCCCTTACTGCAGATATCACATGTTCTTGCCATTCTTACACCTCCTAGCTTTTATTCATCTTTATTATTCTACCAAATATCAAGACAAATTACAAATTTTTCTTTCGATTTTCTCCAAAATAATTTGCAAGTCTCTCCAATAGTTATTGGACAGTCTTTATGGTATAGTCTTTGTAGTAATAAAAGAGATTTAAATGAATCGCAGGAGGTAATATGGATTTAGAATCTATATACAAAAACGAGGATGTAGGCGAAGTTTTATTTGCAGAGAAGCTTAGCGACTACACGACTTTTGGCATAGGCGGATTAGCTGATGTCATGATTAAACCATACAAAGAAGAGCAATTACAAAATATACTAAAGATAAATCATAGAGAAAATATCAAGACGACAGTAATAGGAAGAGGATCCAATCTCTTAATTAGCGATAAGGGAATTAGGGGATGTGTCATAGTTTTGGCAGATAATTTCGACAAAATCGAAAGAGATGGAGATATCCTAACAGCCCTTGCAGGAACAAGCTTAAATGAGCTTGCCCTATTTGCTATAGAAAGAGGACTTGCTGGCATGGAAGAGATATCAGGCATACCAGGATCAGTTGGAGGAGCTGTTGCTATGAATGCAGGAGCCTATGGTGGAGAGATTAAGGATATATGTGTTAATGTCAAGGCCTTCGATTTTGCTGGCAGGGAATACAACTTTACCAATAGTCAAATGAACTTTTCCTACAGACATTCCAAAATCTTTGAAGATGACCTAATAGTTTCTTCTGCAAGCTTTAAGTTAGAAGCAGGAAATAAGGAAGAAATCGAAGAAAGATATCAAGACTTCACCGATAGAAGAGTTACAAAGCAGCCCCTAGATAGAAAATCAGCGGGTTCAACCTTCAAAAGACCTACAGGATCTTACGCATCTAAGCTCATAGATGAATGTGGTCTGAGAGGCTATAGGAAGGGAGAATGCCAAGTTAGCGAGAAGCATTGTGGTTTTATAATCAATGTAGATAATGCTACATGCGAGGATATGCTTTCTTTTATAGAAGAAGTTTCTAAGATAGTAAATGAAAAGACAGGATTTGTATTAGAAAGAGAAGTTAAACTAATCGGAGACTTTTAATGATACTTAAAATTATCACAGGCCTTAGCGGTTCTGGTAAGACTACAGCCCTTCGTGCCTTTGAAGATATGGGATATTACGCTATGGACAATGTCCCAGCCTACTTGATAGAAAAATTCATAGAGCTTAACGCAAATCAAGAAAATCCCATAGAAAAAATGGCAGTTGTAATAGACTTTAGGTCCTATGCCCTAGACGATGACCTTTACGAATCTTTCCTTAGGCTTAAGAAAGCCAATATCGATACAGAAATCATCTACATTTATTCATCTGACGAGGTGATTTTTACGAGATACAACGAATTAAGACGTCCTCATCCTATGGGTGAGTATGGAAATGTAAGCGAAGGTATCGAGAAAGAAAAGGATATGCTAAAGCCTATCAGAAAGATTGCAGATAGGTTTATAGATACTAGTAATTATAAAATTGCAGAGCTTAAGAGGGTGATTGAAGATTCTGCCTTAAAAAAGGATAAAATCATAATAAATCTCATATCCTTTGGCTTTAAGTATGGACTTAGTGATAATTTTGAATTTGTATTTGATATGAGATTCTTGCCCAATCCTTACTATATAAAGGACCTTAAAAAGCTGAATGGAACTTGTAAGGATTTACAAGATTATTTGGATTCTTTTGAGATTTCCAAGAAGTTTGAAGATGATTTGTATAGAATGATAAAGAATTTAGTTCCAGAATTTTTAAATCAAGGTAAGGATATAATTAATATTGCCATAGGATGTACTGGAGGCCAGCATAGGTCAGTATATATGGTAGAAAAGCTCTACGAGAGAATGAAAGATGACGATTACATTTTAGTTAAGAAACATAGAGAGAAGGATAGATGGTAAAAAAATACATTAAAAGATATCCCCTAAAGGATGTTCAAAACGCCAGAGACTTAGGTGGAGTTCCAACGCTTGATGGCAATGTGACTAACTGGGGGAAGTTTATCAGGACAGCGACCCTAGATGATGCGAAAGATTATGATATTAACTACCTTAAGGAGATGGGAGTTACTAGAGTAATAGACTTAAGACGTGAAGGTGAGATTGCCCCTCACAAGGAAAGTATTGACAAAATTAAGGATAACTTCGACTATTACAACGTATCTCTTGCAGGAGATAGGGAGTTTAGACAAGAAGATATAGATAAGATTGTCAATAAAGAAATATCAGTAGGAGCAAGCTATAGGAATCTGATAGATAACTACAAGGCAGTCAAAGAGATTATGGAAATATTCGCAGATAATGACGGAGTCAGCCTCTTTCATTGTCAAGAAGGTAAGGATA
Source organism: Anaerococcus sp. (assembly GCF_022770135.1). Classification (GTDB taxonomy): domain Bacteria; phylum Bacillota; class Clostridia; order Tissierellales; family Peptoniphilaceae; genus Anaerococcus. The sequence goes on along the minus strand of NZ_JALEIL010000019.1, from coordinate 9,177 downwards.
GGACAGGAATTATTTCTATGATTCTTATGGGTATTTCTAATGTGGCAAGAGCTGATATCATAGCAGATTATGAGGTAAGCTCAGCTCATCTTGGCTATATAGAAAGATATGACGAAGAAGATCCATTTTCTGTATTTAGAATTACGAGTCCTTACAATATGAAGGAAGCCTACGATTATATTCTAAGAAAATACAAGACTTTTGATGATTATTTACTCTATGCCAAGGTTGATAGGGAAACTATTGAAAAAGTGAGGAAAAAAATAGCTGGATAGCTAGGGTGATATATGTCTTTTTCTAAAAGATGTAAGAAAGAAGTACTAAAAAAAGAGCCGATTTCAAAAATGGGCGAACTCTTGTCTATTATTCATTTTATTGGCTCTATAAGAATAAATATGGGTGGTTATAACATCAAGTTTGAAACTGAGTCCAACTCATATGCTAGATATATTTATAATCTAATTAAGGACTTGTATGACTATTCTTCAACCTTCGAGATCTTTGATAAATCATTCAAGGATAAGGATAGAATTTTTACAGTTCTTGTCGAAGATAATGATATATCGGAAGATTTGATTAATAAAAAGACTGAGGGCTTTATAGATAACTTTAATGATATAGAAGATGTGTCCTTAGATGAAATCAAATCTTTTCTTAAGATTGCCTTTATTTATAAAGGCTCTATTAACGACCCTCAAAGAGGTTACAATCTCGAAATCATAGCCCGTGAGGAAAACGAGCTTAAACTTATCAAAGAATCTATGGATACCTTTGACTTAAATGCCAAGATCAACGATAGGGGAGATTATTATATTGTCTATATCAAGGATTCTGATAAGATAAGCGATTTTCTTGCTATAATAGGGGCGAATAAGTCCTTGTTCGAGCTAGAAAATGTCAGGGCAATGAAGTCCATAAGAAATGATATAAATAGACAGACAAATTTTGATAAGGCCAATATTGACAGGACGGTTAAGGCATCTTTAAGGCAAGTAGACGCTATAAAAGCGGTGATTAATAGCGAAGAATACGATAAATTATCAGAAGATATGAAGGAAATTGCAAGTATTAGAATTGATAATCCCTATATTTCTATAGAAGAAATCGGTCAGATGATGGATCCTGTGATGAGTAAGGCCAAGGTTAATTATAGATTACAGAAATTTATAAAGCTTGCAGAAGACTTATAGAGGAGGATAAATGGAAGGAAAATTTACACACTTACACGTTCATACTGAATACTCCTTACTTGATGGATTCTCAAGAATTGACCTCCTCCTCGATAGGGCGAAAGAGCTTGGAATGGATTCTATCGCCATCACAGACCATGGCCAGATGTATGGAGTTATAGAATTTTATAAGCAAGCCAAAAAGCGTGGAATCAAGCCCATTATAGGCTGCGAAGTCTATGTTAGCGAGAAAGACCACACGATTAAGGAAGCGTCTAATAGGAGATATTATCATTTGATTCTTCTAGCAAAAAACATGGATGGCTATAAGAATCTTATAAAGATTGTATCAGAAGCCTATGTAAATGGATTTTACTATAAGCCAAGGGTTTCTTTTGATTTTATAAAAAGGCACTCTGATAATATTATAGCCTTGTCGGCTTGCCTTAATGGTGAAGTTAGTCAAAGACTTATAGAAAATGACTACGAAGGGGCAAAAGAGACGGCTCAAATATACGAAGAGGCTTTCGGCAAGGGAAACTTCTACTTAGAGCTTCAAAATCATGGAATAAAAGAACAAAATCCAGTAAATAGGGGACTTGTGAAAATCCACGAAGAAGAAGACATTCCCCTAGTTGCGACTAATGACATCCATTATATAAATAAAGAAGACGCCTACTACCAAGACGTCCTTTTGTGCATTCAAACAGGTAAGCTTGTAAAGGACGAAGACAGAATGAAGATGCCAGCAAGTGAGTTTTACCTTAAATCTTATGATGAGATGAAGGAACTTTTTGGAGCCTATGAGGGGGCTATTGAAAATACTCGAAAAATCGCTGACCAATGTAATGTAGAATTTACCTTCCATGAACCCCACCTCCCATACTTTACTAAGGTTGAGGAAGGCCTAACTGATTTAGAATATCTAAAAAAACTAGTAGATCAAGGACTTATAAAAAAATATGGAAGTATAAGTGAAAAGATTAGATCGAGGGCAGATAAGGAAATAAAGGTAATTGCTGACATGGGCTATGTAGACTATTTCCTTATAGTTTGGGATTTTGTAAGATATGCTAGGGAAAATGACATAGCAGTAGGACCAGGCAGAGGATCTGCAGCTGGATCTATAGTATCTTATGCATTGGATATTACTCAAATTGACCCCTTAAAATACAAGCTGATTTTCGAAAGATTCTTAAACCCCGAAAGAGTTTCTATGCCGGATATAGATATAGACTTTGACTACGTCCTCCGTGATAAGGTAGTTGAGTATGTAAATGAGCTTTACGGGAGAGATCACGTATCTCAAATCGTAACCTTCGGTAGGATGCAGGCAAGAAATGCCGTAAGGGATGTAGGAAGAGTTTTAGATATTTCTTACGCTAAGGTAGATAAAATTGCCAAGCTCATTCCTCAAGCTATAGGAATGACAATTGACAAGGCCTTTGATTCCTCATCTAAGTTTAAAGAAATTTATGAAAGTGATGTCGAAGCAAAAAGATTAATCGACACTGCAAGAAAGGTCGAGGGACTTCCAAGACATGCCTCAATCCACGCTGCAGGAGTGGTTATCTCCAAGGAAGTCCTAACCGACATAATTCCACTCGCCCTATCCAACGATTTGGTAGTTACCCAATACGATATGACTGAAATCGAGGAGCTAGGCCTACTTAAGATGGACTTTTTGGGTCTAAGAAACCTTACAGTTATAAAAAATACTATCAAGGACGTCAAAAAGAATAGGGGAATTGACGTAGATTTATCACAAATTGACGTAAACGACAAAAATGTTATAGATCAGTTTAATAAGGCAAAGACAATAGGAATTTTTCAGTTTGAATCGGCGGGAATGAGAAACTTCCTAAAGAATCTAAAGCCAACAGTCTTTGATGATTTGATAGCGGCAAACTCACTATTTAGACCAGGACCAATGGATGAGATTCCCAAATACATCCATAACAAGAATAACCCCGAGGATGTGACTTTTATAGATCCGGCCCTTAAGCCAATCCTTGATGTAACTTATGGAATTATTGTCTATCAGGAGCAAGTAATGCAAATTGTCCAAAAACTTGCAGGCTACTCCTTGGGAGAAGCGGATAATCTAAGACGAGCCATGTCCAAGAAAAAGATGGCAGTTATGGAAGAAAATAGGGAAATTTTCATCAATGGAAAAACTGACCCGGATGGCAATATTGTAATTCCAGGTTGCGTAAGAAATGGAGTTGATGAGTCTTCAGCAAATCAAATCTACGATGAAATGATTTCCTTTGCCAAATACGCCTTCAATAAGTCTCACTCGGCAGCTTATTCCTTAGTTGCAGTTCAAACTGCTTATCTAAAACACTATTATCCAGAAGAATATATGGCAAATCTTATCTCTTCTGTGATGGATCAATCATCAAAGCTTTATCTTTATGTGAATGAAACGAAGGCCTTAGGTATAGAAGTCCTTCCACCAGATGTGAACAAGAGTTTTGCTGAGTTTAGTGTAGAAGAAGGTAAGATTATCTTTGGTCTTTCTGGAATCAAAAATGTAGGGACTAACTTAATTGATTCTGTAGTGAAAGCTAGGAAAAAGGATGGAAAGTTTACAAACTTCAAAGACTTCCTCCAAAGAGTCGACGAGATCGATTCGAGATCTCTCAACAAGAAGGGAGTAGAATCCCTCATCAAGGCAGGAGCCTTCGATAGCTTAAAATACACCAGATCTTCCCTAATGGCCATCTATGAAAAGGCCATATCTGCTGTCTCTGATAATAGGAAGATCAACGTCAAAGGGCAGCTTAACTTACTAGACGACTTAGCTGATAAGCCCAAAGAAGATGTTAGAATTCAAGAAATCAATGAATTTCCTAAAAAGACAAAACTAAAGCTAGAAAAAGAGGTCCTAGGCTTTTATATATCTGACCATCCCTTATCAGATTTGGGAGATAGACTTCACGACTTTGTCAACTTCACAACAGATTACAAGGACCATATAGATGATACGAGGATTTATTTACTCGATAATAAATTTGTATCGATGGCTGGGGTCATCACAAACAAGTCAGAAATTATGACCAAGAAAAGACAATTGATGTGCTTTGCAACCCTTGAAGACATGCAAGGGTCAATGGAGATTGTAATTTTCCCTGAAGTCTACAGGAAATATAGGAATGTAATAGATGAAGATAGTGCGGTAATAGTTAAGGGAAACCTTCAAGTAGATGAAAGAGATATAAAACTATTAACAAACGAATTTGTCGACATAGAGAAATTAAATTTAAAAACTTTATACTTAAAATCTAAATACTTAGAGTATAATAAAGTTAGAAACATTCTAGTGCAAAATAAGGGGACCACACCCGTTGTTATATATTTTGCTGACAAAAATAAAAGTGTCAAACTAGATAAGAAATTATGGTTTGATATTAATGAAAAAAGCATTAAAGTATTAGAAGAGTTTTTAGGAAAAGAAAATGTTAAGATTACTTAAGGAGTTGTTATGAAAACTATAGGAATACTTACAAGTGGAGGAGATGCTCCAGGTATGAATTCCGCTATAAGAGCTGCGGTAAGAACAGCTCTTAACAGTGGTTTACGTATCAAAGGTATAAGAAACGGTTATGATGGACTCATGCAAGGAGATATCTATGAGATGAATGTATCATCAGTTGCAGATATAATCCATAAGGGTGGTACCATTCTAGGTACTGCAAGAAGCTTAGAGTTCGAAACACCAGAAGGACAAAAAAGAGGTGCACAAATCCTAAATGATTATGGCATTGAAGGCTTAATCGTAATTGGAGGAGACGGATCCTTCAAGGGAGCTAAGGCCCTATCTGATCTTGGAATCAACACAATAGGAATCCCAGGAACAATTGATAACGATATGGGATATACAGACTTTACAATTGGATTTTTCACAGCGATTGAAACTGTAACAGATGCTATAGGCAAGCTAAGAGATACATCAAGTTCTCACGGCAGGGCTGTCGTTATCGAAGTTATGGGTCGTCACTGCGGAGATCTAGCCCTTTACTCAGGACTTGCAGGAGGAGCTGAGTCTATCATAGTCCCAGAGCATAATTTCTCTATCAATGAAATCATCGATAAGATGGAACATGGTAGAAAAAGAGGTAAGCTCCACCACCTAATCACACTTGCTGAAGGTGTTGGCGATCCTTATTCTCTTGCCAAAGAGCTAGAAGAGAAGACTGGAATCGAAACTAAGGTTACAATCTTAGGCCACGTACAAAGAGGAGGCTCACCATCTGCGGTAGACAGACTATTAGGCTCATCAATGGGATCTCGTGCTGTTAGACTGCTTGAAGAGGGAAAGACAAACCTTGCAATTGGTTATGTAGATGGAAGCATCATAGAAGTTAGCATAGACGAAGCAGTAAGTAAAAAGAGCGAATTCGACGAAAGATTATACGAACTTGCAAATTCTTTATCAAGATAGGAGTAATAATGAAACCTGAAATTTTAAAAAAGACCAAAATAGTATGTACAATTGGACCTGCTAGTGAAGATCCAGCAGTTCTTGAAGAACTAATCAATAACGGCATGAACGTCGCAAGACTTAACTTCTCTCACGGAACTCACGAAGAGCACTTAGCAAAGATTAAAACAATCAGAAGAATCAGAAGAAAACTAAACGTACCTGTAGCTATAATGCTAGATACTAAGGGACCAGAAATCAGAACAGGTAACTTTAATGTAGACGAAATCTTCCTTAAACCAGGAGATATCTTCACCCTAACAACAAGAGACGTAGAAGGTGACCAATCAATCGTATCAGTTTCTTACGAAGGACTACCAGAAGATGTATCAGTAGGGAGCGAAATCTATATAGATGACGGACTTGTTCAATTAGAAGTAATTGAAATTAAAGATGGCACAGATGTAGTTTGTAAGGCACTAAACAACGGAATCCTTTCAGACCACAAGGGAGTTAACCTACCAGGTTCAAAGACAAACCTTCCAGCTATTACACCAAAAGACGTTGATGATATCAAATTTGGTATAGAAAATGACATTGACATCATCGCAGCTTCTTTCGTTCGTAAAAAAGAAGACGTATATGATATTAGAAAAGTTCTAGAAGATCACGGTGGAGAACACATAAAGATTATTTCTAAAATAGAAAGCCAAGAAGGTGTAGATAACGTAGACGAAATCATAGAAGCAAGTGATGGAATCATGGTAGCTAGAGGAGACCTCGGTGTAGAAATTAGAACAGAGCTTATCCCACTAGTACAAAAAGAAGTAATCAGAAAATGTAATGATGCTGCAAAACCAGTTATCACAGCTACACAAATGCTTGACTCAATGATTAGAAACCCAAGACCAACCAGGGCTGAGACAACTGACGTTGCCAATGCTATTATCGATGGAACTGACTGTGTAATGCTTTCAGGAGAAACAGCTGGTGGAAAATATCCAATAGAAGCAGTTAAGACAATGAGAAACATTTGTATCACAACAGAGCTATCAGATGACTTCTATCAAAATATATACGATGTTAAAATCCACTCAGCAAACACAACAACCAACTCAATAGCAAGATCAACCAAAAACATTGCAGAAGAGCTAAGTGCCAAGGCAATAATCTCTTGTACAGCAAGTGGTAACACATCTAGAGTAATATCTAAATTCAAACCTAAGACAAATATAATAGCTGCAACAATCTCTGATAGAGTTGCTAGACAACTATCAATTGTGTGGGGAGTATATCCAATAGTAATCCAAGAAGCAACTGAAACTGATGAGCTAATCGAAAGAGCGATAGTTGGGGCACTAGCTGAAAATTACGTAGAAGAAGGGGACCTAACAGTAGTAACAGCAGGAATCCCACTAGGAGTATCTGGAACAAGTAACCTAATCAAAGTTCACGTTATTGGAGATATCTTGACAAGCGGAACAGGAATCGGAAGCAAATCAGTATCAGGAAAAGTTGTAATTGGATCAACCAAAAAAGAACTAGAAGGCAAATTCGAAGAAGGCGACATCATCGTTGCGAAATTCACCGATTCTGACATTACAGAATATATAGAAAAAGCTTCAGCTGTAGTAACAGAAACTGGTGGACTAACAAGCCATACAGCAGTAGCCGCAGTTCACTTCGGAATCCCTGCAGTAGTAGGAGCTGTAAATGTAATCAACCTCGTAGAAGAAGGCGAAACAATTACAGTAGATCCAATAGGCGGAGTAATATACAAAGGAGAAACAAAAGTTATCTAATGATCATTAAAGATATTGAGATAATTGATATCCTACAAGACGGCAGAGGAGTTGGCAAGAAAGATTCAAAGGTCTACTTTATAGAAGGAGCGACCTTTGGAGAAACTTGCGACATTGAAATAGTCAAGGAAAAGAAAAATTTCATAGAAGCAAGAAAACTTAAAACAACTTCACAAAGCCCATATTATACACAACCTCCATGTCCATATTATTATGAATGTGGGGGTTGTACTATTATGGATATAAATTATGACGAGCAAATAAAACTAAAGAAAAATCTAATTACAAAGGCAATCAAGAAAACTTGTTCAATAGAAATAGACGATCTAGAAATAATAACAAGCGAAAATCTCTCATATAGGAACAAAATAAGACTACAAGTAGACAAGGAGGGAAATCTTTCCTACAATAAGAAGTCTTCGAATGACCTAGTTGCCATTAAAGATTGCCTTCTAGCTAATAATTATATAAGAAAAAATCTTGAAAAAATCCAAAATCTAATTAGGTCTATAGTTGACAATTTAGGAAATATAATTAGAGAAATAAGCATCAGAAGTAACGGAAGTGAGATCTTACTTAACATATATAGCAAAGAGGAAGAAGAATTATACAAATATTTAATAGAAAATCACAAATACCTTCCTTACAACATTAACATTATAAACAAAAAGAAAATCAAAACAATAGGAAAAGACCATCTTATATTCAAAGTAAAAGATAAATCATTTAAAGTATCAAGAGATGACTTCTTCCAAGTAAATGAGTATCAGATACAAAACTTATATCAAAATGCAAGAAATTACCTAGAAGCTGACAAAAAGCTCCTAGACCTCTTCTGTGGATCAGGAATATCATCAATCGCCTTAAATGATGATAAAATAGTAGGAATAGAGATTAACAAAAGTGCCATCAAAGATGCCAAAGAAAATGCCAGAATAAACAATTTAACAGATTACAAATTCATCGACAAAAACGCCAAATACATTGATCAAAAATTCATAGAAAAAGAAAAAATACAAACAGTAACAGTAGACCCACCAAGGGCAGGCCTAGATAAAGAAATAATCAAAACCCTAGCAAATACAAAAATAAAAAACATAATCTACATCTCCTGTAATCCTCAAACACTCGCAAGAGATATCAAAAGATTTATGGATATGGGATATAAACTAAAAGAGGTGAAAGCTGTAGATATGTTTGCTCAAACTATGCATGTGGAGACTATAGCGTTGATACAAAAGATGTAAATTTAGAAATCCTGCATTTTAAGCAGTTTTATAAGCATCTTGTCTTCGATAAAGATGAAGAAGGATACGTCAAAAAGACTCAAAAAAACTATATGGACGTAAGAGTAGTTTTGCAACTGGTATGAGGAGACACAAAGAAAAATATAATAAGATAAAACCCATTTTATACTTTCTACAAGAGTAGCTTAAATAAGGCTGCTCTTTTTTTATTTCAAAGAAAGGAGGCAGGGATGAATTTTGATTATTTTTATAATAGACAATCTGAAATGTATAACTTCATTAGGTTACCTATGGTATTAATGGAAGATGAGATTTTTGAGAGCATTTCTATTGAAGCTAAAGTTTTGTATTCATATATGCTTAATCGAATGGGTCTTTCATATAAAAATGGGTGGATAGATGAAGATGGAAAAGTTTTTATTTATTACACAATGGATTCTATTAAAGAACAATTCAACTGTGCAAATGATAAAGCCTTAAAAATTATGAATGAACTTGATACAAAATCAGGAATTGGATTAATAGAAAAGAAA
>NZ_JALEIL010000113.1 GCF_022770135.1 Anaerococcus sp. | reverse complement strand
GTTGACTTTATTGTAAATAATGACTTTGAGGCTGAGCTAGTTAATATATTTGAGATAGTAAAAAATGAAATTATAGAAAAAAATCTTAAGTATGAACCTGAGATGAAGCTATCTATAAAAAAAATCGAGAGCAAAAAGCATCTTCCTATAAGTGGGGAGTCTTTTAATCACTTAGCTTCCTTCATAGAACTCATACCTACGGGTAGCTACTTTGTAAACTCGGTAGATGAACAAACCATAAGTTCTTGTTCTCTAGCAACAGCAAGGAGTCTCAAAAATTACATTAATATGATTTTAGTATTGAGATCACTATCTGAAGAAAGCATGAGAAACATGGAAGATAAGGTTAAACTTGCATCTACAATATCATCATCAACTCTTACCGAAAGATTCAACATTGATAAATGGAAAAATACCGATAATGAGTTGACTGAAGTATTTAAAAAGTCATATATGAAGCTAGAAGGAGAGGAATTAAAGGCCATAAAGACTCAATTTTCTCTTGACAGCAGTATTATATTTAATAACTTAAATGTGAAAATCATATCAATTGGGGTAAAATATAAACAAGGTGATAGTATTTATTATTCAAGTTTAGATGATCTTTCTAAGCTCATTTCTTTACTTGAGACGGTACTTAGCGAAATTAATTAATAGGAGGGACTATGACAGAAAAACTTAATCTACATGGTCACGAAGTAGAATTTGGAAAGAATAAAGGAAAGGCTATAATTGAGATAGGTTTTGATGAGAACACAGACCAATGTTATCTTATTGATATATTCACTGTTGATGAAACAGATTATGTCGCTTTATTATCAAGTGATAGCTCGCAAATTTATTTATTCTACTATAACGATTCCTTCGATAATGATGAAATAAACTTAGAAATAATTGAAGATGAAGAGGAAATGGATGAAGTTTTCCATTTATTCACCCATTATTGGGATGAAGAAGCTTTAGATAATCTAGTAGATGATTATGAAAGTGATATGAATGACAATGATGTGATAGATGAATAATAACCCATATTATTCAGTAAGTAAGTATTATAAGGATACTTACGGAGAAAAAGTCTATAAACTACCTATTAAACTATCCCTAACTTGTCCCAATAGAGATGGGGCTTGTGGAGTAGGCGGATGTATATTTTGTTCGGAATCAGGTGGTTCTTTTGAAAATCTACCAAGTTTCCTTACAGTTGACCAGCAGCTGGAAAAAAACAAGGATTATATAGGTAGAAGGTATAAAGCTGAAAAGTTCATAGCCTATTTTCAAAACTTCTCTAATACCTACATGAATATCAGTGATTTTAAAGAAGTGATCAGGGCATGTGATAAGGACTATATCGTTGCTATTTCAATATCCACTAGAAGTGATTGTGTAAGTAGAGATAAGCTTATATTTTTAGAAGAATTTAGTCGAGAAACTGGAATAGATATAACGTTTGAGTTGGGTCTTCAAACAGCCAATTATAGAAGTCTAGATATCTTAAATAGGGGAGAGTCCCTGGCAGATTATATTTTGGCAGTACAGATGATAAATGAATATAAGTTTAGAGTTTGTACCCATCTAATCTTATCCCTACCCTGGGATGATTTAAGAGACGTAGTAGAAACAGCAAGAATTGTTAATGTACTAGGTGTAAAAGAGATAAAAATTCATTCCTTGTTTATTGTTAAAGATACAAAACTTGCCAAAATGTATGAAGAAAATAAAATACAGATGATTAGCAAGGAAGAGTATGAAAACAATGTCATTGAATTTCTAAGATATATCGACAAAGATGTCGCGGTAGCAAGAATTGTTGGAAGAGCTCCAGAAGAAGAAACGATATTTTGCAATTGGGATACATCTTGGTGGAAAATTAGGGATGAGATAATACAAACTATGAACGACAAAGGAATAGTCCAAGGCGATAAAAGCAAAAAAATAATTTTTGATAAAATAAAGGAGGATTAATATGATTAATTTAGTTTTAGGTGAACAAGGTGTTGGTAAAACAAAATACTTGGTTGAGGAAGCAAACAAAGAGAAAGAAAAAGGAAATAACAATATAGTATTTGTTGACACTGATGATAGCCAAATCAACACACTAGAACACAAAGTAAGACTAATCAATGCAAAAAGCTACAAGATTAATAACATTGATGGACTTCTAGGATTTGTAGGAGGAATTCTTGCTCGTGACTATGATATTGGAAAGATTTATATAGATGGAATTTATGATATAATCGATATTAACAAAGATAACATTGAAGAACTTAGTCAAAGACTTAAAGATCTATCTGAGTATTCAAAATCTGACATATACCTAGGATTAGATTGGACAAAAGAAGACGTTCCTAGCTCTCTAGATGCAGAAGTTATTGAATTAAAACTAGAAGATTAGTTATGACCGTCTCTAAGGAGACGGTTTTTTATTATGAATATAGAAGAAAAAAAACTAAGAATATTTGAGAATTGGAGAAAGGAATCAATTGATTTATTAGATAATGCTAAGATTAATAAGGATGAGTTTTTAGATTTGAATTATAATTTTTTCAAAAAATTAGAACTCAAGCCTTTTTCTCAAATCACTAACACTAAAGAGGCTATCTACAATTACCAATACTATAACGTAATGGCCAAAAAATGTAATTTTGATGCAAAAACTTACCAGAATTTGAAAAAGAAGAAAAGAATATACAATAAGCTTATAAATGATAGGGAGAATTACTACTATCTTAAAGATATTGCAACTCAAAGATTATTAGAAATGATTGATTATAAAAATTTGGAATGCTATTACATAAGTCTAAGGTCTAAAAGACTTAAAGGCTTGATATTTGAGATTCATATTTTGGATAGAGAAAAGCTTATATTACATTCTAAAAACAAAAAAATTCTTGATAAACTAAAAGAAAAGGGTGTTTTTAGTGAAATGGCTAGAGAATCATTAATAGATTCTTATGTAAATAAATCATATTAATATGAAAGAAGTTAGAATAAGTGAAAATGACGGAAACCAAAGATTTGATAGATTTTTAAGAAAATATTTTGAAAATGCTCCTCTGTCAGTTATTCAAAAAAATATTAGAAAGAAAAATTTTAAAATCAATGATAAGAGAGCAAAAAAAGATGATTTTATATATCCTAATGACATAGTCAAGATGTATATAAAAGACGAAGATTATGATAAATGGATTACAAAAATCGACTATAAACCTAGTGATTTCGATCTTGATATAGTCTATGAGGATAAGAATATAATAATTATGGACAAAAAGTCAGGTCTCTTAACTCATGCCTCCTCTAAAAATGATTATGGTAATAATCTCGTAGACAATATGTTACAATATTTGTACAAGACCAAATCTTTTGATATGTCAGATAGAACTTTCAAGCCAGCTGTGGTTAATAGACTAGATAGAAATACAGCAGGTCTTGTTATAGGAGCAAAAAATGCCGATAGCCTTAGGAGACTTAACAAGGCGATTAGAGAAAATAAGATTGATAAGTTTTATCTAACAATTGTAAAAGGTTATGTTGAAAAGGAATTTTCAATAGATACTCTTATAAGTAAAAATGATAATCGTAATCGTGTCAAAAAATCGAAGGATGGCAAGAGAATTAAGACTAATTTTAGGCCATTAGAAACAAATAAAAAGTTTAGTTTACTTGAGTGTGAATTAATTACTGGCAAAACTCACCAGATAAGATTTTCGTTAAAAGAAAATTCCACACCTATAATTGGTGATAGAAAATATGGCGATAGAAATATAAATCAGCAGTTAAGAAAATTTGGAATAAATAATCAAATTCTTTTGGCCTATAAGATTAGATTTTCAAACATAGAAGGATTGGAATATTTGGAAGGTAAAGAATTCTATTCTGAAAGAAAAGAATCTATTTTAAAATTAAAGGATAAAATATTTAAGGAGTTATAATGGGAAAAGTAATAGGAATTGATATCGGTGGAACTAAAATTAATGCATGTTTAATAGATGATAAGGGCGAAATATTAGAAAGAAAAGAAGTTCCTACCAATGCTAATAGGGGTAGGGAAGTAGTTTTAGAAAATATAAAAAGTGCTATTTATGACTTATCTTATAAAGAGGCTATTGCTGTTGGTATTGGTACTCCAGGCTTTATTGATTCAGACAATGGGATTGTAACTTTTGCAGGAAATATTAAGGGATGGACAGGACTTAACTTAAAAGAAGCAGTTGAAGAATTCGTTGACATTCCTGTCTTCGTTGAAAATGACGCTAATATTGCATTAATAGCAGAAAAATGGATAGGAGCATGCAAGGATTACGATAATGTCGTTATGATTACCCTAGGAACAGGACTTGGCGGTGCTATCTATACAAAAGAAGGTGGACTTCTTTCAGGGTCACATTTCCAAGGAGCAGAACTTGGTCATATGATCCTACATGCAGGAGGTGATCCTTGTACTTGTGGACAAAATGGATGTGCCGAAAGCTACTGCGCAGGAACTGCTCTAACTAAAGGATACAAGAAGCTAACTGGTAAGGAATTGAGCGGTCAAGCTATTTTTGATCTTGTAGATACTGACAATGATGCAAGGAAAGTTTTGGAAGACTACCAATCTGACCTAGGATATCTTTTAACTTCACTTAGAAATATCTTTGATCCTGATGTTATAGTTGTAGGTGGAGGTGTAATTCATGCCAAGGATGTTTTCTGGGACGGAATGGTATCAAAATATCAAGAATACTGCAATAAACCTAGCGAAGTCGATATTATTCCTGCTAAATTTTTAAACAACGCTGGTGTAATTGGTGCTGCTAAGATTGCCTTTGAAAGAGTAAATCATGGAAAATAAGAAAATTTTAATAGTTGATGATGAAGATCCAATTAGACAGTTTATGAAGATAAATCTTGATTATCAAGGTTATCAAACAGTAGAAGCTGCTAGTGGTGAAGAAGCAATTAAAATTTTTGAAAAAGAAAAACCTGCCCTTGCAATACTTGATATAATGCTTCCTGGAATGAGTGGATACGAAGTATGTGAGAAGATAAGAACTGAAGCCCCTATGACAGGAATAATTATGGTTTCTGCTAAATCGCAAGACATTGATAAAATTTTGGGTCTTGAAAAGGGGGCTGATGATTATATAATAAAGCCTTTCAACCCACAGGAGTTAATTCTAAGAGTTAGATCGCTTATGAGAAGAGTTAACCTAAGTCAGGCTAGGCCTAAAGATGATAGTAAGGAAAATTTAACGGATGGACCATTTACCCTTGATATTTATGCAAAAAGTTTTTATAAAAATAATAAGGAGATAGATGTAACACCAACGGAATTTACAATATTACAGAATTTCATCAAAAATAAAGGAAAGGCTATGACTAGAGATGAGATAATGACTCAAACTTGGGGAGAAAACTACAGTAATGATACAAAAATTGTTGATGTAAATATCAGAAGAATAAGAGCTAAGATTGAGGATAATCCTGCAAAGCCTGAATTTATTGAAACAGTCTGGGGTACAGGTTATAGATGGAAGTAATTAGAAACGATGAGTTTATAGATAAAGAAATAAAATCATATAACAATAAAAGCCCAAACGATAGTATTAAATTTAATGTTATAAAGATAGTAATGTTTTTTGTAATTACAGTAGTAATTGGATTTGAGATATTTGCCTATAATAGTATAAGATCATACTACGAATCAGCACTTACTGATTCCATGAAAAATCAGGCGAGGATAAATCAATTGCAATTTAGTAATTATATGAACAGATACGACCTAAGTGATATTATTATTGGTGATAAGAATATATTCTACAGATCAAATGATACTCAAGTGCAAATACTTGACAATTCTGGAGTGGTTTTGTTCGACTCCATAGCTTCAGATTTAGTAGGCAATACTTTAGAGAGTTCTGACGTCAAATCTGCTATAGAAGGCAAACAAGACTCTACAAAATCTAAGAGAGAATCTACCGGGGAGAGTTTACTCTCCCTATCTTATCCTCTAGTCTCAGCCAACCAACAAGTAGGAATTATTAGATTAACTTCTTCTATGGATAAGGTAGATAAAAGAATTAGTGATGATACTTTCTGGTATGTCATATTTGGTATAATCGTAAGTCTATTAGCCCTTGTTGTTTCATTTTTCGCGGCATCAAGTTTTGTAAAACCTATAAATGATTTGATTAAGGTTTCTGAGAAACTGGCTTCAGGAGATTATACGGCAAAAGCAAGTATTAGAGGAAATAACGAGATAACTGAGCTTGCAAATACATTAAACAGCCTAAGCGATAATATTATTCAACGAGAAGATATGAAAAACGACTTTATTTCATCTGTTTCTCATGAACTTAGGACTCCACTAACATCTATTAAAGGATGGGCTATTACCCTACAGGCACCAGAAATGCAAAAAAATGAAGATATGATGGGTCAAGGACTTAAAATAATTGAAGATGAGGGGGATAGACTTTCTATGATGGTAGAAGATCTTTTGGATTTTTCTAGACTATCTTCGTCAAGTTTTAAGTATGATAAGGAAAAACTAGATATAGTAGAACTTTCAAAGCAAATTCACACCCAGCTTTTCCCGAGGACCCAAAGTCAAAATATAGGGTTCAACTTTGTAACTATATATAAGGAAATTCCAGTATTTGCTGATAAAAATAGGATGAAAGAAGTTTTGATAAACATAATTGACAATGCAATCAAGTTTACTTCTGAATCTGGCCAAATTGACCTAATAATTGATCAAGAAGACGGAAATGTCCTTATTACAGTCAAGGATAATGGAGAAGGGATTAAAGAAGACGAGATAGCATTTGTAGCGAGTAAATTTTACAAGGGCTCTTCTTCAAAATCGCAAACCGGTCTAGGCCTATCAATATGCGAAGAAATCGTTAAGGCTCACAGTGGGAAGCTTGTGATCAAAAGCCAATATGGTGTAGGAACATCAGTAACTGTACAGATACCGAGGTATGAAGATGAAGAAAGTTTATAGACTGCTGATACTGTTAGTATCAATTATGGCCTTATCGTCATGTACTAATAGTAAAAGTGAAGAATTAAATAATCTAATCCAAATGCCTCAGCAAGAATCGCCATCTATTACAGGGACTTGGAGGGTGAAAGAGGTAAAAAGCAAGAAAGATTCTTCCGAAGATCAAATACCGAATCAAGGGGACTTGATTTTCATTGACAAAAATCTTGTAGCCATAGGCGATTCGTATGCATTTCCTCCAGCATTTACATCCAAGTATGTGAATTTGTCAAAATATCTTAAAAATAGAGGGATAGACAATATAAAAGTATCTAAGGACAAGAATTCTGTTATAATAAATGCTTCCCAGGGTCAGCTTTTTTCAAAAGATTTCATAAAACAAAGCGATTTATCTATGTTTTATATAATAAATGATAGCTTAGTAGTTTTAGAGAAAGTATCTAACAAAGTTGATTCAAAAATCTTAAACAGCTATTCTAAAAAGGCCAGCAAGGAAAGGACGACCAATCCAGAAGGAGAGGAGGTAGCAGAAGATCAAGCAATCACCCTAGGTGTTAGAGAAAGGGTTGATGAAAGTAGTGATTATGTATCATATAATTATTATACATATTTAATACGAATCAAAGATAATGGGGATATTTCTTACAAAAAAGCCTATAATATATTTGTAAACGATAAGGACGAGTATTGGTCAATCAATACTAATAGCAATAACATTACAAACAATTATGATGAACTTGTAGCTTTTCCTGTTAGAATTAGAGATAAAATAGGAAATCCTTCTACTAGAAGCATATATTCCTTCAAAGATATTAATCTTAATATGCGACTAAACTATGTTTCTAATGAATTCATATCAATAGACTACACTAGCCTAGTAAATGATAATCCTATAAGAAAATATGCTATTCTTGAAACAAAAAATCTAAAAGAGGGCAAGTTTTTATCTCTTCAAGAATTCACGGGTGAGGAAGATTCGGATTTGATATTTAAGGAAAGAGTTTTGGACGAGGCTAACTCTAATTTTAAGAATTTTGATGAAAAAAATATTCCTTTTGATAACACGAATTTTGGTATAGTAAGGAATCAGGGACAATGGATATTCCAGTCTTCAATCTTTACAGGAGATGGAGAGAACTTTGAACAAAACTTTTTTCCTATGGAAATTGCAATAGGTAGCCAAATGCTAAACAAGAAGTCTAACAAAGATACAAAAGATTCCCTAACAAGAGATCAGGTTAGAAATATTAATTCACAATTTAAAGACTATCATATAATATCTAATGGGAAATACATCTTGATACAAACTCCAGATGAGATTTTAATCCATAAGATAAGGGATAATTTGATAGAGAAAAATCCCACATTTTCTATACCAACTATGAATTCTACAACAATTGTATCTATCGATGAACAGTCTGCTAGCTCTGCTGAAAATTTGGAGTCAGCATTTACTAATTATAACGAGATAATAGAAGAGCAACGTTAATTCACTTGACTAAGTACAAGTTTTTCTGTTATTATTTTATAAGGAGAATATATGGAATTACTATTTGCGACAGCTAATAAAGATAAATTAATAGAAGTTAAAAAAATGCTAGCTAATGATTTGATTAAAATGCCTATTGATATTGGAATTGAGAATTTTGACGTTATCGAAGATGGAGATACACTTGAAGAAAATTCATATAAGAAGGCACATGAGCTTCATAAATTAACTGGTAGACCAGTTTTTGCAGATGATACTGGGCTTTTTGTAAAATCTTTAGATAATAGGCCTGGCATAAATTCACATAGGTACGCATCAGTCAACGCTACTTATGAAGAAAACCGTAAGAAGTTATTAGAAGAATTAAATGATAAAGATGATAGAAGTGCCTACTTTGAGACTGTGATTTCATATATAGACCCAAAGGGAGAAGTGATTTATTTTACTGGAAGACTTTATGGACATATAAGCGAGATTGAGAAGGGTATAGGAGAATTTGGCTATGATAAAATTTTCATACCTGAAGATTCTCAAAATACCCTAGCTGAGTTAACTATAGAAGAAAAAAACCAAATTTCACATAGGGCAAGAGCCATGGAGAAATTCAAAAAATACTTAGGTGAGATATGAAAATTCTAGTAACAAGTGATACTCACGGCATGTATGATGCAATAAGTGATTATATACTTTCACATGATGACATAGACTTATTAATCCATGCTGGAGATGGTCTTGAAGACGTAGAAAAAATTTATTATGAAACTGGTATAGCTCATTATGCTGTTAAGGGGAATAATGACTATTTCATTGAAGAAGATTATGAAAAAGTTATTAATTTAGGAGACAAGAAGATTTTTCTAAGCCATGGTCATAGGTATAATATTGACTTTACCTATGAAAATATTTTGGAAAAAGCAAAGCAGGAATCTTGTGATATCATTATATTTGGTCATATTCACAAATATGTAAACGAAATCAAAAACGGAATACTGCTTTTAAATCCTGGATCTCCTTACTTAGCTAGAGATGGATTTTATGGTTTTGTAATATTAGAGATTGATGATAAAATAAAGGTAAATAGGATTGAGTTAAATTAAGGAAGGAATTATGACTGGGTTAATAAATTTAGTTTCCCAATACTCATCTAGGCTTGCAATAGTACCTATTGTATCTTTTATTATGGCAGCAATATCTATAGTTATCTATTTCATTAATAAAAAAAGGATTGTCAAATTCATTCCTTCACTTGTTGTTGGAGCTTTGGCAGTAATTATTGGAATAATTTCTATTACGATTTTCGCAAGTAATTCTGGATTGAATATGGCTTGGATTGCTATATTTTTGGGATCTGCCTCTATAGTGGGTATAATAGTTTGTTTTCTTATAGAACTTGTTGTAGATATAAGAAGTAAAGTAGAAGACATAGAATCTAATGATGAGAAAAGCTCATCTAAAGAAAGAGTAGCCAAGAAGAGAAATTTTAGGAAAAAATCAGATAAGAAGGAAAAGTAAAATGAAAAAAAGAACGGCAGCTTTTTTTGATATTGATGGAACTCTTTTTAGAAACTCCCTTCTAATTGAGCATTTCATAAAGCTTACAGAAGATGGAATTCTTCCCAAAGAAATTTGGACTAATGAGATTGGTCCCTTATACGATAAATATCAAAATAGACTTGGCGCCTATGAGGACTATCTAGATAAGGCAGCTTTAGTTTATCAAAAAAGTATGGTAGGGCTTGATAGGAATATTATAGAGAAATACTCGAAGCTTGTTATAGAAGAAAATAAAAATAAAGTTTATATGGTGACGAGAAAGGCTGTCGAAAAACACAAGATGAGAGGCGATTTGATTTTTTTCATCTCTGGTTCTCCAAATTTTCTAGTAGATCATTTTGCTAATTTCTACGGAGCAACAGAATCTATATCGACCGATTATGTTTTTGATGAAAATAATAAATTTTCTGGTAAAGTAATTCCTATGCGGGATGGCAATAGTAAGCTTTCAGCTATAAAAGATTTAGATAATAGATATGAAATAGACTTAGATAATTCGTTCTCCTATGGAGATACAAATGGGGATATAACAATGTTTGAAATGGTTGGAAATCCTCATGCAATTAATCCTAGTTTTGAGCTGATATCTAAACTCCTATCTAGTAAAGAGCTTAGAGATAAGTCTGTGATTAATATAGAAAGAAAAGATGTGAATTATAATTTTCGACTAGGAGATATGGTCGTAGAATTTAATAAGTTTTAAGATTTTAATGAATATTATTTTATTATAAAATTGATTTTGGCTAAATAGAAAGAAAAATATACAAAGATAAATTTTTCATGAATATTATTTCTTTTGTTTAGCTATTTTTGTTCCCTAGTAGGAAAATTATTGATTTTTTTATCTGATTTTATGGTAAAATAATATAAGAGGTAAGGAAGTAATGAAGGCAGAATTAAGCGAAAATTATCCAATAATTGAAAAACTTGAATATAATTTTTTAATAAATGAAGATATATACTCATTGAATACGCTTATGTCTTTGTTACATGATAAAAATTTTGTTTATTTTTCTAAAAATAGTTTTTATGTTAAAGATTATGTTCTAAAGAACCTTAAAAAATATTTTTGGAACCTAAGAGATATTGATCAGGTTATTGACTCATTGGATAGGTTGCTTGGTCAAGATATTTATAGATATGAATATATTATATCTATAAAAGCTCAATATAGGGCCTTTAGAGATAAGAAGGCAGTAGATCAACTTGAGTACAAGTTGATTAATGATTTGGGTGTGAATTACCTAATTGAAAGTACGAATTTTCACTACAATAGATTTGATCCTAAAATTATCGAAATTTCTGATAATTTTAAGAGAAATATTTATGATAACAAGGGATTAGTAAAAGAACTTAACAAAGACATTAAAGTCTATGCTGATATGATTATAAAGGATAAGATTTATAATATTGATACAACAACCCACAAGCAGCTAAGCTTTGACACTGATTCTATTTATACAGAAGATATTACTAGCCAACAATCGAAGAAAATGTATGAAAAAACTCTTAACTATTTGTATAAATCTATCGTAGATACCTACGCAGAGTATTATTTTAGAGGTTTAATTAGAGAGGTGTTTAAAAGATATCAATAGGGCATATAGCCCTTTTTATTTTGAAGATTATGAGGATATTAGGAATAGATCCAGGTATTGCCATTATGGGATACGGGGTAATTGAATTTAAAGAAAATAAGATTAAAGTATTGGAAAATGGAGTTGTAACCACTTCATCTAAGACTAAAACAGGCAAAAGATTAGAACTCTTGTATGATAATTTGCACGAAATTATAGAGGAGTTTAAGCCGGATGAGTTTGCTATTGAGGAGTTATTTTTCAATGCAAATGTCAAAACAGCAATAATTGTGGGGCATGCAAGAGGAATTCAGGTTCTTTGCGCTCAACAGAAGGGACTTCCTATTTATGAATACACGCCCCTACAAATCAAACAAGCTATAACTGGTTATGGTAGAGCTAGCAAAAGTCAGATGCAACTTACTATTACTCAATTATTAAATCTAAAAGCAGTCCCCAAACCAGATGATGCAGCAGATGCCTTATCTGTTGCCCTATGCCATGCTCTAAGCCAGAGATTTAAAGAAAGGTACAGGTTAAATTAATGATTTCATATATAATAGGTCATGTTAGGTCGATTAAAGAAGATAGTTTTATAATTGAAAATAACAATATGGGTTATTTGATATTTTCTTCCCTAGCAACCTTGTCCAATATAGAGATAAATAACGAATATAAGATTTATACTTCCATGCAAGTCAGAGAAGATGATATATCTTTGTTTGGATTTTTTACAAAAGATGAGCTAGAGATGTTTACTCTCTTAACTTCTGTTTCTACAATTGGGCCAAAGATTGCTATGGGAATCCTATCGTCTATTTCTGTTAATGAAATAAAAACTGCAATAATTAACAACGATATAGACAAACTTACAGTTGCAAAAGGTATAGGGAAAAAATCTGCTTCAAGGATTATCTTAGAGCTTGTAGACAAGGTTAAGAAGATGGACTTTGTACCTGTAGAAAACATCGTGCTCAATAGTAAAGATAACGAAGAGATTGATGTCGCAAGAGAGGCCCTTCTTAACCTTGGTTATGAGAAAAATGACGTAGAGAAAGTTTTATTTGAGCTTAAAGATACAGACTTAAGCCTAGAAGGACTCATCAAAGAAAGTCTTAAGAGATTGATATAGGTGATTAAATGTATGATAAAAATGAAAGAATAGTTGGAAGCAACGAACAAATAGAAGATCTACAAGCAGAAAGTAGTATTAGACCAAGGTGGTTAAAGGATTATATTGGTCAGGATAAGGTAAAAGAAAAGCTTGATATCTTTATACAATCATCGCTTTCTAGAAATGAACCCCTAGACCATGTCTTGCTGCAAGGACCACCAGGATTAGGTAAGACCACCCTTTCTACTATTATAGCTAATGAATTGGGCGTTAATTTAAGAGTGACAAGTGGGCCTGCCATTGAAAGACCTTCAGACCTTGCAAGTATTCTTACAAATTTAGCTGAAGGGGATGTTCTTTTTATAGATGAAATCCACAGGATAAACAGGTCAGTAGAAGAAATATTGTATTCAGCTATGGAGGATTTTGTCCTAGATATAATTGTAGGCAAAGGTCCAAATGCCCAATCGATTAGGATTGATTTAGCTAAGTTTACTCTAATCGGAGCAACTAC
The DNA here is from genome assembly GCF_022770135.1 of Anaerococcus sp. GTDB lineage: Bacteria > Bacillota > Clostridia > Tissierellales > Peptoniphilaceae > Anaerococcus. The sequence continues at coordinate 9,547 of NZ_JALEIL010000113.1, read as the reverse complement.
AAGGGCTGGTATGCTTTCAGCGCCACTAAGAGATAGGTTTGGCGTCCTACTTGCTCTTAACTTGTATGATACGAAAGATCTAACTACTATAGTTCAAAGATCGGCTCAAATCCTTGATATTCCTATAGATGATAAGGGAGCTTTGGAAATTGCTCGAAGATCTAGGGGTACACCAAGGATTGCCAATAGACTTCTAAAAAGAGTCAGAGACTTCGCTATAGTTAAGGCTGATGAAAAAATTGATTTTGAAACGAGCAAGAAAGGTCTTGAGCTTTTAGAAATCGATCCTATGGGCCTTGATACTATGGATAAGAAAATAATAATGACAATGTATGATAATTTCGGAGGAGGGCCTGTTGGAGTCGATACTATAGCAGCCTCTACCGGAATTGAAAATGTAACAATTGAAGATGTATACGAGCCATATTTGTTACAAATCGGCTTTATATCAAGAACTCCAAGAGGAAGAGTTTTGACTAGAAAAGCTTATGAACATTATGGACTCAAGATAGAGGAGTAAGATGAGAACAGAAGAATTTGATTATGATTTGCCAGAAAGCTTAATAGCGCAACATCCATCAGATAAGAGAGATGAAGCTAGGATGATGGTATTAGATAAGAATACTGGAGAGATGGAAGATAAGCACTTTTTTGATATAATAGATTATCTAAATCCTGGAGATGTCCTAGTTATGAACGATACTAGGGTCATTCCTGCTAGGCTTTTTGGTCACAGAGAAGGAAGAGATGAGTCAATAGAAGTTTTTCTCCTACACAATATAGAAGGGAAAAAATGGGAAGTGCTTGTTAGACCAGGTAAGAAAATGAAGATTGGTGTTGAAGTTATTTTTTCAGATGAACTCAAAGCCAAGGTTATAGATATCAAAGAAGATGGTAATAGAGTTGTCGAATTTACCTATGAGGGAATATTTAATGAAATTCTAGACAAACTCGGTAATATGCCCCTCCCACCATATATCAAGGAAAAACTGAAGGATCCTGAAGAATATCAGACTGTTTATTCTAAAAACCCAGGATCTGTAGCAGCTCCTACCGCAGGACTTCATTTTACTAAAGAGCTCTTGAAGAAAATTGAAGAAAAAGGGATAAAACTTGCCTTTTTGACTTTAAATGTAGGACTTGGGACCTTTAGACCTGTAAATGAAGATGACATCAAAAATCATAAGATGCATTCAGAATTCTACACTATAAGTCAAGAAACAGCAGATATAATTAATGAAGCTAAAAAAGAAGGAAATAGAGTAATAGCTGTTGGTACAACAAGCATTAGAACTTTGGAGTCAGTTTATAAAAAATGTGGAAAGATTCAAGAGGATTCAGGATGGACTGATATATTTATATATCCAGGATTTGAATATAAGGTAGTAGATGCAATTATAACAAACTTCCACCTTCCAAAATCTACTCTTATTATGTTGGTAGCTGCTTTTACAAGTAAGAAAATAATATTAAATGCATACGAGTACGCAGTTAAAGAAAGATATAGATTCTTTAGCTTCGGCGATTGTATGTTTATTTGTTAAGGAGAAATATGGCTTTAAAATATGAATTAATAAAAAAAGATAAATACACAAATGCTAGGGTTGGAGTCATTCACACTGCCCACGGGGATATACCTACTCCAATTTTTATGCCTGTAGGAACCTTGGGTACAGTAAAGACTATGACACCGGAAGATCTCCTAGATATGGGGGCCAAAATTATTCTCGGTAATACCTACCACCTTTACCTAAAACCTGGTATGGATATTATGAAAAAGGCGGGGGGACTTCATAAATTTATGAATTGGGATAAGCCAATTCTTACTGATTCTGGTGGATTTCAAGTTTTCTCCTTATCGGATAATAGAAAAATAACTGAAGAAGGAGTAACCTTTAGATCTCATATTGATGGTTCTAAGCATCTTTTTACTCCAGAAAAATCAATAAGCATACAAAACGATATACATTCAGATATCATGATGAGCTTTGATGAATGCGTAGATGCTAGAGCTGATTATGATTATGTAGAAAATTCAATGAAAAGGACCTTAAGATGGGCTAAACGTGGTCTAGATTATCACAAAGAACACTCTCACCCTGACCAATCTTTATTTGGTATAGTTCAGGGTGGGATGTTTAAAGACCTTAGGGAGATATCTGCAAGAGAAACTACAGCTATGGACTTTGACGGCTTCTCAATTGGTGGACTTTCTGTTGGAGAAACTAAGGAAGAAATGATTGATATCCTAAACTTCACAACACCATTTCTCCCTGAAGATAAACCTAGATACAATATGGGAGTAGGAACTCCTGATTACCTATTTGAGTCATTCGAAGCAGGAATTGATATGGCTGATTGTGTACTTCCAACAAGAATTGCAAGAAACGGAACAGCCCTTACTTCTAGAGGAAGGCTTGTTGTAAAAAATGCCGCTTTTAAGGAAGACTTTTCATCCCTGGATCATGAATGTGATTGCTACACTTGTAGGAACTATTCAAGAGCGTATATAAGACACCTCATGAATGTAAATGAAATTCTTGGAGCAAGATTACTCTCTTATCACAACTTATATTTCTTATTAAAAATGTGCGAAAATATCAGGGAAGCTATTATGGAAGACAGGTTCCTGGATTATAAGAAAGAATTCTACGATAAATATGGATATTAATGAAGATAGAATATTTAATACTTATAATATTATTAGCATATTTTTATAAAATAAGCATAAAAGATAGTATATCTGAATCTAAAAACAAGAAATTTATTCAGGAAAACCTTAAGATTGGTTCTTATGTTGTAATTATGTCTGGCATAATAGGTGAAGTTATAGAAATGGATGAGTCGACTGTAATAATTGTAAGTGGAAATAGAGAACATAGATCCTATCTTAGAATAGAAAAAGAATCAATCAAAAAGATAATTGATAGACTAAATTAAGGAGGGAGGCTTTGGCCTCTTTTCTTTATAAGATTGATTAAAGAAGTATAGTTTATATAATTAGAAAGGAAGGGCTATGGCTAATTGGTATATATATAATAAGAAAGAAAACTATATTAATAATTTAAAAAATAAAGATATAACTAAGTTAGAAGCCCTTATCTTGGCTAATAGAGATATAGTAGATCCATCTGTCGTTGATATGTTTATTAATCCAAGCTTGGATAAACTCCATGACCCCTTTATGTTAAAGGATGTGGATAAGGCTATAGATTTAATAATAGAAACAATACAAAATAATGGAGAAATTCGAATCTTTGGAGACTATGACCAAGATGGCATCGCCTCTGTAATGACTCTACTTGATGGCCTATTATTTTACTATGATAATATAAGTTATGATATACCCCATAGGGTAGAAGATGGTTATGGCATTTCAAATAATATGAGCGAGAAGGCTATAGCTGATAAGGTAAGCTTGGTAATAACTTGTGATAATGGAATCACAGGTTTTGATCAAGTAAAGAAACTTAAAGACAATAATGTTAAAGTAATTGTTACTGACCACCATCAGATAGAAAAGGAAGATAATGATGGTTGGGTCGACCAAATTTTGCCAGATGCTGATTGTGTAATTAATCCACATAGGCTTGATAGCAGCTATCCCTTCAAGGACTTGTGTGGAGCAGGAGTTGCCTTTAAGCTAATGCAGGCTCTTTACATTAAACTTGAAGGAGATTTTGAATACCTTTTTTCTCTCCTCGAATATGTTGCTATGGGAACGGTTTGCGATATTGTTTCATTAACAGATGAAAATAGAATATTTGTTATAGAGGGATTAAAAAGACTAAATGCAACAGAAAAATATGCTATTAAAGCCCTACTTGAAGAAGCGGGATGGAAGAAGGAAATTAACGAGTACACTTTAGGCTTTATCCTAGGACCTTTGATGAATGCAACGGGTAGACTAAGCACTGCAAAACTAGCTATAGAGCTTTTGATGGAAGAAGACATCGATAAGATTCATGAGTATGCAAAAGAACTTGTAAATCTAAATAACAGAAGAAAGTCCCTGACTGAAGAGGGCATAAATAAATGTATAAAGATAGCAGAAGATAAGTCTTATGATAACGATGATGTTATTGTTATTTATGAGCCTTCTATTGATGAAAGTATCTGTGGGATAGTTGCAGGCAGGATAAAGGAAAAGTATTACAGGCCTACTATAATTCTTACCAACTCATCAAAAGACGGGATTCTCAAAGGATCTGGTAGATCTATAGAAACATACAACATGCATGATGAGATTGTCCCTTTTGATGATAAATTAGAATCATTTGGAGGCCATCCCATGGCGTGCGGCTTATCGATTAAGATTGATATCTTGGATGAGTTTAGAGACTTTTTGAATGATAGTTCAAATCTTAGCAAAAAAGATTTGGAAGAGGTCATTAATATTGATACTCAAATAAAACTATCTAATCTTTCATTAGAGTTTGCAGAAAGCCTAGAAAAGCTTAGGCCCTTTGGAAAGGATAATCCAAGACCTATTTTTGCTAACAAGGGCGTAGATATAGCCGACGTTGAAATGATAGGAAAAGATAAAAGGACCATGAGGATGAAATTATTCCAAAATGGAAACTATTACAATGCTATAAAGTTCAACGCCCTTGATGATTATGAATATTTGTCTTTAAAGTTTGATGGGAATATTAAGGGTAATAAAATTGATATAGTTTATTATCCTGATGTAAATGAGTTCAGAGGCAATAGGACTTTACAAATAAAATTGATTGATATAAGGTGATGATATGGCAACTGATTTTAATAAAGAATATGAATTATTTGAGGATGAAATAAAGAAAAATAATCCCCATGCAAATATAAAGTTAATCAAAAAAGCTTATGATTTTGGTGAACTTCACCATAGAGGTCAAAAGAGAAATTCAGGAGAAGATTATTTTATTCATCCAATTGCTGTTGCTAAAAAATTATCTGATATGAAGCTTGATGACGAGACTATCTGTGCTGGACTAATGCATGATGTTTTAGAGGATACGCCAGTAACAAGAGAAGAAATGGCAGGAGAATTTGGTGAGGAGATAACATTTCTAGTAGATGGTGTAACCAAGCTTAAGAATCTAAATTATACTTCAAGAGAAGAAAAACAAGCTGAAAATATCAGAAAGATGGTCATGGCCATGTCTAATGACGTAAGGGTTGTACTGATAAAGCTATCAGACAGGCTCCACAATATGAGAACCCTTGAGTATATGACCAGAAAGAAACAAATTCAAATAGCAGATGAGACTTTAGAAATATATGTCCCACTTGCTCATAGGCTTGGAATATACTCGCTTAAGTGGGAGCTTGAAGATTTATGTTTTAGATACCAAGAACCTGAGAAATACTACGAATTAGCCGAAATGGTAAATGTTAAAAGACGTGAGAGGGAAGCCTACATTAATGAAATAATTAATACATTGACTAATTCTCTTAAGGATACTAGTATAAACTTCGAGATATCTGGTAGACCTAAATCATTGTATTCTATAAACAAAAAGATGGAAAGAAACGGCATAGCCTTCGATGAGATTTATGATTTGACTGCTATTAGGGTAATTGTGGATACAATAGCTGAATGTTACGCAGTTTTAGGAAAGGTCCATTCCTTATGGAGGCCAATACCAAATAGGATTAAAGATTATGTAGGCCAACCTAAACCAAACGGTTATAGGTCACTTCATACAACAGTTTTTGGCGAAGATTCTAAGCCATTCGAAGTTCAAATAAGAACAAGACAGATGCATAAGGAATGTGAGTACGGAGTTGCCGCCCACTGGAGATATAAGGAAAATAATAATACCAAATCTGACTTCGACGATGCCATGAGTTTTTTAAGAAGGATTGTCGAATGGCAACAGGAAGGTGGAAAAGATGTAAACAACAAAGAGTTTATGGATACTCTAAAAAATGATTTCTTCTCTAGAGAAATTTACGTCTATTCACCAAGGGGAGAAGTTTACTCCCTACCAATGGATGCTTGTTCTATAGATTTTGCCTATAAAATCCATACAGAAGTTGGAAATAATTGTGTTGGTGCCAAGGTAAATGGAAGAATGGTTCCTTTGACCCACAAGCTAAAAACTGGAGATTTGGTAGAAATTATAACTAGCAAAAATTCCCACGGTCCGTCGAGAGACTGGCTTAATATTGTTAAGAGCAATCAGGCCAAAAATAAGATAAAACAATTTTTCAAGAGAAATGACAAAGAAGAAAATATAGAAATTGGTAAAAACTCTGTAATCAAGGAAATCAAAAAATATAGACAAGGCTACAAATCTCTTTTAAGAGAAGAGTGGCTTGATAAAATTGCTAGTGATTTGGGCTATCCTGGAGAAGATGAAATGTATGCATCTGTTGGATATGGGAAAACAAACGTTGAACAGATCACACAAAAACTTATCAAGTTTGAAGTAGACGAGAAAAAGGAAGAAGATGCTAAAAAGCCAATAGATTTTAGCAAGGGAGAGATACAAAATACTGGATCTGGAGAGATTAGGGTAAGTGACTTAGATGAAAATGTCGAGGTCAAGCTTGCAAAATGTTGTACTCCTGTTCCAGGAGATCCAATTATAGGTTTTATTACAAAAGGAAATGGAATTTCAGTTCATGTTAAAACTTGCCCAAATATTATAAACTTGAAATCTCCTGAAAGACTTATTGATGTTTATTGGCAAAATACAAAAGAAGACAAATTCCCTGTTAAAATTCAGCTACTAACCTCAAACTCGCCTTCTGTACTCTTTGAGATAACCAAACTCATGTCAACGGTAAATGTTAATATCTTGGCTATAAATGCAAGAACTGATAAGGATGCAGGTACAATAGACTTGTTAATCGAAGTAAATAACATGGATCAATTATCCGATGTTATTACGAAGTTAAAATCTATTAAAACTGTGGAGAATGTATATAGGATAAAGAATTAATGAGAGCAATAATACAAAAAGTAACAGAAGCTAGTGTAGTAGTAGATAAGGAAAAAGTATCTGAGATTGGCCCAGGATTTATGGTTCTACTTGGGGTAAAGGATACAGATGACAAAGAAGACTTAGCTTATATAAAAAAGAAAATTTCTAAACTGAGAATTTTTGAGGATGATGATGAAAAAATGAACCTATCGCTCAAGGATGTTGGAGGAGAAATCCTCGTGGTTTCTCAGTTTACCCTCTATGGAGATGCAAGAAAAGGTAACAGGCCATCATTTACCAGCTCAGCTAAGGCAGATAAGGCTAAAGAATATTATGAAATACTAATAGACGAGCTTAGAGAAGAAGGTTTCAATGTAAAAACCGGAGTTTTTCAAACCCATATGCAGGTAAGCCTAGTAAATGATGGACCTGTAACAATAATTTTAGATAGTGAAAGGATACTTTAGTGCAGGTTAAAAAATTTATTGAAGGACCAGTAATGACCAATATGTATGTGGTTAGCGACGAAAATAACGAAGGTTTTATCGTTGATTGTGCATATCCAAGTAGGGAAGTAGAGGAATATATAGAGAAAAATAATATTAAAATAAAGTTCATCCTACAGACCCACACTCATTTTGATCATGTGTTAGGTCTCGAGCATTTTAAAAATCTTTACAAGGTTAAGGCATATGCCTCGGAAGATTCATCAAGCATTGCCAACGATAAAGACTACAATCTAGCATATTCATATGATGTCAAGGTCGATATCGATGAATATTTAACAGATGGCGAAGTCTTTAGCGAGTATAATATAAAAGCTATAAAGACTCCAGGTCATACGATTGATTCGATGTCTTTTAAAATCGAAGATATGATATTTTCTGGAGATACTTTATTTAAGCTATCAATAGGAAGGACCGACTTTCCAGGTGGAAGTTATCCTCAAATAATTGATTCAATAAAAAATAAGTTAGGTGGATTTGATAAGGATACAATAGTCTATCCAGGTCATGGAGATGAAACATATATAGGCTTTGAACTTATTAACAATCCATTTTTATCATAGGAGGTAGTATGGAATTTAAAAGAACAAATATGTGTGGTGACCTAAGAATCGAAAATGTTGAAGATTCTGTAGTTTTGATGGGCTGGGTTGCAAAAAAAAGAAACTTGGGATCCTTAGTTTTTATTGATTTAAGGGATAAAACAGGCATTACCCAAATTGTGGTAAGAGAAGACGATAAGGATAATTATGAGAAGGCAAGATCAATAACACAAGAGTACGTCTTGGAAGTCAAGGGAACAGTAAACGAGAGAGAATCAAAAAATCCTGATATTGGAACAGGTGACATTGAGATAATAGCAGATAAGATAAATATTTTAGACAAGGCAAAAACACCTCCTATATATATAAAAGACGATGATGATGTTAGTGAGAATTTAAAATTAAAATATAGGTACCTTGATTTAAGAAAGCCAAGTGTACAAAGAAACTTAAAGCTAAGAAGTGATATAGTTAGGACAATGAGGGAATATATGTATAACAACGACTTTACTGAAGTTGAAACACCATTCCTAACTAAGCCAACTCCAGAAGGAGCTAGGGACTATCTTGTACCTTCAAGAATTAATGAAGGAAAGTTTTACGCTCTTCCTCAATCCCCACAACTTCTAAAACAAATCCTAATGATTGGCTCTCTTGATAGATATTTCCAAGTTGTTAAATGTTTTAGGGACGAGGACTTAAGAGCTAACAGACAACCTGAGTTTACTCAACTTGACCTTGAGATGAGTTTTTCTAACCAAGATGATGTTATAGCTATGAATGAAGGCCTATTGAAGGAATTATTCGACAAATACACTGACTATAACCTAAAACTTCCTATTGATAGGATGGATTATTCAGAAGCTATTACATCTTACGGATCTGATAAACCAGACTTAAGATACGGCTATAAGATTAAAGATGTAAGCAGTGTGTTTGAAAACAGCGATTTTAAGGTTTTTACTGACAATACTAGCGATGGCAGATCTGTAAGAGCAATTAACTTCAAGAATATTGCAGCTAATTATTCAAGAAAACAATTAGATAAATTAACAGATTTTGTTAAAGATTACGGCCTAAAGGGCTTATCCTATATCAAATACTCAGAAGATATCCAATCATCAATAAAGAAATTCTTAACAGATGATATAATTGCTGGGCTAAAAGATAAGCTTGAAATGGAAGATGGAGATTTGATCTTAATTGGAGCAGATAAGGATAAAACAGTTCTTGAAGCCATGGGAGCTTTAAGAAAAAAAGTAGCAAAAGATAATGACCTGATTGAAAAAGAATACGCTCTTTGCTGGGTTGTCAACTTCCCAATGTTCGAATATAGCGAGGAAGAAGATAGGTACGTTTCCCAACACCATCCATTTACAATGCCAAACGAAGAAGATATAGATTTACTATTAACAGAACCAGAAAAGGTAAGAACTCAAGCTTACGATATTGTTATAAATGGTGATGAGATGGGAGGAGGATCTGTAAGAATTAACAATTCTGATCTACAAGAAAAAGTATTTGAAGCGCTTAAGTTAAGTGATGAAGATATAAAAAACAAATTTGGATTCTTCATAGAAGCTCT